>CAJVZR010000025.1 GCA_913019965.1 uncultured Oleispira sp.
TGCCTGTCGTTTACTCGATCATGAATGGTGGTCTGATTTTCGCGGGTAAATTACTCCCGCTACTAAACTTCCCATTGGAAGTCGGTTACATGCATGCAACTCGCTATCGCGGTGAGACTGAAGGTCAAACTGAGCTGCAGTGGCAGGCACTGCCTTCTTGCCCAATGGATGGCCGTACTGTTTTGATCTTGGATGATATTTTCGACGAAGGTAATACTTTGGCGGAAGTGGTTGAAGCTTGTAAAGCACAAGGCGCTACTGAAGTGATTACTGCGGTATTGATCACGAAAGTTCACGATCGTAAGAATACTAACCTTCAAGTTGATTTCTCAGGCTTGGATGTTGAAGATCGCTACCTATTTGGCTATGGCATGGACTACCGTGGTTACTGGCGTAATGCGGAAGGCATTTACGCGGTGAAAGGTCTTTAATTGACGTTTTGCCAAAAACGTTAAATATCTGCCTGTTTTTCCCTTTATTGTTCTAATATCGGGACAACAGGTTGTCGATTTCCTATCTGATGCAAACTGTAATATTCGCCTAGAATAGATATAGACCTTCAGATAGGAACATCCAATGCGTTATCCCTCTTTATACCTTGTGTTATTACTTTCTTTTTTATTATCTGCCTGCTCTTCAGAAGATTCGGCAGAAGTAAATGAACCCATTCGTTCGGTAAAGATTTTTCAAGTCCACTCTGCTGAAGCAGGCACGATGCGTAAATTTCCGGCTCAAGTACATTCTGCAGAGCGAGCGGAACTGGCCTTTAGGGTTGCCGGTGAATTGCAATCATTACCGGCAAAAGCAGGAACCGATGTTCGCCGAGGAACGGTACTCGCTGTCTTAGATCCTTCGGATTATCAAATACTGGTGAATGACCGTAAAGCGCGCCAGAAGTTAGCCCTTGCTCAGTTTCAGCGTATTAAAGGGCTATTTGAACGCCAACAGGTATCTCAAGCCCAGTTTGATCAAGCCAAAGCTGAGTTAGAAATAAGTGAAGCAGCTTTGAGTGCGGCCCGTACCGACTTGTCGTATACCAAGCTGAAAGCGCCTTTTAGCGGACAAATCTCTCAAGTCTATGTGGATAACCATCAACCTGTAGCAGCGGGAAAAATGGTAATGATGCTGCAGGCACGGGATCAATTAGAAGTGCGTATGCAGTTGCCTGAAAGCTTGATGGCGAATATGGCCGAGTCAAAAGGAGAAAACAATTATCAGCCGGAAGTAGAGTTTGAGGCAATTCCGGGTAAGCGCTTTTTATCGACCTATAAAGAGCATAATGCTCAAGCGGATGCCGCTACGGGCAGTTTCACCGTAACACTGACGTTACCGCGCCCTGCTAAGTTGAATTTATTACCGGGTATGTCAGCCAGTGTGCATGTGGACTTGAGTCAGGTATTAAGTAATCAAGTGTCTGTGGTAACAATTCCTGCAAAAGCGGTTTTCCAAGGCGATGATCAGCAAGAGGGATCATCACAAGCGAAAGTGTGGGTTGTTAATGGTGATATGACGTTAACACCACGAGCGGTTTCTGTGGGTAAGTTAACACCGTCGGGCATTGAAATTTTATCGGGTCTGCAAGCCGGAGAAAGAATTGTCGCGGCAGGGGTTCATCAAGCGCATGAAGGCATGCGTGTTCGCCCTTGGGTGCAAGAGCGAGGACTATAATGATGTCTGAGTCTTTAAGTAATAAACCGAGTAATATTGCCACTTATTTTATTAATAATAGCACCACGAGCTGGATGCTATTATTGGTTTTATTGGTCGGCGGTATTGTTAGTTATCTAGGCTTAGGCCGTTTAGAAGATCCGCAATTTACCATTAAAGAAGCGATGGTTTTTACCTATTATCCTGGGGCGAATGCCTTGCAGGTAGAAGAAGAGGTAACGGCGCCTTTAGAGAATGCAATTCAGGCACTGCCTTATATTGATTATGTGGACTCAATTTCTAAAGCGGGCTTTTCACAAATTCATTTACAGATTAAACCCACGTATAAATCTTCTGAGTTACCCCAAATTTGGGATGAACTTAGAAGAAAGGTTCGAGATATGCAGTCGTCGTTACCTCCTGGTGCTATTGCCCCGATGGTGAAAGATGACTTCGGTGATGTGTTTGGTGTACTGCTAGCGCTAACAGGGAAAGACTATAGCTACCAAGAGTTGGCTGATTATGCGGATTATCTAAAACGTGATTTAACCACCTTAGACGGCATTGCAAAAGTCAGTATTGCCGGTACGCAAAAAGAGCAAGTTTTCATCGATATTTCTCGCGAACGTATGACGAACTTAGGTATTCCGTTATCTCGGCTATATCAGCTATTAAATACTCAAAATGCGGTAGAAGATGCGGGCCATATTCGTATTGGCGATGAGTATGTGCGTATTCACCCTACCGGTGAGTTTACCTCGGTGCAGCAAATGGGAGACTTACTGGTCAGCCTTCCGGGTTCTGAAAAACTTATATTTTTACGCGACATCGCGAATATTTCTGAGGGCATAGCGGAAGTCCCTCAACACTTGGTTAATTATAATAGTCAGGCTTCTTTGCACTTGGGTATTTCGTTTAATACCGGGGTTAATGTAGTAAAGGTCGGAGAGAAAGTTAGAGCGAAGTTACAACAGTTAGACATCAATCGTCCGCTTGGAGTCGAGATGCATACCTTGTATGACCAGCCAGCGGAAGTGGATGCTTCTTCTTCTGGTTTTGTTCTCAATTTAATTGCTTCTGTCATTATTGTGATTGCGGTGTTATTAGTTTTTATGGGGATGCGTGCGGGTATTATTATTGGCGCAATCTTATTAATTACAATATTAGGCACCTTTATTGCGATGAAGGTTTTAAATATTGAATTACATCGGATTTCATTAGGTGCATTGATCATTGCGTTAGGTATGTTGGTCGATAATGCCTTGGTTATTACCGAGGGCATTATGGTCGGTATTCAAAAAGGCCTTACCCGTACTCGCGCTGCTTATGACATTGTCCAGCAAACTCAGTGGCCATTATTAGGGGCGACTGTGATTGCGGTTACGGCGTTTGCGCCGATTGGTTTGTCACCGGATTCCACCGGTGAATTTGTCGGTGAATTATTTTATGTGTTATTAATTTCATTATTATTGAGTTGGATTACGGCACTGACATTAACGCCGTTTTTATGCCATTTGCTGTTTAATAAACACGAACAGAAAAGCTTATTATCAAAACAGGATAATGCTGGAGAAGCAGTGGATCCTTATCATGGTTTTGTTTATGAGGTTTATCGTAAAATTTTAACCTTTATGCTGCATAACCGTGGCAAGACTATGTTAGCGATGGTATTGGCTTTGTTCGTTGCAATTGCAGGTTTTGGTTTTGTAAAACAAAGCTTTTTTCCACCGTCGAATACGCCGATGTTTCTAGTGGATATCTGGTTGCCGGAAGGCAGTGATATTCGCAGTACTCAAGATAAAGCGCTGTTATTAGAAGGTTATTTTCAACAGCAAGATGGGGTTCAGTTTACTTCGTCAACCGTTGGTCAAGGTGAGTTACGCTTCATGCTGACCTACGGCCCTGAGCGTCAGTATGCATCTTATGCGCAGGTAATGATTCGTACTGAGGATAGAGAGCAAATAGCGCCGATGATCGCTGGTGCACAACGTTGGGTTGCGAATAATATTCCGAATGCTTTTGTTAAATTTAAACGTTTGCAAATTGGCCCAGGTACCAGTGCTAAAATCGAAGCGCGTTTTTCCGGCCCTGATCAAGAGCAATTAAGGCAATTAGCCGAGCAAGCGAAAATGATTTTCTTGCAAGATGAGGATGCGGCCAATGTTCGCCATGATTGGCGTGAGCGCGAAAAAGTTATTCGTCCGGTATTCATTGAAGAAAATGCGCGCCGTGCAGGTATTTCACGCCAAGACTTAGATGACTTATTACAGCTTAGTTTTTCCGGTAAACAGGTGGGTATTTATCGTGATGGAACGACCTTAAAGCCCATTGTTATCCGCCCGCCTGCGTATGAGCGTTTAGATGTTGAGGGCTTAACTGACTTACAAATTTGGAGCCCCGTTTTTAGTCGTTATATTCCGATTCAGCAGGTGGTCGAAAAATTTGATGTGGTTTTTGTAGATCCTATTATTTCTCGTCGTGATCGTAAGCGTACGGTTGAGGTTTATGCTGATCCTGATTTGGCGGCGGATATTACTGCAGATCAATTATTTAAGCGTTTACGCCCTCAGATAGAAGCGATTCACTTGCCCGCAGGTTATGAATTAAATTGGGGTGGGGAGTATGAGTCTTCTAAAGATGCTCAGGCGAGTATTTTTTCTTCTCTACCCATTGGCTATCTCATTATGTTTATTATTACGGTTCTTTTATTTAGTGAACTGCGCAGTGCGTTAGTCATTTGGGCTTGTGTGCCTTTGGCAATGATTGGCGTCAGCGCGGGCATGTTAGGATTAGGCGCTGAGTTTGGTTTTATGGCGTTGCTGGGGTTGCTCAGTCTTTCTGGGATGATTGTGAAAAACGGTATTGTGTTGGTGGATCAAATTCGATTAGAGTTGGATCAAGGCAAAGAAAAATACGATGCGGTTTTTGAAGCGTCTATCAGCCGTTTACGTCCGGTGATGATGGCGGCGGTCACAACTATTTTGGGGATGATGCCGTTATTAACCGATCCTTTCTTTAGTGCGATGGCGGTGGTGATTAGCTGTGGCTTGGCTTTTGCCACCTTGCTAACGTTAGGCGTTGTGCCTGTGCTTTATGCGTTGAGTCATGGCATTACCGCTAAGGATTAATTGTTTTTCGCTATGCAACAAAAACGGCTTAGAAGGTAACTTCTAAGCCGTTTTTGTTTTAGAAAAATAGTTCTAAGTTCACTGAGAAATATTCACCGTGCGCTTTAAGTCCGCTTTAATATCAGCTTCGTTAAATAATACTGGGCGCCATGTCTGTTCTGAAAATAACTGAGTTTGATCAGCAAAGTTATCGGACTCTGGGTCGTGTGATTGGCTAAAGCTTAAGAAAGCTTCGGCGTTAGGGCCTTCTGGGGTCATCTCTAACGATAAAACAAAGCTACTACCGTAGTTAATACGATAAGCTGAAGAGTCTTCTTGCGCATCAGCCTCAGTCATTGAGGTCAGCGTAGTGCCTGCGATTGCTGCACCTGTTGGCAGGTTGGCAAAGTCTGAAGTACTGCGCGATGGGATTTTAGTTTCCATCATATTAAACATACCTTCAAAACTATAACCACCATCCACGCTGATGCGTTGATCGTTTTTAATCACATATTGAAGCTCACCAAAAGTGCTGTTCAGGTCAACGCCTAAGTCCGTTAAGCGCTTAACTGCAATCGCTAAGGCTTCCGCTGCGCCGGTTGTATTTAAACCTGTTGGCGTAGTCGCCGGGTTTAAAACGTTAAAACCAGTGCTGAACAGATCAGCGGATAGCGCCGTATGATCCGAGACACGATACTGCTGTAAGAATTCACGCATGATGTGTGCGCCAATGCTTTCGCTATTGTAGTGTCCATCCCAGTTCGCTAATACCGTACACGCAGTGCTTAAGTCGATGATGTCACCGTTAAGATCAACGTTAGTCACAGCTTGGCAGTGACTGACGAGTTCATCTCTAAAGTCTGTCGAATAAAGTGATTGGTTATGGGTTAATACCGATTGTAATTCAGTTAATGAAAACTTGTTGTCTGCCCCAGCTAATCCATTGCCAGAAAGATCAGAAATCATTTGCGCATTATAACGAGTACGGGTACTTCGTTCAGTATTTTCTGGGCCATACATAATACTAAAATCGGTGAGTGGTGCATCAAGGTTGGTTAACCAGTGGCTACTGTTGGCGTTGAATACATAGTCATCACGATTCTGCTGGGGAGCATTTGAAACGATCGTTAAGCCATTATTTACATCGCTCCATTCGAATAGGCTGCTATTGCCCGGAATCAATACTGATCCCGCACCTTTTTGCCACATAGGCGCTAGTTGAGGCGATAATACTGCTTGGCGTACATAGGACTCAGCAACAGTACTTAATTTAGGCGTATTACTGGCATCAACATAAGTAGCATCGTCTTTATCGATCATGACGGTATTAGCCCAAGGGTTACCTTGGAATTGCCCAAAAGCGGCAATCACTTCATCGCTGCTGCTCGCGGCATTAATCGCAAGCCACTGATCTAATACGGTATAGTTCTGATCATTGGCATCACGATAGGTAATTGCGCTGCTGGTATTCCAACCTAGGCTTGGGCTGATACTGCTAAGGTCGACTATTGGACCGTAATGACTGGAATAAACTGTTTTTGGTACGGCAACTAAACTGCCATCGGCTTGCCTTACCTGCACTTCAATTTGCTTGCTGGTCATATCACGGTATTCACCGTCATAGCTGTAGCGTAAAGGGTTAGCAGGATCAAGCTGCAGTTGGTACATGGTTAAGTGCTTGGCTTGAGATACTGTATGAGTCCAACCGATATCTTTATTGAAGCCAACGAGTACGCCCGGTAAACCAACGAAGGTCACGCCGGTCACGTCGAGTTCACCAGGAATGGTTAGGTGGTTTTCGTAAAAACGTAATTCACCATCCCAAGGAAAGTGCGGGTTGCCGAGTAGTAGTGGGTTGCCTGACTCACTGCGTTCACTGCCTATTCCCCAACCATTACTGCCGATGCCTTCTGAGGTGAATACTTGGTTAGCATCGAGTTCTACATTTAAGTCTAGATCCAGCTTAACCGGGGCCAGTGATTTGCCGCCCTGTTTGGCGATTGTATTATTGATGGCTTTTACTTCAGTTGCCGCTACTTGTTGCGGTGGATTAGCGGCTGCAATGGCAGGTGCCATGGTGCGGCCACTGGCAAGCAAAGAAATATCTAACTGGTATGCTAATAAATCAAATTCAGTAATCGGTTCTACCCATTCAGCACCACGACATGGACTAGGGTAATCTTCAGCGGTTGCACGCTCGGATAAAGATCGATTAAAGCCCGCGGTATAACCGGACATGATTTGCTGCGCTTTGGCGGTGGTTTTACTATAAAGGTCTTTCGCTTGCTCTGGTAAGCCTAGGGCTTTATAGCCTAGGTCACTGATCAGGTTTGCATTACCGGCACCAGGACCTAGGTGCATCGATTTTTCGCCTTTCAGCTTCATCAGCTGTTCAGATAATGTGCATAGATTTTCTTCTGCGTGGGCGTAGCCAATTCCGTAGCCAAGGTCACCATAGCTATCGGCCTTGATGTGAGGAACGCCGTAACTGGTATAGCGAATCTCTGCGCTATACCCGCCGGAAATAGTCTTATCGTCGTTGTCGTCGGTACAGCCTGCCATTAAAAGGCTGGCCGCTGCTACACTTAGTAACAATTTAGTCATATCTGTTTATCTCATTGTTATTGATATTATTGTGATAGGCGATACCCTATTGGCGACTAGAATAGAGCAGTTAAGGCATTTAATAGCCCTGCGTTATCTATTCGGACAAATTAGATTTAATTATAAAAACAATAATGATAACAATGACTTATGGGTTCGGACTGATCGAGTCGAACTCTTTATTGGGGTTTTAGACCTACTATGGATTTAATTTCTGGGATTACTTCAGCGGTTGCGTTGGGGATCTCTATTATTTTATTGCTCGCCACTTGGGGTTGGGTACAGCAGGGTAAAGGTGAGCAGCAAACTCATTATTATCTGTTGGCTCTATTAGCGGTGGTATGTCTGCAATTATTCGAGCTGATTTATCATAGTTTTGCTTTGCACGAGCGTTGGCCTGGCTTTATCAAGCTGGTGGACCCGTTAGTGGTGATGGCGCCATTTTTATTATTTGCCTATATCAGTGGTTTAAAAGGTAAGTTAATTCTATTCAAAGGACTCGGCCTATTACACCTAATACCGGGCTTGTATGTATTAGCCTGGGATGTTCCTTTCTGGCTGATGCCTGGGGCCGATAAAATTTTATACATGAATCAAGGATTTTTGCCTGATCGTAGTTGGACGGCTTTTGTGCCCTACCGTAGTGATTATTTGGCCTTGCTTGCGGCGCTCACTTTGTTTTATTGGTGGCGAGTTAAGGTTTTATTAGATGCTAACCTGAATCCAAAAGATGGGACGAAATTATTGGTGAAATCGGGCCCGAGTAGCCGCGTCGATGGGTTTATTCAACGGGTAAGCCAAGCGATGTTATTGCTGGCTGTGGGTATGATTTTGTGTGCTTTATCCGGCTATGGCAGCGGCACTAATATGATATTGAGTATGGGGGCTGGAATTTTAGTCGGGTACTTGTGCTACTTCTTTTTATTACAGGCCAAATTACCTAAGTCGTATGTTGGTATTAAGAGTACTGAAGACGTTGAGAGTAATCATGAGCTTGCTAATAGTGCGAATGAAAATAAGGTCGATGTTGATGAAAGCAATACTCAGGAGTCTGAAATACAGAGTGCTTTTCTAGCGTTAGAGGTGCCATTAGCAGCAGGGTTATTTCAACAAAACGATCTCTCGTTAAGCCGTTTAGCCGAAGCCGCTGGGTTGAATGTGCATTTAGCATCCAAAGCGATTAATGAGTGCTCTGGGGGTAACTTCTACGACTGGGTTAATTTATACCGAGTCGATAAAGCCAAGTCATTATTACTGGATTCTGATGCACAGATATCCAGAATTTGTTATGACGTTGGCTTTAACTCAAAATCCACTTTTTATGTGGCGTTTAAAAAGGTGACGGGGCTTACTCCTGGGGCTTATAGGAAGCAAACTCATCAGAAATAGCATTCGAATTTGTGGCGGCCATTTTTTGGCTAGGTTGCCATGGCATTTTCAAATCTAAATATAAGAATAAGACCCCTGTCAGTAATAGGCTAGTTTGAATATAAAAGATCCAGCCTTCGGTTGCCCAAATCCAGCGTTGATTAATGAAACCATCAGCGAATAAAGTAGCGAGCATTCCAAGGCTGGTTATACGTAAGAAATAGTGACTCAGTTTAAAACCATCTTTAATAATAAAAGGTGTGATGATCATGACCAGCCAAGTTAACCAAAATGACCACTCTTCACCCAGGTGATGTGAGCCTGACGCGAGGGAGAAATTAAAGGCATAGAGGATTTGACTGCTAGCAAAACTTAAACTTGTCGCAACCACTAGACCTCCACAAACTCCCAGTGTCGCTCTACTCAGCCAGTGTTTCATGCCATGACCTCGTCGATGTAACCACAGCATGTTACCGGTTAAAATTAATCCACAGGCCGCAAGCGCGGATAGAGCGTAGAAAACTTTCAACCAAGTATTACCAAATAACACGTAGTGCAAAGGTGTCACCGCAGCAAAAATGCGCTGGAACGGTCCTTTATCAACAAAGGATCCTGTATGAATCTTTTCTCCAGTACTTAGGTTATAAGTCACCGTTTCAAGGTTACTCAATTTATCCTTATGATAACCACTGAACTTTATAATACCGCCAACATCCGTCATTAATTTTGTTTCTGTCTGTAATGCTCTGTCTTTGATAGCAACCTCAGAAATTTTCAAGCCTGAAACTTGAATGAAATCTATAGAAATATCAGGAAGGTCAACTGTTAAGCGATTCCATAATTCATTAGTGGGATATACCGGAGTATATTCGTTGGTTACTTCTGCCGTTGGGCCGAGAACGGCAATCGTTGCTTTTTCGACATCGCCGTTAAAAGCGGCTAGCGCTAGAATAGGGGATATTAATCCTAACAAACCTAAGATAGTGCCGGTAAATGCCAATATAAAAGTAAAAGGTAAAGACCATAACCCTAGCAGCTTATGTTGGTCGGTTAATAATAAACGCCAGCTGCGCTTCGGACGTAACATAACAAATTCTTTGCGCCACTTTATATGAATAAATATGCCGGCAATGATGGCTAATAACATCGCCATTCCTGAAAGCCCTACGAGGTAACGACCCCAAGGTCTTGGCAGGTGCAAATCGGTATGCAAGTGAGACAGTAAGTGATTCAGCTCTGATGGTGATGTTGGGAATTCTTGGTAAGTATCCGCATTAAGATAGCGTATATCAGGCTCTTCACCTTCAGAAAAGTGTGCAAGAATTACATGGTTGTTGATTTCATTAGCGGGTTGAATGAAATAGCTATCATGATCAAAATTTAAATCTTTGCTCTTTTTAAAAGTCCGTTCTAAATCAAAGGGCGTTTGTAATTCTGTTGTATTCTGTTGCTTGCTATAAGCAGGGTATTGCCAGTATTCGATTTCATGATCGAACATGGCAGGAATCCCTGAAAAGGTGACAATGAATAATAAAATGCCTGAAATAATACCGATCCAAGCATGGGTTGAGTAGAGCTTTTTATGGGTTTTCTGTTCCATGGGGATCCCTATTTAAGTTGCAGGTTGAAAAAAAGGCTAATAATGTCGATAGCCAATATAGGTAGCAGTACGAGTAACATTCTTGTCCACGCTTGGATGCCACTATCAGCCAATATCGCCCAATAAAAAAGCGATGCCCAAAAAACAAAAAAGAAGGTGCCGCCGGCAAAAATCTGTTCTACGACATCACCAAAAGGCCATAACAAGGTGATGCAAACGGTTAATGCAACTGTTGCTAATAAAGAGCCAAGTATGGCTGCGGTATTTTTACTGGCATTATGATTAAAGAATCGATTAATTAAAGACATGAACAGATCCTGCTGTAATAAAGCCAATAATACTAAGTGCCGTAATTATTTTAACGACTTTAGGCTGCCAGAGTCTGAGTTGTACAAAGCAGAGAGCAATAGCCATTAAAGCAAATAACCAATAAAAAATGCCTTTCTCTAAGCCAAAAGGTTGGCTCATAAATAACAAAGAAATGATCAATACGATTCGTCCGCTATAGCGACGTTTACTATCGATTCGACTACTGCGATGTTCTGTTAGACCATACATTAGATGTAATGACGGCCAGAGTAAAAAAATTCCTAGAGGCATAATATTTCCTTGTTAATAATTACATCTAAATACAAGAAAACAGCAGGGCCTTAAAAGACGCTGCTGTTATCTCTGATCTTAAAAAATTAGAAGTCGTATTGAGCGATCAGCCCCATGCTACGTAACGGAATTCTGTGATTTCGATCACCATAAAGCGTGAAGTTACCCGAATAATCTTCATAGCTGTAAGAATACGTTTTGGCTTGGCGGTCAAATACGTTATTAACATAACCATGCAGTTTCCATACATCAGCTTGATAGCCCAAGCGTAAGTTGGTCACTGTATAAGCGGCTAATTTTTTCGTATTCTCATTATTTAAATAAGATTCGCCGGTATGGTTCGCAATTACGTAAGCGTTAAAGCCCATCCCTTGGTCAAAACCAATTCCTGCCGTCATGGTTTTCTCCGGGGCGTTCTGGAACTGATTACCCTTATAGTTTTTATTACCTGTGGTGAAATCTTCATAACGTGTTTTAGCAATAGCGGCATTTGTGAATAGCTGTAAACCAGAGTCTCCATTGTACGCAATATCCAATTCAATCCCTTTCAAGGTCGAAGAACCTGCGTTATCAATATAACGGTCATATATGTTATTCGTACCAATGATTTGAACTTGCTGGTCTTCCCACTCCATGTAATACAGGTTGGCATTAGCGGTTAAGCTTTTATTTAACCAGGTAGAACGGAAAGATAATTCATGGTTGGTTACAAATTCAGGATCATACTCCACCGTAGGCTCAACACCTGTAGGGTTTAAACTGATACCGCCAGAACGGTAGCCGCGAGAGATTAAATAACCTGCGCCTATATCATCAGTGAATTGGTGGCGAATACCAAACTTGGGTAGAAGAACACGATGTGTCGTATCTTTTTTGGTGGTATTACTGGCACTTGCAGCCAGTGAATTTAACATGTTGTTAAGGTCACCCGCTTGGAAATTGATTGCACCAGGGCCGCCAGAAATATCAACATTACCTGCCATCAAATAAGGAAGGAATGAATTAAAGGTGCCTTGTGCAATACTTGCTGCTTGCTCGGCAGTAGGCGCGGCTGCTAAACCGAGTTGTTGCCAATACTGTTGATAAGTTGCTGCAGACGTTAAGGTATTAAAATAAGCTCCTGCGTGAGAATTAATCGCTTCAATATCGTCTTGGTTTACATTTTGTGCTGCAATACCGGCCGTATTTCGGTTCTTTTCGTAATCTAAGCGCAAGCCAAATAATAGAGTAGTTGCTTGAGTAATATCCCAATCGGCTTCCATAAATAAAGCATGGTTCGTCGTTTCGCGACTAGAACCTTCATCAACATAGTTGGTTTCTAAAATCGTATCGCTATAACCGTTTTCATAGGGAGCAAGAGCACCTAGTCCCGCTAAAAGTCCTGTGACTTCATAGAAATTAGGCAAGTAGGCATTCAGAGGATTGGCTAGTAAGAAATCGTAGGCACGCTCTTCTTTACTCTGATTATAAAAATATCCGGCACTCGCACGAACGGTTTCATTTTCAAAAGAGAAGCGGAATTCCTGGCTGATGCTTTTATCTTTTTCGTTTTGAACTCGAGTTCCTATTCCCGCAGCGCCGGCATAATCTGACGTAGTTGGTGCTAACGCATCGGCATCCATATTATCATCATCCGTTTTGGTCGAATGAGATGTCGTAGAAGTTAAAGCGATGGCATCGGAAAGCTGCGCTTGAATTTTTAAACTCTGATAATTCATGCGCTTTTTATAGTCGCCTTCGATATCATGAAAGGCTTCAAATTTTTCATCGTCGCAGCTGAATACTCCCGCTTTATTCGAATTAGTGCCACAAAGGCGCTCATCACCTTTCTCGACTTTGTCTTGGCCGATTGTCGCTAGAGCACTGAACGTTTCAGAAGGTTGGAATAATAATTTGATGCGGCCGTTGTAATGTTCATTCTTAGCTTCATCATCTTTACCGGTAAACTTATTGCTCACCTGTCCGTCGGTATAATAGCGCTCACCGGCTACTCGAATGGCTAAGTCATTGGTTAATGCGGTATTAAACATAAGGCTGGTGATTTGAGTATTATCACTGCCATAACCTAATCGAACGGAGCCTTCTGTATCAAATACTGGGTCATTTGATTTTACGACAATGGTGCCGGCTAATGAGTTTTTACCTTGTGAGGTAGATTGTGGGCCTTTGAAAACTTCAATGCTATTTACATCCCACATAGATAGTCCTGTGCTTAATAGGTCAGCATCAAGATAGGCGCCATCTAAGACAAAACCCGCAGCATCAGCAGTCGATACGTCTGAAGAAGGTCCGCCTTCGGCATTAATTCCGCGAATAGTGAAGCCATTACGACCATTGGGGCGTGCATTGGAGGTAAGTAAAAGGGCGTCGCTTAAATCAAAGCTATTATTCGCTTCAATAATTTCGCTATCGACGACGCTGATACCTGTGATCGTTTTTTGTAAGTCGCGTTCAATCTTGCCACCACTGACGATGACTGTATCAAGCTCAGGTGAACTAGATATATCCGTTGTCGGCTCTTCAGCAAAAGCCCCTTGGCTCAAGCCAAGAATGGCGCAATAAAGCGGCAACCTAAGAAAAGTATTTGTCATGTAATTGAACTCCGTACTGCATTAATTAATAGATGACATAGTATTAATGACGCTAATATAAATGATAATGATTTGTATTTATATGTAAATTTACATAAAGGAAGAGAATAGTTGTCATTTGTTGTGTGAATGTAATAGCGGATGAGCTCTTTAAAGCACTATTTAGAGCACTACGAATGAATTCAGAGAATGGTATTTCTGATGCAATAATTTGTTGCTCAAAATAGCTTAATCGATGGCTTGTTTTGTTATTGAAAAAGGCTCATTATGACGATTCGTCAAAAATGACGAATCGTCATTAAAAATTGGCATCTGAAAACTAGGCCCGAGTAAATGGTTAAGCAGCACGAACTTTCACAACATATGATTTCTGAGCAAGCAGCTTCAGATACTTCATGCGGCTGTCCTCACGGCGGCTTGAAAGGACTGCTGGATAAGTCATTAGCTAGGATTGGTCTATCAAAAAGTGAGCAAAAGAAAGTAGACCGTGAAGAAGAGCTGGTTGATCTTGCCGTTTCTATATTAAATGAAGAAGGTTTTGCAGGATTAAGCTTAGAAAAACTCACGGCTCAATCTCGTTACTCTAAAGGCACTATCTACAATCACTTTTCTAGCAAAGAAGATTGTCTATCCGCATTATGCATACGAGCAGTCAGCTCAATTTTGACTTTATTTAAACGTGCGCTGCAGTTTGAAGGCTCTTCTCGGGAGAAAGCGGTCGCTGTTCATTATTCGTATCAACTCTACGCGCGCTTACAGCCAACCTTGTTTATGGCGGTATTAAGTAGTAAAGCTCCGGGTGTGCGAGAAAAAACGTCGACTGAGCGTACTCAGTTAATGGACGCCTTGGAGCTGGAAATTAATACTTTTAGCGACCAAATGTTTCGGGATGCGATCGATGATGGCAGTTTGGTTTTGTCTGAACACTTATCAATTGAAACCTTATCTTTTTCTAATTGGGCTATGTCGTTTGGTACGAATGCTTTAGCGACCAGTGCAACTGAAGCAAAAGCGGTGAATCGTTTAGATCCTAATACTCTATTATTGCAAAACATCAGTATTTTAATGGATGGAATGAATTGGCAGCCGCTATCAAAAGACTGGGATTATCGAAAAACTTGGCAACGAGTTGAAAAAGAAATTTTTGCAGATGACATCCAGTTAATTGAATGACGTCTGAAAAAGCGTAAAACACCATAATAACTAGATCGACCGTAAGACTTAACTATTACAAGCATAATAAAACAAGGGAAGTACACATGAGACAAACTTGGCTTAACAGTATTATCCGCCATCCCTGGCTAACCATCTTAGTGGTTGTTGCCATTGCGGTTGCAGCCTCTTATGGCGGTAAAAATCTTTATTTTAGAGGGGACTATAAAGTTTTCTTTGATCAAGATTTTCCGCAGCTCGTCGCCCATGAAGAGATGCAGCGCCTTTTCAATAAAAACGATAATGTTTCTATTATTGTTGTCCCCAAAGAAGGGACGGTTTTTAATGAAACCATGATGGCGCAAATCAAAGAGCTTACCGATGAAGCTTGGCAAACGCCTTTTTCTAGCCGTGTTGATTCTATAACCAACTATCAACATACCTGGGCTGAAGAAGACGACTTAATTGTCGAAGATCTTATTCTTGAGCTGGACATGATCAACCCTGAGTCAGTCAGCCGAACGAAGGCGATCTCAACCGTTGAACCTAACCTCGTTAATAGTTTGGTTGCCCCTGATGGTAAGGTCGCGGTTGTTAATATTACAATCCAGCTACCTGACCAAGAAAATAATACTGCTGAAGTTATTCAAGTTACTGAGTTTGCTAAAGAACTGAGTAATCGTTTTTCCGAAAAATACCAAAGCGCTGATTTCTACCATACCGGTGTGATCTTAATGAACTACAGTTTTGCTACTGAAGGTCAAAAAGATATGAGCACCCTAGTGCCGGGTATGTTCTTGATGATCATTATTATGCTGTCGTTATTGCTGCGCAGTATTACGGGTATGTTAATGACACTGGTGGTTATTTTCTTAACCATTACCGCAACGATGGGGACCGGCGGTTGGTTTGGTTACTTCTTATCGACAGGTACGATTAACGTTCCTATTGTTGTCATGACCTTAGCCGTAGCCGATTGTGTGCACTTGGTCGCCTCGACTCAGTTTGCTTTACGTCAGGGCAAGTCTCGTAAAGAGGCGGTTGAATTCGCCATGGATCTAAACCTAATGCCGGTATTTATTACCAGTGCAACTACAGCGATTGGTTTCTTAACCTTAATGTTCTCTGAATCTCCGGTACTTGCTGATTTTGGTGAAATGAGTGCCATGGGCGTTATGATTGCTTTCTTCTTATCGGTGACTTTATTACCAGCACTCATGGTGCTTATTCCAATGCGCGTTAAAGTAGCACCAGAACATCATGGTGGTATGGAGAAGTTAGCGGATTGGGTTATTAAACATAATAAAATCGTTTTACCAGTAAGCGCTGCCGTTATGTTGTTCTTTGCTTGCCTTGTGCCGTTAAATGAAATTAACGATGAAGCGACTAAGTACTTTGATAAGTCTACAAGCTTCCGTCAATCAGTTGATAAGCAAGAAGAAACAATCTCTGGCATGTCTAGCATTAGCTGGGGTTTATACAGTGGTGAAGAGAACGGCATTAATAACCCTAAGTTCGTTAAGACGATATCTGATTTCAGTGATTGGTTACGTGCGCAGCCTGAAACGGATCATGTACAGACGATTTCCGATACCATTAAGCGTTTGAATAAAAGCATGAACGGTGATAACGAAGATTTTTATCGTTTACCGGAAGAACGTGAATTAACGGCTCAGTATTTATTGATGTATGAAATGTCTCTGCCTTATGGTTTGGACTTAAATAATCAACTTAATATTGATAAGTCTTCAACTCGTGTAGTCAGTACGCTTAAAAATTTAGGTAGTAAAGAATATGTTGCTATGGAGAAGCGAGCGATAGAATGGTTTGCGACGAATGCACCAGAAGTTCGTATGACAGCCTCTAGCCCAACTTTGATGTTCTCGCATATTGGTGAAACGAATATGGACAGCATGATCATCAGTATGATTATTGCTATGTTCTTGATCTCCATATTATTGATTTTTGCTTTACGCTCGTTCCGTCTGGGCTTAATTAGCTTGATACCTAACATCGGGCCAGCGGCGGTAGGTTTTGGTATTTGGGCATTAATCTCTGGTGAAATTAACCTAGGTCTGTCGATTGTTGTCTCAATGACACTCGGTATTATTGTTGACGATACGGTACACTTCTTAAGTAAATATCAGCGTGCTCGTACAGATGGTCGTAATGCTGAAGAAGCTATCCGTTATGCCTTCTCCAGTGTGGGTCGTGCAATGACGATTACCACCTTGGTATTGTGCACAGGTTTCTCGCTACTTACCTTCTCAGCGTTCCGCATGAATGCCGATATGGGTATGGCGACTGCGATCATTATCTTTGTCGCCCTTGTAGTGGACTTTTTATTCTTGCCAGCCTTTTTATTACTGGCAGATAAGCGCGAAAACGATACAAATAATGCAGGTTCTAAGAAAACAGCGGCAAATGATGCTCTGATAGAAAGCTCAGAACTTGCGAATAATAAAGTATAAAAAAGGAATCGAATGATGAATGCATTTACAAAAATAACGGCTTCTCTTGCCACGGCAGTTGCCTTAATGTCGGGCTCTGTTCAAGCTGAGCTGAATTTAGCGGGGCTTTCTGCAGAAGAGCAGGGTCTAGCGATTGCTAAAGAACGTAAGGCGCGTGATCTGGGCTGGGGTGATTCAACATCAGCGGTTACCATGACTCTGCGTAATGCTCAGGGTGAAGAAAGTATCCGTGAAATGCGCATGAAGTCTCTAGAGATTGATGATGATGGCGATAAAGGCTTAACCATTTTTGATAAGCCGAAAGACGTGAAAGGTACGGCTTTCTTAAACTTTTCTCATATCGATAAGTCAGATGATCAATGGCTGTACTTGCCTGCGCTTAAGCGTGTGAAGCGTATCTCTTCTCGTAATAAATCAGGTCCATTCATGGGCAGTGAATTTGCTTATGAAGACT
This sequence comes from uncultured Oleispira sp., assembly GCA_913019965.1. Taxonomy (GTDB): domain Bacteria; phylum Pseudomonadota; class Gammaproteobacteria; order Pseudomonadales; family Oceanobacteraceae; genus Oleispira. The sequence continues at coordinate 17,595 of CAJVZR010000025.1, forward strand.
TGAGCTCTTTTGAAATTGAAAAATATAAGTTCAAGTTCTTAGCCGAAGAAACGATTAACGGTGTAGATTGTTATAAGGTTGAGCAGATCCCTACGGATAAAAACTCTGGTTATACCCGTCAGGTTGCTTGGTTGGATAAAGAGCACTTCCGTGGTCAAAAAGTAGATTTTTATGATCGTAAAAAGTCATTGTTAAAAACTCTGACTTTCACTGACTACAAGTTGTATTTAGATAAGTACTGGCGTCCAATGCAAATGGATATGATTAATCATCAGACGAAGAAAAGCACTGAGCTTAATACCGCGTCTTTAGCGTTTAAAACAGGTTTGAAAGATTCAGACTTCAATAAAGCAACCTTGAAGCGTGCACGTTAATTTCGATATTAAATACGTGTAAATAATCTGGTTGATAAAGAGCAGCTTAGGCTGCTCTTTTTTTAACTCATATGGTTGAACTCAAACAATATGAAGTAGGTTTGTGATGAATAGAAAATTATTGATAGCGACGGCCCTATTGTCGGCCACAGGTGTACAAGCGGCGGATTTTGAAATCAGTGGTTATGTCGGTTTTGAATGGCGCGAACATTTTGAAGAAGGCCAATACAATACTGCTAATAATGAACAAGCAGATCGTCAGTTAGGCCTGACCGCAGAACCAGAGATGGTATGGTCACTAGTCGATGGCGAGCATACGATAGTCTTTAAACCTTATGCGCGTATCGATAGTGAAGATGATGAGCGCTCTCATGGGGATATTCGTGAGCTTTCATGGATGACTTATGGTGATGATTGGGAGTTGACTGCAGGCTTGTCGAAAGTCTATTGGGGCGTTGCGGAATCTCAGCATTTAGTCGATATCATTAACCAAACTGATTTTGTTGAAGCCCCTGATGGTGAAGATAAATTGGGCCAGCCTATGGTTAAGCTGAGCTTGATACGAGACTGGGGAACGGTGGATAGTTTTATTCTGCCGGGTTTCCGTGAACGTACTTTTCCAGGAGAAGAAGGGCGCTTTCGCACAGCCTTACCGATTGATATCGATAATGCTCAATATCAAGCCGGTGAAGAAGATGCGCACGTAGATTATGCGGTACGCTGGAGCCATACCATTGAAGACTATGATCTTGGTTTGTCTTGGTTTAATGGTACCAGTCGAGATCCACTTTTTAAGCCCGTGACTAATAATGTTGGGGTCCCTACGGGGTTATCTCCTTTTTACGCGCAAATTAATCAGTTAGGGCTGGATCTACAAGCGACGTTAGATTCTTGGCTATGGAAGTTCGAAGCAATTTATCGCAGTTATGATGATTCGGTTAAAAATAGCTTCGATCAATTGGGCCAACTAACTCAGAGCGATTTTGGTGTTGAAGATTATACTGCCGCAACCGGTGGTGCTGAATATACCTTCTATGGTCCTTTCGAAACGGTTTGGGATTGGGGTGTTCTGGCTGAGTATCAGTATGATTCTCGTGAGGATGGCGCAATTGCAATTGGTCAAAACGATTTATTCGTCGGCAGTCGTATTGCTTTCAATGATGTTGCTTCTAGCGAAGTATTGGCGGGTATTAGCCAAGACTTAGACAGTGCAGGCACGCAAAGTTTTGTTATTGAAATGGCGACACGGTTGAACGAAGGTCTAAAGTTTAATGTTGATGTGTTTTTGCCGATGTCTGACGATGATGAAAATCTCAGCTATCAATTTAAACGTGATGATTATGTTCAGGTGAGTTTAAATTATTATTACTAATTTCTTGCACATTTCATGTGTACGTCATAAAGAGTAAAAATGATTCTCATTTAGCTATCCCTGAGCCATAATAAGTCCATTATTAAATCAGGGATAACAGCTGATATGAAACGTCTGCGACAGCTACCAAATAGCCTCATCTTTATTATAATCCTCGCACTCGCGTTGATTATTGCTTATATCATCATTGAAACTGCCCCAAAACCCGAGCGCAAAGCGACGGTTGTGAAAGAACGCTTAGTCGAAGTGATTGAGCTTAAGCGTTCAGATTCACGGCCTAGCTGGTTAGGAGGAGGGGAAGTCACCGCCTCTCAGCAAGTCGCTTTAAGCAGCCAAATAAGCGGAACCATTGTAAGCATTGATCCTTTAGCGATTCCGGGTGCTCATTTACCTCAAGGCGCTTTGCTTGCTCAGCTTGATCTACAAGATTTTAAATTACAGCGAATCCAAAAAGAAGCGGCGGTTATTCAAGCTCAGTCTGATTTGGATATTGAGTTAGGCCAAGGTCGAGTTGCTTTACAAGATTATAAAAGGTCTAAAAAATCTTCTCGTATTCAATCTAATCCACAAGACAAAGCGCTGGTGCTTAGAGAGCCGCAGAAAAATGCTAAACAGGCAGCACTATTAAAAGCCCAAGCAGATTTAGACAGTGCACAATTAAATGTTCAACGTACACACGTTAAAATGCCTTTTAATGGCCAGATTCTTTCTCGCAGTTTAAGTATCGGCAGTCAGGTTAATACCAGTACGGTGCTGTTCAATATTGCCGACAGTGATGAATATTGGTTGCAAGTAAAAGTGGCAAAACAGTTATTACCTTTATTAGATCTACAGCATGAGGTTTTAATTGGTAAAGCTAGTTGGGCTGGTCAGGTCGGCGAATCTGATTGGCATAGTGCTAAAATTCTTCATGTATTACCTCAAGTCGACTTAGCAGACCGTCAAGCAAAACTATTAATCGCGATTGATAAACCTTTGTCTTTATCCCCGAGTATCTTAATTGGAGACTATTTAGATGTGCGCCTTTTTGCTCACGCATTGGCTGACAGTTATAAGGTTCCTAGTCAATATTTAAGCAATGAAAATTCGGTTTGGGTCGTTAATGATGAAAAATTATATAAACGAAACGTTGAAGTTCAGTTTGAAGGTAGAGAGTTTGTTTGGATAAGCTCAGGGTTTGAAACTGGGGATACCTTATTAACCAGTAAATTAGGTACGATCACCGAAGGCACTGCTGTTCGTTTAAATAAAAGGGTGAACTAATGCAACGCGATACAAGTTTGCACAAAGGCCCAGTTGCTTGGATGGCACGGCATAAAGTAGCGCCTAATCTGTTTATGGCGTTATTAATTCTCGGTGGCTTTATGATGTCACTGGCGATTAAAAAGGAATTTATTCCAAACCATGAATCCGAAACTATTGTTGTGGATGTGGCATATGCTGGGGCGACCCCAGCGGAAATTGAGCAGAGTATTATTCTGCCGATTGAGAATGAAGTTCGCGCCTTAGAAGGCATAAAAGATGTTGTTTCTATCGCTAATCCTAGTGCAGCCAAGGTGGTATTAGAACTGGCTAATGGAACGGATAGGCAAGTTGCTTTTCAGGATATACAGCAAGCGGTCAGTCGAATCTCGACTTTCCCTGTGGAAGCTGAAAAGCCCATGGTCAAAATATCAAGCCGAGCCATTGATGTGGCTACCTTGGCGATCTTTGGTGATGTGTCGTTATTAGAGTTGAAAGCTTTATCCGAATCGATACGTGATGATTTATTAACCTCTAATCAAATATCTAAAATTGAATTTAGGGGGACTCCCAGCGAAGAAATTCATATTGAGATTAGCCAGCAAAATTTACAGCGTTATCAGCTTACCTTAGCCGAAGTCGCGAATATTATTCAGCTCAATGCAATAGAGCAGTCTGCAGGGAGTATTCGCACAGAAGGTGGCGAAATACTGGTTACCTTGAACGATCGTCGCTATTGGGCGAAACATTACGCTGATATCCCTTTGCGTTACGATGGCGCAGGGGTCCAAGTGACCTTGGGTGATGTGGCAAACCTAAAAGAAGGCTTTGCCGATTCTAATCGATCGGTCACCTACGATGGTAAGCCTGCGATAAGCTTAAAAATCTATCGTTCGGATGATCAAACACCGACGACCGTCGTTGAAGCCATGTATGAAAAATTGGAGCGTATTCGTCAACAGCTACCTGTGGGGATTGAAATTATCGTCACAGACGATGATGGTGAAACTTACAAACAGCGGGTCGGTCTTTTGCTTAAAAACGCAGGCATCGGTTTAATATTAGTTCTGTGTTTATTAAGTATCTTTTTGGAATATCGCTTGGCATTCTGGGTCACCATGGGGATACCAACCGCATTTTTGGGCTCTTTATTATTACTGCCAATGTTTGATGTATCGATCAACATGGTGTCGATGTTCGCATTTATTATTGCGCTTGGTATTGTTGTCGACGATGCGATTATTGCTGGTGAAAATATTTATGAGCATATGCAAAAAGGTATTCCATTTTTAAATGCGGCGATTATCGGTGCGCGAGAAGTTGCAATACCGTTAGCGTTTGCGATCTTAACCAATGTGGTTGCCTTCTTACCTTTATTAGCCTTGCCGGGGATGGGGAAGTTATTCTTATCGATCCCTATCGTTGTTATTTCTTGTTTCCTCATCTCTTGGTTAGAAGCGCTATTCATCTTACCGACTCACTTGGCTTCTTTAGAAAAGAAAGAAGAGTCTAAGCTGGGTAAGTTCATGAATAAAATTCAGAAACCAACGGATAAAAAGCTTCACGATTTTATTAATAATATTTATCGCCCATTATTAGAAAAATGTTTAAAAGCGCCTAGCTTAGTATTAGCAGTCGCCCTGATGGTTGCGATTGTGGTTTTATCTTACCCGTTAAGCGGTCGCATGGGCTTTAGTATGTTCCCGCGCTTAGAAGGTGAGTTTGTCGTCGCAAAAGTCGAACTATCAGCCAATGCGCCATTAAGTGAAGCGGTTAAGGTACGTGCTTATGTCGAAGATAAACTTCGTCAAGTCACGGATCCTATTGAAGCTGAAGGTACGCCTTTAGTGATCAGTGTTGAAGGAGATATCAGCGATTCAACCATTGAGATTCAAGCGCGATTAGTACCGACAGAAGTTCGGCCTATGGATGCGAATAATATTGTCGCTCGTTGGCGGGAAGCGATCGGTGAAATTGCGGGTATTCGCAGTTTAACCTTTGATGCTGAGCGTGGCGGTGGTCCTTCAGGTGGTGCTGGATTAACCATTGAATTGAGAGGCTCTAGTCAGGCAGACAGTTTGGCATTAAGTAACGAATTAATGGCTGAGCTGGCAACATTAACAGGGGTGATTGATCTTGCGAGTAGTTTTACTAATGGTAAACCCCAATGGGAAATTGAGCTCAATACTCTAGGACGTAGTATGGGCTTATCTGCTGCTGATGTATCGAGCCAGGTACGTCATGCGTTATACGGTGCTAGGGCGATTCGTCAGCAAAGGGATAAGAACGAGGTGACTACGCTAGTTCGCTTACCTTTAGAAGAGCGGATTTTTGCCAAAGACATTGAGTCATTATTAATTAAAACTCCTGCTGGAGGCTATGTGCCGCTAGTGGAAGTCGCATCGTTTGAAAAATTATTATCACCGTCTCAAATTCGTCGTCGTGATGGCGACCGAATTATTACGGTGACGGCGGAAGTCGAACCTAGGCGAATGATACCTGGGGTTATGGCGCTATTGCGAGAAGATGTTTTTCCTCAATTTAAAGAAAAATATCCTCATGTTGATGTGGGCTTTAGAGGTCGCCAAGCCGAAACAACCGATACTATGGATACGTTAAAACTGTATGGTGGTTTTGCGCTATTATTAATTTATAGTTTATTGGCGATTCCGTTTAGGAGTTATGCACAGCCGATCTTAGTGATGGCGATAATTCCTTTTGGTGCTGTCGGCGCTATTTTGGGTCACCTCTTATTAGGGGAGGACTTATCCATTATGAGTATTCTGGGCATCGTGGCGTTAGCGGGTGTTGTGGTGAATGATAGTTTGATTCTGGTGGACTTTGCTAATAAGAAATTAGCCGAAGGCTTAGCTGTAAAGGATGCCATTGTTGAAGCGGGAGTACGTCGATTTAGGCCCATTTTATTAACGACTTTGACGACCTTTGGAGGTTTGGCTCCTATGGTTTTTGAAACTTCGCGCCAAGCTCAGTTCATTACTCCCATGGCGGTCTCTTTAGGCTTTGGTATTTTGTTCACCACGTTTGTATGTCTACTGATCTTGCCATCGTTCTATTTAATGCTGATGCAATTTCTGCAGAAACGCGGTTTTCATACCGCACAGGCTTACGCGAAAGAAGGTTAGTTCAATTCAAGTTGGGTGAGATATAAGCGCATATCAAACTCAAGCTGATGATAGTCGCTTAGCATGTGCTGGCAGAGCTGGTAAAAGGCCTTGTTATGGTCTTTTTCTTTTAAGTGAGCCAGTTCATGGACGACGATCATTTGTAAAAAAGCTGCGGGTGTTTTTTTGAAGATAGAGCCAATGCGGATTTCATTATTGCTTTTTAATTTGCCGCCTTGCACTCGTGAGACATATGAGTGCAAACCTAGAGCGTTATTCACTACATGAATTTTATTATCAAAGGCAATCTTGCTCAGCGGTGCTGATTTACGCATATATTGATTCTTTAAATCCATCACATAATCACGCAGTGCTTTATCGCTACCTATATCATGAGTTTCAGGATATTTTTTTTCTAGGTAATTAGCTAGGGTATTTTTATCAATCATAGCCTGCACCTGAGCTTTAAGCTCGGGGGCATAACTGGCGATGTATCGAATGGGGTCGGTAGATTTAGTATTCATGACAATTTAAAAGGTATAACCCAGTGCAAGGCCATAACGGCGTTTATTCTCACCGGAAGTATGGATTTGTTCAGCAAAGCCCTGCAGCGTCCAGTGGTTGCGGGTATCAACAAATTCGTCAAAAGCGATCTCAGATACGATACGAACTCGAGTCGTTGAGGTGAAGTCGACCCCTCGTTGAAATTGTAATAATCGTCCTAATCCAACCCCCATATAGGGCTGTAACAGGTTGTCTCGCTCAAAAGTACCGTCAGGAAAAGCTCTTGCTTCTAATGCCCAATTGAAAAAATAGACGTACAAGCTACCACCGACATACAAGGCTTGTTCATTTGCCTCATTTTTTAGGCCGCCGACGTAGGTTGAGACGCCCATTATAGCCTGTGGTAAAGGTTCTTTTTTACCGAAGCGACTTGATTCAAATGCTAGGCTTTCAAAGGTGAATAAAACCAGTAGGAATGGGAGAAATCGCATTATAGTCATAAGTTATTAGATTAATTGCTGAGGGGGCTATTGAATTGAATGGGCCACTGTTAAACTTGATAAAATTTTACGGAAATTATCATGACTCAAGCGAACAATCCATTACATGGCTTAACTTTAGAAGCAATAGTAACACAGCTGGTTGAGTATTATGGCTACCCTAGCTTATCGAGCCAAATTAATATTCGTTGCTTCAAAGAAGATCCTAGCATCAAATCCAGTTTGAAATTTTTACGTAAAACACCTTGGGCACGTGAAAAAGTAGAACAGTTATATCTTAATACCCGTTTTGATATAAAGAATAACCCTTGGAATAAAGGCTAATATCTTTATATTTATTTTTAATAAGTCTCATGATTAAAGCCTTCTTAATGGTTATGTTTGGTAGGCGGCCTCAATGCGTCTAATCTTTATGTTGGGGTTGGTTTTATTTAGACGAGAAATAGGCCTTATTTAAGAGTTGTCGCAGATAAGTTTGCTCAAAAAATAGTGCGGATAAATGGAGTACCATGTTTAATATCAAGTACTGGCTTTCATTTCTAATTTGCAGAGGGTTATGAGTGAAGATAACTGGCTTTATTTTGTTGATGACTATCTTTTCTACAGCAGCAGAAGACATTGTCATCAGCAGTGGAGAGTGGTCACCTTTTATTTCACCTAAGTTAAAGCATGAAGGTGTCTACTCACATATCGTGAGAGAAGCATTTGCACTGGATAATATGGACGTAGAATACCTATATTTTCCCTGGATTAGGACCTATAAAGAAGTCATCAATGATCGAGTAGATGCTTCGATTTTATGGACTAAAAATGAGCAAAGAGAAGGCGAAGTGCTTTTTAGTGACCCCATCGCTCCTTTACTCGATGTGTTTTTTTATCGCCAAGATAAGTTTATTGATTGGCAAAAAATGACCGATTTAAAGGGCTTAGAAATAGGCGTTACTGCAGGTTATATCTATGGTGATCAATTTGACCGAGCGGTGAAAGATAAAGTTTTCACGACATCCCGAGCCAATACTGATAGAGCCAATTTTAAACGTTTATTAGCTGGCAGAATCGATGCTTTTCCGATTACTTTGGATGTCGCATTAGCCCTGTTGAAGGACTTCACGCAGGGAGAGCGGAATCAGCTAATCTATAGTGAAAAGATAATACGTAAAGTCGATATGTATTTAATCATGAATAGGAAAAATCCGGCGTCTTATCAGCGAATGCAGCTTTTTAACTCTAATCTAATCAAGCTGAAAGAAAGTGGGCGATATGACCAATACTTATCTAATCATAAAAATGGCTTGTATCAGCCATAAGGACTTAGTTTTGAGAATAGTTTTGAGCTTAGATTTGAGCTTAGATTTGAGCTTTGGTTAGCTAAATAAGGCTCTAACTCGAATAGCCATATAATCTGATCGTAGTGGCTGAGTTTACATAAGTCAGTGTCGATAGTTGGCGATTCATTCAATCGCTGCCAATATTCCCTCGCAAATCCTGAAAACTTAGTCACATCCTGTTATCATGCGCGCTTCAAAAATTTAGGGGTTGGAAGCGTATGTTCCAAGAATTCATAAAAACGTTCTCACCAAATGTGAAGAACGATACTTTATCCGGCTTAACCGTGGCACTCGCCTTGGTTCCTGAAGCCGTAGCGTTTGCTTTCGTCGCAGGTGTTCATCCTCTTACTGGTCTTTATGCAGCCTTCATGGTGGGTTTAATTACTGCCATTATGGGTGGTCGTCCAGGTATGATCTCTGGTGCTACGGGCGCATTAGCGGTTGTAATGGTTGCCTTAGTTGCCCAGGCTGAACGTGATTTTGGCGCTGGCATGGGGCCGCAATATTTATTTGCCACAGTGGTATTGATGGGGATTATCCAAATCGGTGCGGGTTGGCTGAAATTGGGTAAATTCATTCGCATCGTTCCTTATCCTGTGATGCTGGGCTTCGTGAATGGCCTAGCCATCGTTATTTTCCTTGCACAGATTCCTCAGCTTCAAGAATCGACACCGGGTGGTAAGTGGGGTTGGACTGAGGGTACTTGGTTAGCCGGGAACGAGTTGTTTATTATGCTTGGCTTAATCGCTGCAACTATGTTCATTACTCACTTCCTACCAAAAGTAACTAAGGCGATTCCTTCTGCTTTGGCCGGTATCTTAGTAGTGAGCTTGATCGTAATAGGTCTAGATCTAAATACTAAAACTGTGGGCGATTTGGCCAGTATTGCGGGTGGCTTACCAGAGTTTGCAGCCCCCAACGTTCCTCTGACGCTGGATACCTTGTTATTCATTCTGCCTTTTGCCGTTATTCTTGCCGCGATTGGTTTAATCGAATCCTTACTAACAATCACAGTAATCGACGAAATGACTGATACTCGTGGTAAAGGCAACAAAGAATGTGTTGCTCAGGGTACAGCTAACGTTGCTACTGGCTTCTTTGGTGGTATGGGCGGTTGTGCCATGATTGGTCAGTCGATGATCAATGTGAACTCAGGTGGTCGTGGTCGTTTATCCGGTATTGCCGCTGCTTTGTTCTTATTAAGCTTTATCTTGTTTGCCTCACCCCTCATCGAGCAAATTCCAATTGCTGCCTTAACGGGCGTGATGTTCATGGTAGTTATCGGTACGTTCGAATGGTCTAGTTTCCGTATGATGCGTTCTATTCCCAAGCGTGATGCCTTTATTATTGTTCTAGTATCCGGTGTAACGGTTGTTACTGATTTGGCAGTTGCCGTCGTTGTTGGTGTTATCGTTGCGGCGTTGAGCTTCGCTTGGGAGCACGCTAAGCACATCTTCGCAATCCAGAAAACGGATGAAGATGGTACTAAGATCTATGAAATTAATGGTCCACTGTTCTTTGGCTCTGTTTCTAACTTTAAAGAGATCTTCACCCCTAAAGATGATCCAGATAAAGTGATTATTGAGTTTAAAAATAGTCGTGTTGCCGATCACTCAGCGATTGAAGCGATCGACTCTCTTGCGGTACGTTATATTGCCGAAGGTAAAGAGCTTCACTTACGTCACTTAAGTCCTGAATGTCGCCAGTTATTGAAGAATGCCGGTGACCTTTGTGACGTGAATGTGATGGAAGATCCAAACTATCGTGTTGCGGTTGATAAACTAGCTTAAGCTAGTCTATCCTCTCGTTAATTTCGAGACATAAAAAAGCCCCACAGCAGTCACTGCAGTGGGGCTTTTTTTGTTTTTAAGGTATCACTTAATTCGCAGTAGGCTCAGGTAACTGTTCTAGCTTGCAAGGAATGGTGATCATAAAGGCACAGCCCTGTGAGGCCTGTTGTAGCTGAATCGACCCTTGGAGGGTTTGGTTCACTAAGTTATAAACTAGGTGCATGCCTAGCCCAGTACCACCATAGCCTCGCTTAGTGGTATAGAAGGGCTCAAAGATTTTCAATTGGGACTCTTTGCTTAAGCCTTTACCATCGTCGGCATATAAAATTTCAATGCTCGCACCTTGCCGTGAGGCTTCTATGGTTATACAACCATCGTTAATGCCTTCAAAACCGTGCAGAAGGCTATTCATAATTAAGTTAGTGATGACTTGGCTGAGTGCGCCTGGATAGCCAATAAGATCGAGATCATTTGGACAGTTAATTTTAACTTCATGCTTGGTCATTTTTAACTTAGGGTGCAGGGTTGATAAGATCTCTTGCAAATATTCTTCTAGGTTAAAGCGGCGTAGCGCTTCCCCTGCTTGATCTTCAGATACATGCTTAAAACTTTTGATCAACTTAGCGGCGCGTTCTAGATTCTTGCTTAAAATATCTACACTTTCTTCCATGCTGTGCATAAAATCGGTGAAATTTTGCTTCGAGATATTCCCCGTCTCAAAGCGCTGATTCATGTCGCGGAAAATATCTTTGATAAATGAATGGGTTGTAATGCAGAGGCCAATGGGGGTATTAATCTCATGGGCAACCCCAGCCACCATGCCACCCAAGGATGATAATTTTTCCGATTCAATCAGCTGTGTTTGAGTATTACGCAAATTTTCTAGGGTCGTATGCAGTTCATCGATGGCATCTTGTAAATTTTGAGTTCGCTCTTCGACTCGTTGCTCTAATTGGCTATTAATCTCTGCCAGCTCTTGCTGGGCGGCTTCTTTATCTTTTAGTTCTTGGTCAATTTCAACGGTAAGTTGATTGAATGAATTCACTACCGCTGATAGTTCGTCGTTATAAGCTTCTCGTTGCAAGGTCAGATGTTGATGCTCTTCACTATTGTTTTTGTTTTCTAACTGACGGTTTAAGTCAATGAGGTGGCGAGTGATAATTCGATGTACGCGCCATAATAAGAGGATCGCAAGTAGGATGCCGGCGACCATTTGCATGGTAATAATCTTCTCAGCAGATTGAATGATGTTTTTCAGGATACTTTCACGAGCAAAGCCAATTTCTAACTCACCAATGACTCGACTGGTATGTTCAATGGGAATGACAAAATGGTCATCTTGGGGAGAGTCAGAAACTTCCCCTTGTTCAAATAACGTATCGTCGTCGCTAGAAATTCGTACATAACCGATATAATACAGATTGCTGATGCCATCCCCTTGTACATTGATTTGCTTGCTATCAAAGTGCCATAACGCGTTGGCTAATGAGGTCATATGGCTTGATTGAATTTCAACAACTCGGGTATGAAACTGTTTTTCCTCTTCTTTATAATTGATGTAGATGAGCACAGCAGTAGCGAAGCCGTTGATGACAATGGATGCTAAGACAATGCTAATGGCAATTCGCCAAGCAATAGGGACGCTCTTTCTATTAAAAATGGTGAAATCCATATTTAGTAATTACGAATAAACTCTGCAATAAGTGTAGTTAGTTTTTACTATGCTGGACAGAAATAGGCTAACTTTTATCTCAACTTTTTATCCTTTATGAGTATTGCTTGGCCTAAATAGATGTATTTTATTGAAATAGAGCTGTTCCCCCCTGAGTTGGGGGGAATTTAAGGGGAATGGTATTAACTTCTTGGCTTTTTCAGAACAAAGAATAATAACGGGATCAGTATCAGGGTGAGTAAAGTCGATACCAAAATACCGAAGATTAGTGAGATCGCGAGTCCATTAAAAATAGGGTCATCTAAGATAAAGAAAGCCCCTGTCATGGCGGCAACCCCTGTTAGAATGATGGGCTTTGCCCGTACCGCGGCGGATTCAATCACTGCACGCTCTAAGGCAATTCCTTGGGCAATTTGTTGATTGATAAAATCGACCAACAAAATTGAATTACGCACAATAATTCCCGCAAGAGCGATCATGCCAATCATCGACGTTGCGGTGAACTGAGCACCGAATAAAGCATGCCCCGGCATAACTCCAATAATGGTGAGTGGGATTGGGGCCATAATCACCAGCGGGATGCTATAAGAGCGAAATTGGGCAACCACCAATAGATAGATCAAGATCATGCCAATGCCATACGCAATGCCCATGTCACGGAAAGTTTCATAAGTGATTTGCCACTCACCATCCCATTTGATTTCTATATCTTGTGTGGTATCCGGGGTACCGGGCTGGGCAATGAATTTCTGCTGCCAAGACGCTTGTTGCTCGGTCATTCGGCCGGCGATATCAAACAGTCCGTATAATGGGCTATCTAAAGGTCCCGCCATATCGGCGGTTACAAACATAACGGGGCGTTGATTTTTATGATAAATCGTTTGCTCGATACGGGTTTGTTCGATCGCAACCACTTCGCTTAACGCGATCAATTGCCCCTGATTGTTTTTGACCTTGAGGGCCAATATTTGATCAAAGTGGTCACGATAGCTTTGATCAAGGTGAAGGCGCATAGGCAGTGCGTATTTTTGCTGTTCGCTATGTAGAAAACCTATGTCCAAGCCTGAAGTGGCGGTAACGATGGCTTGGTTAATCGTTGGCTCATCAAGGCCTAATAAGGCAGCGCGATTACGCTCGATCACCAGATTCCATTGTTGTTGTGGGGCATCAACCCAGGTATCGATATCGACCACGTCATCCGCTTGCTGAAAGATCTGGCTGAGTTCTTTGGCAGCGCTTAGTTGCTGTGAATACGTCAAACCGTAAACTTCAGCACTGATAGGTGCCATGACCGGAGGACCCGGAGGCACTTCTACGATTTTTACGTTGGCATTAAATCGCTTACCGATGGCTTGCAATGGTTCTCTTAAGTTTAAGGCAATGTCGTGACTTTGGCGCTGGCGCTGAGATTTATCCACTAGGTTAATCTGCAGATCTCCTTGATGAGGTGCTTGACGTAGATAATATTGACGCACTAGGCCATTGAAGTTAATCGGCGCAGCACTGCCGCTATAGAGTTCGATATCTTTCACTTCTTCGATACCAATCACATGGTCAGAGAGTTCATCCAATACTCGTAAAGTTTGCTCTAAACTCGTGCCTTCAGGCATATCAACAATGATCTGTAGCTCTGATTTATTATCAAAGGGCAGCATTTTTAGCACTACGATCTTCATGGCGGGTAATGCGACCGCCAGTAGAATTAATATCAGGGTAGCGCTCAATAGCCCCCAGCGATTACGGCGCGCATGGGAACCCATAATAAAAGGCGACATGATGCGATTGAAAAACTGGTAGGCGCGAGTATCAGAACTGCCTTCCGTATAATCAGAGCTGTTAGCCGAATCTGGTTGGCCACTTGAATGATCGCTTGAATGATCGTTATGGTTTAATAATTTATAAGATAACCAAGGAGTCACGATAAAGGCGACCAATAACGAGATCAGCATGCCTGTAGACGCGTTAATAGGAATAGGGCTCATGTAAGGACCCATAAGACCTGAAACGAAAGCCATTGGCATCAAAGCTGCAATCACTGTAAAAGTCGCAAGAATGGTTGGGCTGCCAACTTCATCTACGGCTTTTGGAATTAAGCTTAATAAGTTGGTCTTTTTACTTTTATCTAATTGCATGTGACGGTGAATATTTTCAACCACCACAATCGCATCATCAACCAAGATACCAATGGAGAAGATCAGCGCGAACAGTGAAACTCGGTTGAGGGTAAAGCCCCATACCCAAGACGCAAATAAAGTAAGCGCAAGGGTAATGAAAATAGCACTGCCTACGATAATCGCTTCACGCCAGCTCATGGTCGCTAATACCAGTAGTACTACGGCGAAGGTAGCAAATAAGAGTTTACCCATCAGCTTGTTGGATTTGTTTTCTGCCGTAATACCATAGTTACGGGTTTCGGTAATAGTGACAGAATCTGGGATTAATCGATTCTGCAAGCGCAGTAAGCGTTCACTAATAGCATTGGTAATATCCACAGCATTGGTGCCAGGCTGTTTAGCAATCGCTAGGGTTACGGCAGGGCTGGCATTAGGATTTTCTGGGGTTTTTATCAGTACATAATTATTGGGCTTATCTGCTTGCTGGGTAATTGTCGCGATATCACCAAGATATAAGATACCTTGATTATTCTGGGCTGCTGCAGAACGACCAATGACTAAGTTTTCGATATCACTAATCGTTTTTAGAAAGCTCCCAGCTTGTAATTTAATTACCTGATTATTGGCGATGATTGGGGTTAGTTGACCGCCGGAATTCGCACTCGCAAGGCGCTGACTGATATCAGCGAAGCTAATGTTATGGCCATTCATTTTGATGGGGTCCAGCTCAATACTCAGCACTGAATTATGCTGGCCAAGGGTATAGATATCCCGGGTTCCCGAGATGGTTTTTAACTCGGTTTCCAAACTATGGGCTAGGCGGGTGAGATCTTCATGGCTATAGCGATTATCTTTACTTGAAAGGGTTAGCGCCATAATTGGCACATCATCAATGCCCATCGGTTTGATAATTGGCTTGGGGATGTTCAATCCCGCAGGAAACCAATCGCCGTGGGATTCCACTTGGTTATAAAGATTAACAATGGCGCTCTGTCTAGGAATCCCCACGTCAAAGGCTACGGTTAATACCGCTTGTCCTGGAGAGCTTATTGAGAAAATGTCATCAACACCGGCTAGTTCTGATAGCACTTGTTGAGCGGGAATTGAAATGAGCTGTTCAACTTCTTTTGCGCTTGCTCCGGGATAGCTGATGAAAATATTGGCAAAGGTTACATCAATTTGTGGCTCTTCTTCTTTTGGTGTGACCACGATGGCAAAAAAACCTAATAGCAGGGCGACAAGTGCTAATAGCGGGGTTAACGCTGAATTTTGAAAACTTGCAGCCATTAAGCCTGCGATTCCCATTTTTCCTGGCTCGGTCGTTGAATTGCTGGCGCTGGGGTTTGAGTTATTAGGATCTGAGTTATGAGTATTCATAATTATAGCCCCGAGCTGATTAATTTCGCTGCTTCAATAGCATGAAGCGCGATTTCTTCGTTGCTTTCTAATCCTGAACTGACTTCTACCAAGTCGATTGTATTATCTGCAGATTTTAACTTTTGCCCTAGGCGAACATAGCGCAATTTGAACTGCTGGTTTTTAGCATCTTTAATGAAAAGCTTGGCAACTTCCCCTTGTTGTAGGACGGCGGTTAGAGGAACATAAATCCCTTCACGCTCGCGGCTAGGTATCGCTACTTTCACCCAAGAACCTGGTAATAATGTTGAGTTATTAATCGTGGCAGAATCTATTTTAGCTAGCTCCATTTTAGGCAGGTCCAGTTTAGGCAAGTTAATGCGCGCACGCACACTGCTAAAACGGTTGTCGGCAAAAGGAAATAAGGTGATCGATTCCGCCGCAAAGCGCTGGCCTTGGTTAATAATGAATAGGTTATCCGCCTTGGCTGTCCCTAGGTGCTTGGATAGCTGTTTAGATAGTTGCTTAGCCAGGTGCATAGGAATATCGGTAATAGCCCGCAGTGCTTGCGGTGAAAAGCCCGTCATTAATGCTTGGCCTGGGTTTACCAGTTCACCCACTTGGACCATGCGTTGGCTTACGATCCCCGCATAAGGTGCCTTAATAAGCGTATAAGAAAGTTGCTCTTGGGCTTGTTTAGCGGCCGCTTGGGTAGCAACCACTGCTGCTTGGCTACTTTTGGCTCTGGCAATTGCGCTATCCAGCTCCCCTTGGGATAAAGTTTTTTTGGCGAATAGAGAGCGGTTACGCTTTAGTAAAATCTGAGCATCTTCATTCAACGCTTGAGCTTGAGCCACATTGGCTCTTGCCTGACTCAATAGAGCCTGTTGCTGGCTATCATTAATTCTAATGAGAATTTGGCCTGCTTCTACCCGATCGTTGATATCAACGTTCACCGCTTCAACGATGCCCGAGGTTTGCGCCGAGATTGTACTTTGATTGATCGCTTCGAGCCTGGCATCAAGTTCGACATACGAAGGCATAGTTTGAATTTGGGTGATTAAGGTTGGTAGCTCAGTTGATTTGAGCTCAGCCGCTATGCTTATGGGACTAGTACTGGTAAACAGGAGAGTGATTAAACTTAGGGCCACAGGGCTAATCGATTTTAAGTGCTGCATCATCAACATAGGAGGCTCTCAATAAAAGGCTGATTTCAATAAAGGTCTGATCAATGGAATTACTATATTCCAATAAAGGAATATAGTAAAGTGGCCGTGATATAATGTCAGCTAAAAGCCTGAGCCCGGTTGAGCGAGGTAATCTTCTTCTTCAGGGGTCGAAGTTCTGTTTAAGAGTTGATTGCGGTGGGGAAAGCGACCAAAGCGAGCGATGACTTGTTGATGCTGGTGGGCATAATCGACAAAGCCCTTGGCGAGATCTGCAAAGCTGGCAGGCGCATCGCTAGCTAGTTGCTCAAACTTCTCAATGGCGAGGTTCTGCATATTCATTTGTTCACAATGTTCTAATGGCAGGTAGAAGAAGACTCTTTGCAAGGGCGTGAGCTTTTTATCCTCTCCTTGGCGGATGCCTTGCAAAGCCCAATGCAGAGCTAAACTGTCTTGAGTAAATGCTTGGGCATGGCTGCGATACATATTACGGCTGAATTGATCGAGTACAATAATGGCGGCTAGGCGACCTTGAGGAGTTTCAAACCATGATGGGTAATGGCCAGTTAATAAGGCTTTTAATGTCGGTTCAAAGCGTTGCTGAATATCGAGATCGATGGCTTCGTTTTTGCTCCACCAGAGTTTGCTTTGTTGCTTAGAAATTTCCTGGGCACTTCTGGGTTGAGCTTGCTCTGCATCGTTGCCAAACCAAAAATCTAATACCGTCTTCGCTTCCATTGAATTTCCCCGCGTTTCATTATTTTTCAGTAAAAGTATATACACAATCCCAATCATCCGCAGGGGGAATATGTTGGAAATCTTTAATTCTTAGGCGGTAAAGTAATATGATTTTTTTATAGTCTGAATCTTGATATTGTTCGAGAGTGTCTAGCATTTCTAGTGCAGATGACCAATCTCGTTGGCAGTATAATTCTATGGCCTCATTCAGCAGTGCTGCTTTACGAATATCGTCCAAGTTACAGCTTTGCAAACGGCTCATAGGTTCTAGAATTCGAATCGGCTCTTTTTTACCTTTCACTCTGACTTTATCCAGCATACGGTATAAAAATTCAGGAGCTTGTCGCTGGCAATTCTCGCTAACAATAATTCGAGCGCCATAGATCTTACTTAAGCCTTCCAAGCGCGAACCTAAATTCACCGCATCGCCCATAACACTGTAGGCCATACGGTATTGAGATCCCATATTGCCGACACTCATGATGCCCGTATTAATACCGATGCCGATGGCAATTTCTGGGTGGCCTTTCTTTTGTAGAGCATCGCTCAGTTTTCTGATTTTTTTCTGCATGCCTAAAGCGCTTAGTACCGCTTTATTAGCGTGGTCATCTTGTTCTACTGGCGCCCCCCAGAAGGCCATAATGGCATCGCCCATATATTTATCCACAGTGCCCATGTTGCGATAAATCGCTTCGGTCATTGGGGTTAATATCTGGTTCATGAGCAGTGTCAGTTCTTGTGGAGTAATGGCTTCTGAAATATTGGTGAAGTTACGCACGTCGGCAAATAAAACTGTCAGCTCTTTGCTTTGACCATCCAAGGTGATCTGCTCAGGTTGCTTGGCCATTTCTTTGACCAGCTCAGGGGGGACATATTGACCGAATAAGCGGGTAATAGCGCGTTTATGGCGGCTTTCAATAAAGAAGCCCCATGACATATGAAAAATAAAAAAACTAATAATTAAAAGAATAGGCGTCGCTAATGGGAACATTAGGCCACGCTGCCAAAGGCTAAAATTAATCATTAAAGAAATAATAATTAACAGGAGAGAAAGAAGCAGTGTTTTTGATGGCGATAAAAAGTGTGGAATAATTAATAGCAATAACCCTAGGGTTAAATAACCAATCGACTGTACGGCTATTAAATAAGCCGGCTGCTGTGGAATGTTTTGGTCAAGAATACCGGCGATGATATTGGCATGGACTTCAACTCCCGGCATGCTTTCGTCAACAGGGGTTGATCGTAAATCTAACAAGCCTGGGGCTGAGGTGCCGAGCAAAATTATTTTATCTTTTAAATCTGCTTTTAATATTCTTTTATTGAGTACGTCAGTAATTGAAATATAGGGGAAGCTACCCTCTGGACCACGGAAAGGAATTTGTACGGCACCACCTTCATCAGTTGCAATTACGCGATGTCCTAATTGAATACTGGTTATCGCGAGGAAATCACCTTGCTGTACCATTTGAATATCTAACTCAGGATTGTCTAATGCTTGTTGCGCTACCGATAGCGCTAATGAAGGATAGAGCTGACCATGATAAGACTGGAAGAGGGGAACACGACGAAACTTACCATCACGATCAACAACGGGGTTATCGAAAAACCCGCTACGTGGACTGGCTGTGCTAAATGAATTTAGATTGGCGGTATAACCTATTGGTTTAGGAATACTCAATGCCTTATTCGTTGACTCATCAAGTTGATTAATGGCTGGTGGTAATTGATTGAGTTTGGAATCAACCGCTTGGTTAAAAAATATTCCCAAGGTTATCGCTCTATTTTTTATCGCTTGGCTAAAAGTTTCATCTTGCAGGGCTTCAAAGGCTAAATCCAGTTTTGCTTGTGGGGATACATCATCGCGGCTTTTAAATTCTTTTTCTAAACTAATAAAATGGCTGCCTGAGGGTTCGGCAAATACTAAATCAAAACCTAATACATTAATGTCATAGTGATCAAATAGCGTATTGACGAGGTCTGCTAAGTGATGACGATTCCATGGCCATTGACCGTATTGAGTTAAACTCTTTTCATCGATGTCGACAATGACAATGCGATCGTCTATCCCCCCTTTTAATGTCGAGGTTAAGCGTAAATCGGCGGCATTACCTTCTAAGCTGGTTAATAACGGAATATTAACTAATCCCGTTCCTTGTAAAAAGAACAGAGTAATTATCAGGCTGCCACATAGCCATTTAAACGATTTTTTAAGTCCTCGAGCCAGTGTCATAAAGGATCTCGTTTCAGCAATTAATAACCACGACGAGGGCGCTTATAACCCTGAATGGCCGAGATAGGAGACTCACGGCCTACGATGGCTTCAATAAGCGCCAGCTCTTCATCGGTATGATTAAATACGGGGGCAGGAATAATTAACTGCCCTTGCTGAGGATCTTTCAAAATAAAACGCGGAGAATCGTGGTGGGTGGTAGTGACAATCTCAGATTGGCTCGGCTCGATACTTGATTGAATTTTAGTACTGCCATAACACGTACAGAGATAGCTTTTATCGCTATCAGACTCTGCATAAACCCCAGTTCCACGTATACCGATGGTGGCGGTGGATGTGCGCAAGTTGTGCGTTTCTCCTTCGTCACGCTTGCCAAAAACTGAAAGTAACTTGCCGGTTATCAGGTGTAAACCCGCCTCCAAGGCATTAGCCCCTTCGAGCTGCATGTGACTATTTTCTCGTAAGATATGGGCATCCTTACCGACGCGGAAAATAATAAAACTATTACTGCCCGTTTCGATGAGTGAGTCCGCTTTTATAACCGTAGACATCTTGGCACGTTGGCCATCAACCATAACCTCGCCTTGCAGTTCAAAGATGGATTCATCACTGCCTAGCTCTTTAGGTACATCACCAAAGACTTGGGCCATAGGACTGATTAAGCCAAAGCGGGCAATCGCAATGGCGAGCCCAGAGCGATAAACACTGTTAAGAAATAAGCGACGAGTCTGATTATTCATTAGTTAGCTCAATAGAGTAGATTAATAAAACTTTAGACCTAGTGGGGTAGAAATATCCAGTTGATATGCAAAAACGTTCTTTAAAATTATCAGCCTTAATCATTGTTTCAAAAAAACAGGGTATACACTTAATTAAAGGTATTGTTTGAAGGTTGAGAGTTAGTGCTGTCTTATATAACGTGTTCGCAATCGCAAATACTTCGTTCTATCGTAGGCTTAATTTGTCTGCTGAGTGCATCAAATTTGTGGTCGGCGACAACTTACTCTGGCACAAATGGTGTGCAAAGTAAGTTACTGCTGCAAAACTCTGTTTCTGCATGTAGTGGCTGTCATTTTAATGGTGCGGTCGACCCTGATTTTACCAGTAGCTATACGGCTTTTTCTTCTTACGCAACGACTTATCATGCTGGGAACAAGTTAAACGCTGTGCAGCGTATGATGGACAGAACTAATTTAGCAACGGATGATATTTCATTCATGCCTCAAGGCGGGGGGAGTCAAATTAGTTCAGCGGAAAAGGCGTTATTATCCGCTTGGAAAAGCAACTTGGCCGTTGATGTTGATAACCCTACGACAATAACGCTAGCAACGATTTCAGGCAAAGGCAAAAATGCTCAGGCTACTAGTGATTCAGCTTTTTTTACTGTCTATGCCAATGTCGATGATAGCGGCATTGATGCGACAAGCTATACATTTCAATATGGTTTAAGCCAAACCCCCAGTTTTGAATCCTCTGCTCAGGTTGTTGCTGGTAGCGGAGGTGGTACGGGGACGACGCAAATCTCCCAACTATTAACTTCTCTAGAGTGTGGCCAGACATATCATTATCGGGTTAAGGCTTCTAATACGTCTTATAGCAGTACTGTGGGGGACTGGCAGGAAGAAGATACGCCGGCCTGCAATACTGCCCCTATCATTCAAAATACTCCGCTGAGCCCAAGTGATGGTTCCGAAGATGTTCTTTTTCAATTCGATGTCGATGCTAACGATAGCGAAGCGGATGATATTACTTATGGTTTGGTGAACGAACCCGACGGCATGACGATTAATAGCAGTGGTTTGGTCAGCTGGACACCCCTTGAGGGGATAACGACTTCAGGTTTGGTCACGGTAACGGCTGCGGATGATGGTGATGATGGCGTGAGTGCGGATACCGCAACATTTTCAATCAGCGTAACGTCAATCAACGATGCGCCTCAAATTACGTCCATTGCGACAACCTCGGCTATTGAGGGTAATCAATACAGTTACCAAGTGGATGTGAATGATCCCGATGATAGTGGTACTGCGCTGGCCTACTCCGTGGGTCCCATAACAGGGGACATGAGTATTAGCCCTTCAGGGCTGTTAACTTGGATACCGGGGAATGGAATTACCACGTCTGGATTCATCACAGTAACGGTTGCAGATGGCGGAGAAAATTCTGCCGCTGCAGCGACGCAAGAATTTGAGATCTTAGTGGCTGGGGTGAATACGGCGCCAAGTATTACCAGTGTCGCGCCGACGGCTGCGAGTGAAGATATCTTATATGAGTATGCGGTTGAGGTCGTAGATTTAGATGATGCTAATAACGGCACTGATTTAAATTTTAGCTTATCTAACTCCCCTTCAGGAATGACCATTTCAAACCAAGGTCTGATTCAATGGACACCTTTAGAAGGGCAAGGTAATGCAAATACCATTACAGTAACCGTGAGTGATGGTGGTGAGAATGGAACCCAGCCCAGTCGTGAAACATTTTCGATTATTGTGACCAGCATTAATGATGCACCGCAATTAAGCAGCCCTGGTGCGCAGGCAATAACGGAGTTGGAAAGCTTAGCGATTAACTTTGCTGATTTATACACAGATCCAGATGATGATAACGATGGCAGTGAATTAACTTGGCAATTAATTTCAGCTCCCGTTGGCATGGCATTATCATCGCTAGGGAATTTATCCTGGAGCTCAACTGAAGAATCTGCAGGAGACTATAGTATTCAGTTATCACTTTCTGATGGCGGAGAAAATAGCGCTGCGGCTGCAACGATTAATTTTCCGTTAACAGTTAATTTACTCGATGGTGATAACGATTTAATTGCTGATTATGTGGATAACTGCCCTGATCTAGCCAATAGCGATCAAGCAAATTTTGATAATGATAACCTAGGTGATGTTTGTGATCTTGACGATGATGACGATACCTTACCGGATGCGGTTGAATTGGCTAATGGTCTCGATCCTTTTAATGGTGATGATGCCGTCTTAGATGCAGATGCCGATGGTGATAGTAATGCCACCGAATATCAGCAATGTTTAGTATTAGCCAATGAAGAAAGTGAGCTGTGCGGACAAATTTTATTAGACTCCGTCGCACCTGAAATAACCACGAACGGAGAGCAGATTGTCGTGAGTTCCGGTTATTTAACTGAGGTTGAATTAACCGCAGAAGCTTTTGATGTTAAAGATGGCGAAAGCCTAGTGGCTGCCGATACGTTAGGGCCCTTCCGCCCTGGAAAGCATATTGTGATTTGGCAAGCTCAAGATATCGCGGGAAATGTAGCCCAGGTAGAGCAAGTTGTGAAAGTGATTCCTTTGATTAAGTTTTTGGGGTCACAGCAGTACTCTGTTGAAGAGACTGCAGAAGTTAAAATCCCTGTGAGTCTTTCCGGTAGTGCAGCAGATTACCCCGTAGTCATAGATTATCTTCTTTCTGGCAGTGCAAGTAATAGTGAACATGACTTAATACCAGGGCAGATTCAAATTGAGTCTGGCTTAACAGGAGAAATTGTATTCAATTGGATAGGCTCTAATGCTGAGGTATCTAATTTAGAAAGTATCGATAAAAATATAATCATAGAATTGAGTGCTAGTAATGAATCTGCCTTCTTGGCGGATAATTTAACTTATCAAGTCGATTTCTTAGCAGGTAATGTGATTCCTAGTGCCGAGTTATTCTTGACTCAACGTAGCGAACAGCGAGTCGTTATTTATCAGAATCAAGGCGCGTTTTTTATTAGTGCAAAGGTTGCGGATAAAAATAATGATGAGTTAACCATTAAATGGCTGACGGAGCATGAGCAGCTAATATTGCCTGAGAATCTCGTCAATAATGAACTTCGTCAGATTCCAATTAACCCAGCTAACTTGCCGCTTGGATTTTATAACTTGGGCTTAGCAGTCTCTGATGCTGAAAGCTCTTTTATACGCAATCTATCTTTTAGAGTAGAAGCGCAAGCGCCGCTACTCAATACAGGCAGTGATAGTGATAACGATGGAATTAGTGATGATATCGAAGGGTTACTCGACAGCGATAGCGACGGTATTCAAGATTACCTCGATCCGATTGATGATGCGCAATACATGCATAAGAATATATTGGCGAATGATCTTTTTGAAACCTCTAACCAGTTATTAGAAACGGAACCTGGCTTGATTATTAAGGCAGGACAGTGGGCCATTGAGCAAGGACAGGCTGGCGTAGGACTAGCCGCGGATGACTTGGCGAATATAGAAAATGATAATAGCGCCAAAAACATTATCGGAGAGGTTTTCGATTTTGAAATTCACGGTATTAGTCTAAATGCTTCTAGCATTAAACTGGTTATTCCTTTAGCTGCAGGAATTCCGTTAAATGCAGAATATTGGAAATACGATGGTAGCCGTTGGTCGGAATTTGAGGTCCACGGAGAGGATTATATTGCAACGGCCTTTAAGCAAGCGGGTCGCTGCCCTAGTGCTGATAGTGATCGTTATACGTTAGGTTTAATCCCCTTCTCGCAATGTTTACTCTTATCTATAACCGATGGTGGTAATAATGATACCGATGGAGCGGTTAATGGTGTTGTCACAGACCCAGGTGCGATTGTGATGGACTCCCTATTGGCGGTGAATGAAAACAAAACATTAATCAAACCGACTTCCAGCCCAGGAGCGGGTTATTTTTCTATCATTTTCATGATTCTATTATTGAGTTTGGCAAGTTTTAGAGCGCAAGCAGAATTTAACTTTCAGACACTTTTTCAATTAGGTTTTGGCAGTGACGATAATGTTTCACGAGCACAACATAGCGAAGATATTATCTATGATAACTTTGCTCGCCTTGATGGTCATTTAATCTTTGATTACGAACTCAGTTTTAATAAAAGTATATCTGTTGAACTACAAGCGGCTCACCAGGCTTATCAACATACTGAGCTATTAAGTAAAAATGAAGTCTCCGCTCGGTTAATCTACCGCTGGCAAAATAGCTTTCACTATAATTCTCCTTGGTATCAATTATTCAGTGATATCAGCCATTGGGACCTAGGAGAGCAGCAACGAGACAGTACTATCTATACTCAACAAGCCATGGTCAGTGCTCGATTAACGACAAAGATCAGTGGTTCGTTAGGCGCGGAGTATCAATCTCGTGATAGCGAGAGTCGTGTATTTGATTTGAAGCAGAGCCGAATCTTTGCTCACCTAGATTATACCTGGTCTGATTCTCTATCTTTTTATTCTGGCTATAGCTATATACAAGGAGATACCGTTTCTACCGTACAGGGAGCGTATTGCAATGGTTTGATCGCAACGTCGGTATACCCAATATTAACCGTATCGAAAGAAGTCGAATGGGATCAGATATTTAATGATGCCTATTGTGGTCAATGGATCAGTTATCGCTTAGAAGCGGTGACGCAAACTCTGGTATTGGGTGGAAACTATGGCTTCGATCATTCAAGTTCGCTGGATTTATCTTGGTTCTATGCCGATGTCGATGCTAAGGGCGATAACTACTACCAACGCCAAATCATTCAGCTGAATTATTTAAAGGCTTTTTAATATGCTATTTCGAGTCTTTGCTTCAATCCTGATTTGTATGGGTCTTATCGCTTGTGAAGAGCGTGGCGAATTATCTGAGCGAACATTTGTATTACCCGAAGATGTTGCTAATAGTTATTTAACGTTATTGAATCCACAGCAAGCATTATCTTCCGATCTTTATAGTATGGTTATAGTCCCACAATCGCCTTTATCGCCAGAGCAACAAGGAAGTTATGTGATCTCATTAACTGATTTAGGCAGTGAAAGTCTTACATCAAGTTATCACGGACAGTGGGATGAAAACAGTGAACTAGATTGGCTGAATAATACATTAAACCAGCATGAGTTAGATTTAACCGAGAATCTGGATTTATCAATTCAGGTTCAGTGTAGTCTTCCTTGTCAACTCAATCTCGTTAAAGGTGATTATCTTTATCAGCAGAAAGTAAGTGATGATGCTTTCTTAATCGAGTATTCAATTGAGAATAATCAAATAAACTCCGCGCAATATGCAGAGCAATATTATCTCGCCGTAGACCCTAATGATGAGCGTACAACCTTAACGGATTGGAAATCAAAAAATGGTTTTGATCAAGGCTATGATGTTCACGTTATATTCCGTGATAGTAAAGACCTAGGTTATGGCCGAGATATGTACGCCCGTAAAAATGATGATGGCAGCCTCGCATTTTTCGTCAATAACTTCGTGGTTGTTACGGGCAAAGGGAATCCCGCCAATTATGGCCCTTTGAATTTGTTTGCGGCAACTGATCAAAATTTTGATTATCACCTTGGCTCCAATGCCATCGAATTCAGCCCTATTAATCCGGATGATCCTGATTCGGATAAAGTACTTAAATTTTTTACCTTTACTGCTAAAGATGAGCAGCTTGTTCAACATCGCTTAATTGCCGCTGACTTGGATGGGCGCGGTACTAAGTATATGCCGTCTATTTGCTTAGCCTGCCACGGTGGAAATTTATTACCTCTTAATACTGATAATAGCTTTAATCATTTGTCGTTAATATCTGCCAAATTAAATCAATTGGAGGTGAATAGCTTTGAATTTAAAGCTTCTGGAATTTATACCCGTGCAGAGCAAGAAGCTGGGATTAAATTGATTAATCAGTGGGTAAGGGACAGTTATGCTGAAATGGGCGCCCGCGATGCAACTCAAGTTGGGTATTGGGATAGCCGCTTTGTCGAAGAGGTCGCTAATGGTCGTTATGGTGGTGAAACGTTTGATTTGGCAAGCTATCAAGAGGATGCCGTGCCAGAAGGCTGGCAGCAAACAGACTATCGCCCAGAAGGGGTAGAGAGTTTGTATCTGCAAGTTATTGAACCTCATTGCATAAGCTGTCACTCATTAAGAGGCTATGCCGCAGGAGATGATGATTTAGTTGAGCCCGTAATCATTAATGGCGAAAAAATTAAACTGGGTAATGCGATTAACTTTTCAAGTTATGAAAAATTTATCAGTTACTCAGATATTATTATTGATTATGTCTACCGCCGGGGTGTTATGCCGCTTTCATTACGTAATGCGGAACTTTTTTGGCAACCCCCATATTCCGCGCCTGCACTTTTAGCTAATTTTTTGCCTGGGTTTGATGTGCTTAATAGTGATGGTGAAATTCAGCCCCCTGGATTACCGGTTGCACGATTAGAATTGCAACGATTAGCCAATTTCCCTGTGCGTTTAAATGGGGAGGCCAGTTATTTTGCGCAGACGTTTCAATGGACAATTATTTCAGGGCCGGTAGGACATGATGGCAGTCTTGAGAATGCGGATCAAAAAATTGCAGAGCTCACCGGATCAATGAATGGCGAGTATGTGATTGGCTTACAAGTGGCAAATAGTCGAGGTAGTCATTCGACTGAAATGAAGGTCGTTATTGATAATACCAGAGAGCCTGCGACGGCCTTAAATTTTGTTGATGATATTAAACCGCTTTTGCAAACTCAATTATTTAATCTACGCACCTGTCAAAGTTGTCATAACCCTGTGGTCGGTGTTGAAGGCATACCGGTTCATTATGATGATACTAATGATCAGCTCTATGCGGATGTCAGGGCGAGAGTTAACTTAAAAGCGCCGATGGATTCGCTACTCTTACAAAAGCCAACGCGTCACCAACATGGTGGTGGAAAGCGCTTTGATTTAGGGACCAGTCTAGGTGAGGAAAGCTATAATACGATTTTACAGTGGATTATTTCCGGAGCACCTTGCGGTAATGATCCCTTGTTCTGTCTATAGCAGGGTTGCTGCCTAAGTTTTAGCACCATGATTAGTCGTAATAATGAAACAAACTGTTGATCATTGATCTAAAGCAGTAAGTTCTAGGTTTGATCGTTATTTTTTAAACGCTATCCCCCATGAATAGGGCATCTTACAAGATTGATACAATCTCAGACAAGACTGTTCTATTTTTAGTGGGTAATCACTGAACGATGTGAATCTTATACTTTTTCAAACTGTTTGAGAGTATAACCATGAACGCATCCTTGACCCCTCGCTATCTCATTTTCTTTATCATGCTGGTTTTAACCAGTGCTTTTAGTATTAAAGTGATTCAATACGATCAAGCTTATTTATACGGTGAGAACCAATTGATGGAGCATATTCAGATACTGATACTTTTGATTGTCGGCATTGTATTCTGGCTAAACTCAGGTATTAAAAACTGGAGTATGGTGAAATCATCATCAAAAAGTTTAAGCCTGCTAGCGTATTTAGGGGCGGCTTTAAGTTTCAGTTTCATTTTAAGAGAAATGAGCATTAAACAATCACATATCGATTGGTTAATCTTTTTTGTCGATGGCCAAGGTTTCAAAATTATTATGGCTATGGTGTGGTTGCCATTGTTATATAAAGCGTATCAGCATAAAAAAGAATACATCCATATTGTCAAAACGGCGTTTCTTTCTCCGACTTCGATATTCTTTGCCATTGCGGCGAGCTTGTTATTAGCAGGAGCTTTGTTTGATAAAGAAATCATTGTGGTTGAGTACTTCCGTTTTTATGAAGAAGTTCTTGAAATGAATGGTTATGGTTTTATGTTGCTGGCTGCAATGTCGTTCCGCAGAGATATGGTATTAGCGGTCTGTCATTGTCAGAAACAAGCGCTGCAAGATTTAACTGCTGAAGCTTTATCCGCTAAATCTCAAGGCCAATCAGCGATGCCGCGCATGATGGCGACACCGATTTCTGAAACGGCGAGTAAATAATCTTAAGCGATCATTTTCTCTTGCCCAGCAGTCAATCTCTGTTGCTGGGTAGAGGCCAAACCAACCACATCCCCAAGGATGATCAATCCCGGTGTCAGGTGTTTCATCTCTTCTGCCATTTCAGGCAAGGTGGATAAAGTACCGAGTTGTGATGCTTGGTTTTTACGAGTGCCCTGACAAATAATGGCGACTTCAGTATCTGGGTGGTGTCCTTGGTCAATCAAGTGAGCGCTGATGCTCGCCGCTTGATTCATCCCCATATAAAACACTTGGGTTTGATTTTGTTTATCGGTATGTGAAGGATCAAATTCCCCAAAGCTTGAGTGACCACTGTGCAGCAAGAGTGAGTTGCCATGACCACGGTGGGTAAGTGGAATATTACAACTTGCCGCGCAACCGGCCGCGGCGGTTATTCCAGGTACAACGCTGGTTTCTACATTTCTTTCTTGCAAGTATTCTAATTCTTCGCCACCACGACCAAAGATAAAGGGATCACCGCCTTTTAACCGCACAACGGTTTGATGACGTTGGGACATTTGATAGAGAAATTCATTAATTTCATGTTGCTTCATTTTATGTTCGCCGCAACGCTTTCCTACGTTAAAGCTTTTGCAGTTATCGGGAATCATTGCCAAAATTTCTTCAGAAATTAAGGCGTCGTATAATATAGCGTCAGCATTTTGAATGGCTTTTAACGCTTTAAGAGTAAGAAGTTCTGGGTCACCTGGACCTGCGCCGACTAAAATTACGTTTGCATTGTTCATATCTATTACTCTCTATCTTACGAATCTAGTTAGTCAGTTCTGTTGCAAGCTCTGTGGCTTGCTGAGAAAACTGTTCAATTAAGCTTTTCAATTCCGGCACGCAGGAACCACAATTAGTTCCGCATTTAAGCTTGTTACCGAGGGCTTCTACATTATTTATTCCAGCATCTACCGCGGCTTTTACTTGCTTATCTCCGACCTGAAAACAAGAGCAAACGATGGTGCCAGGGTCACTGGCAGCATTACCTTCACGCCCCGCTAATAATGCTCTGCGTTGAAAGTCGGTCAGTTGTTGGCTATTGAATATCTGGCTCAACCAGCGACGGTTCGGTAAATCGAATTGTGGACTTAAAAATAATGAGGCGATTAAGCGGTTATTTTCAATAATGGCAATACGATGAGTGCCACTGCGAGCATCGCTATAAATGAGTGCTTCACCATCGGGTAATAAACGCTTTAGTGATTGATAAGCGTGTGCAATATCTTGCTGCCCTGATAGTTCATAATAATGCCCTTGAGCGCTATCTAAATTAGACTTGGTTAATTTGTCATCCTGCTTCTCTTGAATATTAAAAGGCACGTGGGCCCAATAATCACATTCTGCAGATAACGCTTCAGGCTGCTCTGCAAGCATTAAAAATCCAAACCACTGACTGTCGAATTTTTTAACTTTTACCGGGGTATGTTTGTTTTCTGGCTGGCCTGAAACTGGGCAAGTAATGGAGTTAACTAAAACCCCCATACGGCCTTTGCTCGCGAACTGACTGGTCCAGTGCATTGGAACAAAAATATTGCCTTGAGTCTGAGCCTTGGTAATTTTAACCCGAACAATAATTTCGCCATGTTGGTTATTAATGACGGCTAAATCATTTTGCTGTAACTGGTAAGTAGCGGCATCCTTGGGATTGATGTCTACAAACGGTTCTGGCATGTGCTGCAATAGCTTATCGGTTTTTCCCGTACGCGTCATTGTGTGCCATTGATCACGAATACGCCCCGTATTCATAATGAGTGGAAATTCATGACTGGTTTTTGCAATGGGTAGGCGTGCAGTTAAGCTTACAAATTGTGCTCGTTGATTCGCGGTAAAAAATTTTCCATCATCAAAAAAACGCTGGCGACCATTAGGGTAATCTTTATTCACTGGCCATTGAATCGGCTGTAAATCATCATAAGCCTGCTCACTTAAATCCGTTAACCCTGATAAGTCAAAATCCCGCGCGGGAAAATCATCATAGCCATTTTCAAAAGCCGATAAACCAGCATGTTCATTGAAAATTTGATACGGGTGCTGATAATCGAATGCTTCTTTGAATCCTAATCTTTGTGCAACCTGGGTGATGATCCACCAATCGGGTTTAGCATTTCCCATAGCAGGCATAAAGTTGCGCTGACGAGATATCCGACGTTCGGAATTGGTCACGGTACCATTTTTTTCTCCCCAGCTAGCGGCAGGTAAAACGATGTCTGCTACGGCAGTGGTATCGGTATGTTCTAAGCAATCAGAGACTACCACCATCTCGCACTTTAATAGGGCTGCCTTTAAACGATCGGCTTCTGGCATGCTCACTAAAGGATTGGTCGACATGATCCAGATAAATTTGATCTCGCCACGATCAACAGCATCGAACATGTCGACAGCTTTTAAGCCATTATCAGTTGCGATATTAGTGGCATTCCAATAACGCGCTACACGGTCAATGTCGCCAGGCTTTTCAAAATGCATACGGCCTGCCAATTGATTGGCTAAACCGCCCACTTCACGGCCTCCCATGGCATTAGGCTGGCCGGTAATTGAAAAAGGACCTGCGCCGGCTTTGCCAATTCGTCCTGTTGCTAAATGGCAGTTAATAATGGCGTTGCATTTATCGGTGCCTGATGAACTTTGATTAATGCCTTGTGAATAAAAGCTTAAGGTTTTATCCACCTTGCTATACCAGCTAAAAAATTGTGCGATGTCGACTTCAGGCACGTCACAGGTTTGAGCAATGTCTGCCAAGCTGAAACCTTCAGCTTTAGCCTGAGTAATTGCATCTTCAAAACCATCGGTATATTGATTGATATAATCTTGGTCGCAGTGACCGTTGTCCGCTAAATAAGCGAATAAAGCATTGAATAAATAAGCATCACTGCCAGAGCGAATGGGTAGGTGCAGGTCGGCAATATCACAGCTGGCGGTTTCACGGGGATCGATCACCACAATTTTCAAATTGGGGTTATTCTTTTTGGCCGCAACCATACGCTGATAAAGAATAGGGTGTGCCCAAGCTGGGTTGGAACCGATTAAAACCAGTAGATCTGTTGCTTCGATATCTTCATAACAGATCGGAACAGTATCGCTACCAAAGGCACGCTTATAGGCCGATACGGCTGATGACATGCATAAGCGCGAGTTAGTATCCATATTGGCACTGCCGATAAAGCCCTTGATGAGTTTATTGGCAACATAATAATCTTCCGTAAGCAGTTGGCCTGAACCATAAAAGGCAACGGCATTTGGGCCATGGTCTTCAACGACTTGTTGGATCTTGATTGCAATGTTCTCTAAGGCGCTGTCCCAGTCGCTATCTTGGCCGTTTACTTTAGGGTTAAGTAATCGCCCCTGAATTGAAATTGTCTCGTGTAGAGAGGAGCCTTTAACGCATAGCTTGCCGAAATTACTGGGGTGAGTTTCTAGTCCAGAGACCTTGGAAAGATCTTTTGGCATTTGCACGCCACAGCCAACACCACAATAAGGGCAGGTTGTTTTACAAAGATCATTGGGCTGGCTATTCATCATTCGACTCACTGGATAAGCTATCTATGCAGAAGGACTATTCAAGAAGGGTGCCAGTGCAGGATTATTTTTTGATCAAAGGTTAATTAATAAGCAAAAAACGCCATACACCCTAGGGGTGTATGGCAAAACCTATTCCTTATGTAGCTATCAATGGTCAATAAAGGGGCATTGAAATTCACAGAATGAGTAGGCAAGACATGACTGAAGAAGGATTGCACCACAAAGGTGCGGTCAGTCAATTCTGGTGCGTGAGTTTATCCAAAATAGTGCGCGCTGCTGCTAGCAGCGCTTAAGGACAAAGTGCGCGAATTTGGCTTGATTTAGAATGTATCAGGTCAGGGGATTTGGCTAAGATACGGAGGGAGTGAAGATGAGATCAATCCCCTCGATTAACTATCACAAAAAGCTTTACCGAAGATCAGGTCCTGCCTGAAAGCTTCAATATCTTGCTCTTGCTGTAGTAATTCAAAATACCACTGACTATCGGCGACGTCGCCATAGAGAACAGCACCCACAACCTTGTGGTCACTGATAAGAATTTTCTTGTAGATGGAGCGCTCAAAATCATTAAATTCAAGCACTTCGCATTCGAGGTCAGTCTCTTCACTATTGATGATGCCCATTGAGTGCACATCAATACCACTGACTTTTAACTTGGTAGCAAAACTTTCTTCTTGGTAAACCGGTAGTTCATCGTCATCTTTTAAGGTTAGCTGCTTCGCTAAAACACTTGCTTGATTCCAGATCGGCGCTACCAGACCATAGGTATTACCTTCAAACTCACAGCATTCCCCTAACGCGTAGATATCAGCTTGTGAGGTTTGTAATTGAGCATCAACGCAGATGCCTTTTTTCACCAGTAAACCGCTTGCTTGTGCTAATGGCGTGCAGGGTACAATACCGGTGGCAAAGATAACAAGGTCTGCTTCGAGTTTGTCGCCATTGTCTAGCGTTACAGCGCAAACTTTACGGGATGTTGACCCTTCTTCCGAGGTAGGTGAAACGGGCATGCCGGTAAGCGCTACAGGACCATGCCCGGTGGCGATTTTAATACCACGCCCTTCGAGCTCTTTAATCAATAAATCAGAAGCGTTACGGTCAATTTGGCGATTCATCAAGACATCGCGACGATGCAATAGGGTAACGTCCATCCCTTGCTTGGCTAAGCCAACCGCCGCTTCGATGCCTAATAATCCTGCACCAATCACCACGGCTCGTTGATAGCGACTAGTGACTTCTTGCATGAAGTCGACATCGATGAGTTTGCGAAACCCCATGACTCCATCAAGTACGTCAGGCATTTCGGTGCCGGGCATCAGCGGGATGAAAGCGCGCGATCCGGTAGCGAAAATTAATTTGTCATAATCTAACTGCGCGCCATTTTCACAGCTGAGGGTATGGTTTTCAGCATCGATATTAACGACTCTATGATTGAGTAAAACCCGTACATTTCGTTCGTCATACCAGGCATCATCACAGGGGGTGATGCTTTGTAAGTCCGTCTCTTGGGCTAATAATGAAGACAGCATTATACGGTTATAGTGAGGTACATTTTCTGCACTTAAGACCGTCACAAGGTAATCACTTTGATGGTCCAGTTCTTTTAATAACTGCATGGTGGCTAGGCCATTACCTATGATTACTAATTGCTTTTTCATCGACTTACCTAAATTTAAACTTTATAAATTATAAACAATAATCGTACCAACATAAAAAAACGGAGCATAAGGCAAGCCTTATACTCCGTTTTGATTGTGAGTTTAGATAACTCAGTTCTGTGTTTATTGATTAATAGACATTTTATTAGAACTTAGCTTCTGCCCAAACCCATAATTTGTCAGTATCAACGTAGGCATAAGCGTCATCACCTGCAGAATACTGAGCGTATTTAATACCTGCACTGAAGTTCTTATCAAACTTCTTAGCGGCTAATAAGTTAATTTCGCTACCTAGATCATCACCGTCTTTATCCGTGCTGAAGTCGTGGTACATAGCCAATAGCTTCACTCCTGCAACTTTAGTAACGACTTTTGCGTAAGTATCGCTTAGGCCTTCAGCTGGTGTTCCTAAGAATTGGTCAGTCCAGCCGTTGAAGGCATGCCCAGTTGCGTAAGGCGTTGAGAAACCGTACGTTCCATCACCACCTAGCGTTTCCATACCTGCTGCTAGAGTGATACCAGAAACTTTCACACCAGCTTCAAGCAAGCTATAAGCAGCATCATTGTCTTCAGCACCATCAGCACCAGAGTTTTGAGTTTGAGTAGCATATTCAGCGGTATAAAGAATATCTAAAGCATCTAGTGCCGTTTTCCCCTTAAAGCGTAAACCAAAAGTATCGAATGTAGCTTCCGAATCAGCGTTTTCTAATAAGTAACCATAACCAGATACTTTACCGAAAGGAGTTTTATAGCCCACATTCAATAGATGATCTTTCACTTCTACATCGTGGTAAAGAATATTATTGCGTTGCGCGATGTAAGCATAAGTGGCGGTTAAATTATCAACAGCGGTTAGGTCAATGCGAGCGGCATCAAATGTCTGCTCATTCTGACGCCAGCCAACATTGCCAATAAAACGAGCGTTATCAAAGATAATACGTTGACGACCTAGCGTTGCACCAAAAGCATCTGACTTATAGCTAACTTGTGCGCGGTTGATATCGCCAGCTGCTGGGTCAGCAACGACAGATGTATTATCAGCGCCTGGGCCAATAGATGTCTTAGGATGTTGACCATATTCATCTTGAAGGGCAATAACTTGATCAAATTCAGCTAAAATCTTAAAACCTGCCATGCTAGCGGTTTCATAACCTAAGCGAGCACGGGCTGTCATCGCGATAGCATCGTCTTTGGCATTATCTTGTTGAACGGTTTCATTACGAATACGCACCTGAGCAATAACATCGCCTTCTTTAACAAATTCCGTTACAGAGGCTGCCTGAGTTGGCATGGCTGCCGCTAAAAGTGCGGTGCTGATTGCGCTTGCTAAGATAGTTTTTGTCGTCATGTGATACTCCAGTTTCTATTATTACAATTTTAAGTTTTAAAATTCGTTGGTTTAAATTCGCTTACGCTATTTTCTTTTCTTCGTTATTTTTCTTGCTAGTAGGCTTAGTTAATGGCTCTACCTTGCGTTGCTTCTCGTATAAGAAGCTTAAAACTTGTTGGCGATAGTGATTGTATTTAGGATCATCCGCTAGCTCGATACGGCTGCGTGGTCGCTCCAGATCAATCTCTAAAATTTCACCGACCGTGGCTGATGGGCCATTGGTCATCATCACAATACGGTCCGATAATAAAACCGCTTCATCTACATCATGAGTAATCATGATGATGGTATTG
>CAJVZR010000026.1 GCA_913019965.1 uncultured Oleispira sp.
TTGGTGGAGCCTAGCGGGATCGAACCGCTGACCTCAACACTGCCAGTGTTGCGCTCTCCCAGCTGAGCTAAGGCCCCGTCTCAAAACGTGGGCGTATAATATGCTCGACCCTAGCATGTGTCAACAACTTCTTTTAATTTTCTTTGTTTTTTCAATAAGTTAGGGTGAAAGGCTAAAGACAAAAGCTATTTAACCACGGAGATCACGGAGGCGCTTCGCTGCACGGAGAAAAGCAAAAGAAAGATGAGAGAAAACAAAGGGAATAAATAAAAGAAAAATATAAGGGAGCAAATAAGGGAATAAATTAGAAGAAGCCGTTTTGACAAGCTCACCCCCTCTTTTCTCTTCCTTAAGATCTTCCTTATATTCATCTCCGTGTAGCGAAGCGCCTCCGTGTGCTCCGTGGTGAATTTCTTTTAAGCTTCGGTTAAGGCGGCTTCAACGGCTGCATCATGGCCGCGGTACGCTTTTTCCATCTTCTTCAGCTTCTTCTTCCCTACTCCGCCTAATACATTGATCGCGTGACGCAGGCGTGCGCGGCTCATGTCTGGGCCCAATAAAGCCATGCTGTCTAAAACAGAGATGGTTTCACTGGTGCCGGCGATTGAGATAAATAATGGGCTTAAGAAATCTTTTGGTTTGATTTCCATGCTCTTCGCTAAGGCGAACATGCGCTTTTGGATCTGGTCGCGATCCCAGTGACGAATCGCTTCTAGCTGCCATAAGGCAAACTGTAGGATTTCTACTTGTTGCTCGGTCTCTAGGTTTTTATGAGCAAAGCTTTCTTCGGAAAGTACTGTCATACCACCCAAGAAGTGACCTGCTAAACCTACGACGTCGGCAAAGGTATCAACGCGGGTTTGTACGTGTGGCACTAACGGCATTAGGCGTTCCTTGCTTAGCCCCCAAGCGGCGAACTTCTCGGCGAAGTTTTCAGCATCGAGTTCGCGTAACCACAAGCCGTTTAGCCAGCTTAGTTTTTCTGTGTCGAAAATTGGTCCACCCAAGGATACGCGTTGGATGTCGAAGTTTTCGAACATTTCTTGGCGGGTGAACTTTTCGCTTTCGTCAGGCATTGACCAGCCCATGCGACCTAGGTAGTTCAATAGCGCTTCGGGTAGGTAGCCCATACGTTGATAGAACAGGATGGACGTTGGATTTTTACGCTTACTTAACTTGCTCTTATCGGCGTTGCGTAGCAATGGCATGTGGCACAATGCTGGCATATCCCAGCCGAAGAACTCATATAGAAGCTTGTGCTTTGGCGCTGAGTTGATCCACTCTTCCCCACGAATAACGTGAGTGATTTGCATTAGGTGATCATCAACTACGTTTGCTAGGTGATAGGTTGGCATGCCGTCGGATTTCAAAAGTATCTGCGCGTCGACAATTTTCCAATCCATTTCGATGGTGCCACGCAGCATGTCATCGACTGGGCAGATGCCTTCCTCCGGTACGTTCATGCGCACTACAAACGAATCGCCATTGGCAGCGCGTTTTGCAACTTCTTCATCAGATAGCTTTAAATCGCTAGGCTTAAGTGCACGACCTAGGTCGGCGATGCCTTCGCGTAATTCGTTAAGCTCGTCACTGGTGCGGTAGCAGCGGAAGGCGTGGCCTTTCTCGATTAACTGCTCGGCATACTGAGCATAATCATTTTTACGCTCACTTTGACGGTAAGGGCCGAATTCACCACCCACGTCTGGACCTTCATCCCACTCCAGACCTAACCAACGCATACTGTCTAAAATTGCCTGTTCTGATTCAGGGGTGCTGCGACTTTGATCGGTATCTTCGATACGTAGAATAAACTTACCGCCGTGCTTGCGCGCAAAGGCTAGGTTAAACAGGGCGATGTAAGCGGTGCCTACGTGTGGATCGCCAGTTGGTGATGGTGCGACGCGTGTACGTACGGTCATAGTAATTCTCTAATTCTGTTTGAAAGTCGATATTTGGCGGCATTATAAAGCAGAAAGAGTGATTAGCGAATATTAAAAGGCTGCTTTTGGTGTGTGAGCTAGAAGTGATTAACCACAGAGGTCACAGAGCACACAGAGCACACAGAGTAAGAGCAAGTAGGTTTTTCCTTTGTGCAGCGAAGTATTCTGTGTTCTTGGTGGTAATACTTCTTTGGGCTTTACCCCAAGCAGTGTCTCGCCTAATATAGGCGCAGTATTAAAGGACGGTTAAACTTTGTCGATTAAAAGGGATTTTTATGTCTAATATTGCTGGCAAAGCCTATGCAATGAATGTGATTACGCCGATACCTTGGTGGAAGGCTATTTGGCAGCATGCGGCGTTTAAATTTGTAGTTCGCTTCCCTTCTAATCTTAAAGGTCTGATTAATCTATCGCTGATCCATTATGCACGTTGGACGATTATTGGTCGCAATAGCTTTCCGCATCTTGCCCCTTCTCAACCAAAAGAAGATCTGCATTATAGTTATATGATGTTTGAGAGTAATTTTAATGGCAGCTGGGATCAGTATATCGATTCTTTTTCATTTGCTATTCCTGAAGGTTTGGATTTATTTTGGCGTTTTAATATTGGCTACCCTAAATCGATTCCTTTACACGGATTTTATAATTACATTCGTTTCAATCAGATTGAGACGGACCATTTTTATAATGCCTACCCTTGCGCATCTTCGAATGATGTTAAGTCTGCGACCCATCTATATGACAACCTGAAAGATTTTACTGAAACAAGCCTAGAGCTTAGCGATGAGGATTTTGAGCAAGCTTACAATGCGCTACTGCTGGATAATCAGCAGTACTTGGGCTGCATGGAAGCCGGACCTTCACTTTCGTTAAAGGAATATTAATTATGGCGAATACTTCGGGTAATGCTTACGGCTTAACGGCGCTGTGCCCTATCATCAATGGTCATACTAATGATTCCAATCCACTTTATAAGGCGGCTGGTGAGTCTCATGATAAAGAGGTTCGTCGCATATTGCAGGCTTTGCCGTTGAATCAAGAGAGTCCTTTTGCTAATACTGATAATACCTACCTTGCTCGCCTTTTTATTTTAAATGACGTGTTCTTTCAGCAAGGCAATGATTTTAAACGAGATCAGTTAAAGTCTAAGTACTTGTGTTTCAATAGTAACTTTCACGGTGAATTGGAGCCTTATTTAACCAGTCTGTGGAATAATAACGAAAACCAAGTGCGCGAAATCTGGCAGCATTGCGTGGCCTTTGAATCAGTGTCCAATGCGAATGATTTTGTTCGTTATATCAAATCCTGCCAGTTAACCACGACACTTTTCTTTAATGGCTCTAATGACCAACCTGTTGCTGAACAATTGAAGGCCTTATATGTGAAACAGATGTTTTCAGAGTTCGTATTAACGCAGCAAGGTAAGTCGGCAGCAGAACTGAAGCAAGCGTTTAAGTATTTTTTACAACGCGTGCAATTGAACGATGTTAAATCACCTAGCTGGAAACCTGGCCAAACGGAAGTGGCGCTATGAGTTATATTGATGGCATTAGTATGAAAGAGAGTAAGTCTTTAGATCTATATGATATTCAAGGCAATGTCTGCAAAGGATATGGACGCTATGGCTTTCCAAAGGCGCGTTATTGTTTTTTATCTTTTCAGCATACGCATTCTGCTAGGGAGTTTTTAGCGTTATTGATTGAAAAGATCACGACAGCCGAAACTTGGCCGGTGAGTGAAAGTAGTGACCATCATCGTATAAAGCCTAATTCAACTCTCAACTTAGGCTTTACTTATTCTGGATTGAAAAAGCTCGGCTTGCCAGAGCGTAGTTTAAAAGGCTTTCCTGTTGATTTTACTATGGGAATGAAAGCCCGTAGTGAAATTCTGGGGGACACCGGTATTAGCGCGCCAGAGCATTGGGATGATATTTGGCAGCAAGATAATGTGCATGCTTGGGTGGCAATTAATGCTCGCGACCAAGATGCGATTGAATTTGAGTTTAATGCCCTGGGCGATCTTGTTACTCAGCACCCTGATGGTGTGCGGATTATGTCGGGAATTAAGGGGCCTAACAATACAATACTTCCTTACCAGGATGCGTCGGCGGTTTTTGAAAATGGCTTGCCTACGGCCAAAGAGCACTTTGGTTTTACCGATGGTATAGGCAATCCTTATTTTGAAGGTTGTGGGAATTCTATGAGTCGATTGCCTGGCCGTGGAAAGTTAATGCGTGATGGTAGTTGGCAGCCGCTGGCTACCGGTGAGTTTGTCTTGGGTCATGTCGATGAGGCGCAAGAGTACCCTCCTGCACCGGAGCCTAAGTTACTCTCTCGCAACGGTACTTACATGGTATATCGCAAGTTGCATGAGAATGTGGATACCTTTAATGGTTATATCGATAATTTAGCTAAAGACTTTGATGGCAGTCGCGATTTATTAATGGCTAAAATGTCTGGGCGCTGGCCGGATAATGGTGCGCCTTTAACCTTGGCGGCAACCGATGAGGAAAAAGAAACCCTTGATGCCAAGATGGCCAGCATAGAACTTCGGGTTAGTGAAGGTGATAAGTCTGCTTTAATTGAGCGTAAGGAATTGCGTCGACAATGGGTCGATTTTACTTTTAATGATGATAAGAGCGGTAGCAGGTGTCCTGTTGGTGCGCATATTCGTCGTACCAATACGCGTGGATCTTTGGAAACTGAGCATAAGGCTTTTCATCGCCCCGGTGCTTTGGTTGATCGCCGACGTTTGATGCGCCGCGGCCTACCTTATGGGGGTATTGATGAAGCCAAAAGTGATTCTGCTGAGCAAGGTATTATCTTTATGTCGATTGGTGCCAGTATCGAGCGTCAATTCGAGTTCGTGCAGCAGCAATGGGTGAATTATTCGAATGACTTCAAGCTAGGGAACGATAAAGATCCTTTGATTGGCAGTCATGATGGGAAGTTGACTGATAAACATATTATTCAAGGCTGCCCTATTAAGGGGGCCAAGCCACCTTTCTTTTGCACTCAGATGCCTCGTTTTGTTGAAACTCGCGGTGGGGATTATTTCTTTATCCCGAGTATTTCAGCGTTACGCATGATTGCAGAGGGTTTGATAGATCCTAGTTAGATTGCGTCATTTTTGCTTAAATTCTAAGTAGACCCGCTCACTTGCCGATCTAGCTTCTATAGTTATTATAAAGCAGTTAATTTGTACTAGTTAATTGCGTAATCATGGAAGTTAAATAAGCAAGGAGGCGGTATGAGCTCTAAAGCCTTGGAATTAGTGCAAAGAAATTACGATTCCTTCAATCAGTTGAAGTTAGCCCAGCAGCGACTAGAGCAAGCTCGCAGTGAATATGATCTCGGCATGATTACTCGAGCCGAGTATATTACGGCGACGGAACAATGCATTGAAATTATTCGTGTACGTTCTAATTCTTATAAAAAACCTTGATCTCAGCCTGTATAAATCAATGCCCCAACCTGCGATAATGGCTTTCTTTTCGGCCTTTATCTGTTTTTATTTATGTCTAGTGAAGTATCTTCTACTGAAACGTCTGATTTATCCGTTACTTATTCTGCCGCTAAGGATGTTGATCCTAAAGATTTAGCTGAGTTGATCAGCTTCTTACCGTGCGAAACACCCGACGCTTGGGTTGAGGTCGCTTTGCAGCGCCAGGATATTCTATTGATTAATCATGCTTATCTCGAAAAGTGTGCTGCTCGCACCGCGTTAAACATGATGTTTACCTACCCAGACAAACCTGACTTGCAGCGTAAAATGTCACGCCTTGCCCGCGAAGAGCTGGTGCATTATGAGCAGGTTATCAAAATTATTAATAAGCGTGGCCTAACCTATCGTGGTCTTAAGCCTTCTCGTTATGCGGGTCTTATGAATGTTGAAATACGCAAGCCTTCTGATGAGCGTTTAACGGATAGCTTGATTGTGGGTGCGCTGATTGAAGCTAGGTCTTGTGAACGCTTTGCTAAAATCGCACCGCATCTCGACCCTGAGCTGACTAAGTTTTATACGTCGTTATTGCGCTCAGAAGCCCGCCACTACAAAGATTATTTAACCTTGGCACAGGGCTATAGCAAAACCCCTATCGATGATCGCATTAAGCATTTTTGTGCGATCGAGAAGCAAGCGATCGAAAGTGAAGATGATCAATTCCGCTTCCATAGTGGCGTGCCGTCTGAAAAGTTGACCCGCCCTGCTTATCCTAAAGATTCATAAAAGGGTATAGGCTGATTGCAAGAATGGCCGCTAGACCTAGCAGGCTCATTGAGAATTTCTCTGGATCTTGCTTGTACTTAACGTAAAGCCCCTGAGTAAAGCTTAACGATTGCATCTTCAATCTATCTTGCTGGGCATTCTGATAGCGTGCCTGCTGGTATTCATCCAATATGGCTTTGGCAGATTCATATTGCGTCTCGTCACTGAGCCAAATGGCGGCGAGACCTATGCCCCAGCGCCCCACTTCTGTTTCGTAGATCGCAAAGTTATTAACCTCACAAAGCTCACGCACGTCTTCAATTTCGTCATCGGGTACGCCATACATTTTAAATAATAATTTTGACATTGTTTGTTTATGATCTCTTTTGCTTTTAAAGGCGCATGTCGTGGAGGTTAATGCCTAGCGGTAAATCTGTTACCAGTCTGGCTAGTTTACGAGTCAATAATGCACTGCGCCATTCATTTTCTAAAGACTCTTTTAATTTTGGCTTTAGTGTAAGCTCTGGCAATTGAATTAATAACGTATCCAGATCTTGGTATTGAGTGAGTAAGTCTGTCGCTGTTTTGATACCAATACCTTTAATGCCTGGCAAGTGATTGGTGGTATCCCCCGTTAAAGCCAGTAAGTCGACTAACTGCTCTGCTTCAACTCCATAGCGGGCGCGGACTTCTTCTTGGTTGAATAGTTGGCGATCAAAATGATTGAGCACTTGGATGCGTTGATCAACTAATTGAAAGAAACCCTTGTCGGTTGAAATGATCGTACTGGGCAAGCCATTGTAAGCCGACTTGGCCGCTAGGCTGGCTATAACGTCATCTGCTTCCCAGTGCTGGAATTCAAAACAATAGAAACCTGCGGTTTTAAATCCAGCCTTAAATTGCTCCAATACTTTTTCTAATGATTCGGGCATTGGGCTGCGGCCCAATTTATAATCCGGCCAAACCGCATGGCGCCAGGTTGGCTCTTTGCGCTCGAATATGATGGCACAATGTGTCGCTTCCAACCGCTTGGCATTATCAGCAATGGTATTGATGCAGCGATTCATGCAGGCTTCTTCTTTATTATCATGGTCTGGCATCGCCGCATACATGCGGCGAATCAGATTCATGGCATCAATGATCAGTAAGTGCATCGTTTTTCTGTGCCTGCCAAAGTTGATAGTAATGCCCTTTTAATTCGAGCAATTGAGTATGTTTGCCTTGCTCAATAACCGAGCCATTATCCAATACAACGATCTTATCGGCGTCGACTATGGTGGATAGTCGGTGCGCGATGATTAAACTGGTATGACCAGCAGAAACTTGTTTAATCGCAATGTTAATGTTCTTTTCGGTGCGCGAATCCAGAGAGGATGTTGCTTCATCAAAGACCATGATGGCGGGCTTTTTCAATAGCATGCGCGCAATCGAGAGACGCTGTTTTTCTCCACCAGAGAGCTTTAATCCACGTTCGCCTACTATAGTCTCTAAACCATCAGGACACTGTTTAATAAAGTTATCTAGCTGGGCCATTTCAATAACGCGCTCAAGATCAGTATCGCTTGCATCCATACAGGCATAAAGTAGATT
Source organism: uncultured Oleispira sp. (assembly GCA_913019965.1). GTDB lineage: Bacteria > Pseudomonadota > Gammaproteobacteria > Pseudomonadales > Oceanobacteraceae > Oleispira. The sequence goes on from CAJVZR010000026.1 coordinate 7,737, forward strand.
GTTTTTAAGGGTGTCGTTAAATAATACGGTATCTTGTGGCACGACCCCGATGTGTTTGCGTAAGCTGGCTAGAGATAGTGCTTCAATGGGGGTATCGTTAATTAAAATTTCGCCTTGGGTTTTATCATAAAAGCGAAACAATAATTTGGTTAATGTTGATTTGCCTGCACCACTGCTACCGACAACGGCTACGCGTTGACCAGCCTGAATGTCGAAGCTAAGATCTTTTAAAATGGTACGTTCTTTTTGGTAGCTAAATCCTAGCTTATTAAATTCTATTTTCGCCTGAGAGGTCTTCAGTTCTTGCTGACCATTATCCTGCACGCTGGATTGTTCTTTTAACAGTCCAAGCATTTGTTCAATGCTGGCGAGAGATGCCTTTACTTCGCGGTAGACAAAACCTAAAAAGCTCAGAGGTAGAAAAAGTTGAAACATAAAGGCATTCATTAAAGTAAAATCACCAATGGTCATGGTGCCTTCAATAACATAATAAGCAGATAAACACAGCATGAGTGTCATGGCGATGCTGATGATGGTGGCTTGACCTGAATTTAAGGCAAATAAGGTTAAACGATTTTTTCTTCGGGCTTGTTCCCACTTCCATAGGGATTCATCGTAATCTTTGGCTTCACGTTCTTCGGCGGAAAAATACTTAACGGTTTCGTAATTTAATAAACTATCGAGGGCACGTGCGTGGGTTTTTGAGTCCATTTTATTCGCTTCACGTACATACATTGTACGCCACTCGGTAATGCGCGCGGTATAAACAACATATAATACGACGGCGACTAATGTGATAATGGCAAAATAAGGCGGATAGTTAATCAGTAATAAAATAATGACTAAGCCAAGTTCAAAGAAGGTTGGCAATATATTGAAGATAACAAAACGCATTAAAAAGCTAATGCCATTTGTGCCGCGTTCAATGTCTCTTTGTAATGCTCCGGTTTGACGAGCTAGGTGGAAGTCTAAGCTTAGGTTGTGCAAGTGACGAAATACTTTCAGTGCCATGCGGCGCATTGCTCTTTCGGTGACGCGACCGAATAAAACATCACGTATTTCCCCAAGCAGTACATTTAATAAACGGACTGAGCCATATGCGAGTAATAAACTAAGAGGAAACCAAAGCCAAATATTCTCTTGGTTTACGAGGGTAGTTTCATTGATAGAATTGGTCGTACCCGATAAGCCGTCTACAAGGTATTTTAATACGAAAGGCATGGATACGCTGGCAAGCTTTGCTCCGACTAAACATAGGGCGGCTAATAGTACCCGCCCCTTGTATTCCATAAGGTAAGGCCAGAGTGTTTTCAGCCATGCTGTATTTTTTAAACTAACGTCGGGGGCGTCGCCCCAATGTGAAGATCTCATGACATGCCTTGTTACTGTCTTCAGCTTGTTTACACTGAATGAATGGATGACAGACTTTATCATAGCAGACGCCATTTACCTGAGCTTATTGAGCTAGAACAGTTAATTTCATTGGCTGGTGATGCTATTCGCACCGAAACCCTTGGTTCAATTGCCCACAAAGGCCAAATACTGCCTTTTTATCGCTTAGAGCTTGGTAGTCAAAAGCCCATTTGCCCAACCTTAATCCTAGTTGGTGGCGTGCACGGGATTGAGCGGATCGGTAGTCAGGTTGTTATCGCTTTTTTGCGTACAATTATTCAGCGACTCAATTGGGATGCGAGTATTCATGAGCAGTTGCAAAATGTACGTCTGATTATTTATCCCATTGTTAATCCTGTAGGCATGTGGGAAAACCAGCGCGCCAATGGTCGGGGGGTTGATTTGATGAGAAACGCTCCGGTTGATGCCGAGCAAAGGCCGGCCTTTATGGTGGGTGGTCATAGATTAAGTCGCCACTTGCCCTGGTATCGTGGCAATAAGGGGGCTGCGATGGAATATGAGTCTCAGCTGTTGTGTGACAATATTGCGCTGTCATTAGCGGATCAAAAGCATGTTATTAGTCTTGATTGTCATTCAGGCTTTGGTAGTCGAGACCGGATCTGGTTTCCTTATGCAAAGAGCAAGCAGCCTTGGCCTAAAATTGCTGATGCGTTAGCGTTAACGAAATTGTTTGAATCAACCTATACGTGTCATGACTTTTATTTATTTGAGCCTCAGGCTAAAAGCTATACGACTCATGGCGATCTTTGGGATTACATCTATGATCGTTATGCGGAAAATAAGGGCACTGGTCTGTATTTGCCTCTTACACTTGAGATGGGGTCGTGGCTGTGGCTGAAGAAAAACCCCAGTTTGTTTTTTAAACCCTCTTCGGTATTTAATTTACACTCTTTATTCAATCCAGTACTGCCCCACCGTCACGCAAGAATAATGCGCCGACATCTGACCTTTTTTGAGTTTCTGTTGTCTTCAGTAAGGTCTATGGAGAGCTGGCAGTGTGCTGATGCAGAATTTAACCCTCTTTATCACGCGGCCTTGGATCGCTGGTATCAAAATAATGGTTAATAACATCGCTAACAGGTATGATTGCAGGCTTTAATACGTTGTTAATTTTGTCTTTTTAGGTTTATTTATGCGTTCTTGTTTTGCCAAGTTGGGAATTGTTGCCAGTTGCTTGATGTCTTTCCCTTTGATCAGTCAAGCTGATGTAACATTGGATTTAGGCTTTGCTTCTGAGTATGTGCGCAGTGGTATTAAGCAAAGCAATGCTAAGCCCGTGCTTCAAATGGGTGGTTTATATTCCTCTCAAATCGGACTTTATGGTGGTTTTTGGATGTCGGGTATTGAACGTGGCTCGCCGGATAGTACACGTTTTGAGCTGGATGGTTTTGCTGGTTTGTATATCCCATTAGCGAGTTTTTTGGCGGTTGATCTTGGTTATACCCGAGCAACATTCTTGGGTAATGCAGATACCCAAGGACAAGCATACGGCGAAGGATTCTTTAACCTGCTATTAAATGATGAGACGACTTTAGGCTATCGCCTTGCGGATGACTACCTAGGTTCTGGTGAAGCACTGCAAACCCTAGAGCTGGCTCATACGATCAATAGCGATGACTTTGGTTTTGAGTTTTCGGCGCGTCAATTCCGTTATTTGCATACCACGGAGACCGTTAACTGGGGAAGTGAAAACAGAGGGGATTACTTCTCGTTTCGTGCCGGCGTTGCGCGTAGCTATAACGAACACAATCTTAGCTTAGCCCTTGAAAAAACCAATCTCTCGAGTCAATTTGATGCCAGTACGCAGATTGTATTTACTTACGCTCGCAGCTTTGGCTTTTAAATGATGATTAAGGATCAGGATGAAGTGCATTATTTCTTCCTGGTCCGCGGCTTGATACGCAGTCGCTTTCACTGGCATACCTTCCCTCAAACTCTCTCCCAGTATCTCAGCAGTCACAATATTAATCATCAGATCATTCTGTTCGATATAGCCGGCAATGGAAAACGTCATGGTGAAACAACACCCATGTCGATAGAAGCGATGGCGGACGATCTGTTGAATCAAGTTGACTTGGCTATTTTCAACGCCGTAAAAACTAAGCATGCCAAGGCCAGACTACATTTAGTGGGTATTTCTATGGGGGGGATGATTTTCTCTCAGTTAGCGCGAAAATTGAGCAGCCTTAATCGCCCCGCCTCTAGCTTGCACATTATTAACTCTAGCTTTAGTAATGTTGCGCGTTTTTGGCAACGGATGAAAATACCTGCAGCGTTATCTTTGCTTTGTAATATCCGCGTTGCGCGAAAGCGTGAGCGTTGCATATTGCATTGGACCAGTAATCTAAGTAGCCGCCAGCAGTATTCAAGACTATGGATTGAGGAAGCTATAAAACACCCTCTTACGTTACGTAACGGTTTAGCTCAGTTGGTTGCGGCTTTTCGTTTCAAGATTCCTGCTAAGCCAGCACCTTATAGCTTTGTTTATGCAAGTTTTCATGATCGGTTGGTGGATTTTGCTTGCTCCAAGAAGATTGCTAGCGATTGGCAAGTTCCGCTGGCTGTAGAACTTACTGCGGGGCACGACTTGTCTTTAGATGCTCCGCAATGGCTTGCGGAGCAAATTGTTGAAAATACCCTAATTACTTTGGATTAAATAGCACAAAGTGAGATGTTTGCTCGGGATCGGCTTTAAATGAAATCGGCGGATACTGATTGCTGGTCAGGTCTACATTCTGCAGAACGTCACGATTGGGCGGGAAGTATATCTGCCCTTCTTTACTGACGCCGGCGGGGAAAACCATTAAATTCTCATAATAGCCCTGCAGTACAGAATCCTTGAAAATGAGGATGGTATTGCGTGGTTCGTACTCATCGCCTTTGACTCGCTCCATTCCCATAATGGTGAAACCGTCAAAACTACCAAAATAATAAAACGCTAATACATGATCGGTATGGCTGTTCTTAAGCAGTATTGGATGGTGCTTAAATAAATAGCGCTCTGTCCAAGCGGGAGATAGTTTTATTTCGGCTTGCGCCGCGCTAACCCAGGTTAGCGCAATTATTAATACTAGTTTCAGCATCAATAAACGTCCTTATCTATTGAGTTGTAATCCGTTATGGCTGTTCAAGTTTTAGCTTGGCACCTAAGTATTCTTCTAGAGCTGGCAGTTCAAAAGCATCATCTTCAGAGATTAATGCAATGGAGGTGCCTTTGGTGCCAGCACGACCTGTACGGCCAATACGGTGAACGTAGTCTTCCGAGTCATCCGGCAGGTTGTAGTTGAAAACGTGGGAGACGCCATCAACGTGAATGCCGCGCCCTGCTACGTCGGTTGCTACCATGATGTTGACGTAACCATCACGGAAACGTTCAAGTGTTTTGATGCGTTTTTGTTGATTGACTTCGCCGGATAATAAAACCGATGTCAGGCCTTTTTTGTTTAACTTATCACACAAATTTCGTGTGATGTCGCGACGATTGGCGAAAATAATCGCTCTTTCTATTTTGCTTTCTCGTAGGTATTTGCATAATAGATCAAACTTTTCATCACCGGAAACCATGATGAATTTTTGGTCGATATTATCCGTCGCTACTCGCTCAGGTTCGATGGTGACTTCAACAGGCTGTTCGGTCCACTGATCGATTAAGCGGCGAATTTGTTCGGTAAAGGTTGCCGAGAAAAATAAGGTTTGGCGCTCACCCTTGGGCGGCGTTGCGCGTTCAATGCGGCGAACATCCGGAATAAAGCCCATATCGAGCATACGATCGGCTTCATCCAAAACCAGGACGTCAACTTCATCAAGGTAAACATCTTGGCTACCCATGAAATCAATTAAACGACCAGGGGTCGCCACAAGAATATCGACTACATGATCTCTAAGTTGGCGGCGCTGTTCTTCGTAATCCATGCCACCGACAATGGTAACTACTTTAAGACCGGTATGCTTCGCAAGGCCCTGTGCATCTTTACCAATTTGCATTACCAGTTCACGAGTTGGCGCAACAATTAATGCGCGTGGTTCGCTAGCAAAGCGCTCTTCAACCTTGTCGGTTAATAGGCGATTAATAACCGCGGTAAGGAAGGCAGCTGATTTCCCGGTACCCGTTTGGGCTTGGCCTAAGATATCACTGCCTTTAAGTGCGGCGGGTAACGATTGCGCTTGAATGGGGGTACAGTATTTGAAACCTGATTCTTGAATGCCTTGCATGAGGCTGTCGGGCAGTTGCATATCATGAAAGCGCGTTTGGCCTTCAACGGCTTCGACAACAAACTCTTCTAGCTTCCACGGTTTAGCAGGTGGGGCATTTTTGGCCTGATGTTTTTTATTACCTTTGGCGGATTTTTTAAAATCTTCTTTTTTTGCCGCTTTGTGAGGTTTGTTTTCGTGTTTGCTTCTATCTTGAGACTGGCTTTTGCCTTTTATGGGCTTGCTATCTGTTGATTGACCTGTGATGGCCGAAATAAATTTTTTAAACAAAATATTGCCTTTTTAGGTAGCCAGTTCTTATTGCGGGCTATTTGTATCAATCAGTTCGTTTATTTGAAACTGATCGCTTTTTAATTCTTTAGTGCCTTGATAATAATCCAATAACGCCTGCTTTAATACGTCCGCACGCTCTGGAAGGCCATTTTGTAAGTAGATTTTCACTTGTTTTACTACATTTGAAGCAAATTGACCTCTACCCTCTGCAATTGCTTTGGGATCACCGTCCAAATTATCGGTGCTGATATTGAATTTTCCGCCGCAAGCTTTTGTTAATATCCATTCAATAGCTTGCGGTTTGATTTCAACCTGCTCAAATTCTCGTTGTTTTTCTACACTGCGGCCATCGGGTTCATACCAATAGCCAAAGTCAACTAGTAAGCGTCTCTCTTTCCCCGCAATACACCAGTGGCTGATTTCATGCAGTGCGCTAGCAAAGAAACCATGGGCAAATAAAATGCGATGATGTGGGTAATTTGAATCTGCGGGCAAATAAATGGGTTCTTCTAATTCTTCAGCCTGGCAATAATCTAATCGCGTATTTTGGGCTGGAATGAATAGCCGATTAAAGATTTCAATTAATTGGTCAGGATTTTGGCCGTTCATGGTCTAATTTATATACTCGAAGATCGATACAGTGCAAAATGCGCAGCTTACTGATATTAGACCGCCATGACAAATACCCAGATCAAAACAAACTCCCGTAGCCAAACCAAATTCAATTCCAAGCACTCTTTTAAACAGTTGTGTGCACTGACGGCCCCGATCCTGATCACTCAGTTGGCCCAAATTGGCATGGCGACCATAGATACGATTATGTCTGGACAGATCGGGACGGCGGATCTTGCGGCGATTGCCATCGGCTCTAGTTTATGGACTCCTATCTGGTTGTTTGTAGCAGGTGTGATGGTGGCATTTACGCCTCAAGTAGCCCAGTTAGTTGGAGCAAACCAAAAAGACAAAGTCGGTGATATTCTTGGATCGGCCATCGTTGTGGGATTAATACTCGGTTTTATTACGTCAGTATTGCTTTTTAATTTTGGCCCTATGCTCAGTGTGCTTTTGCCGGACCCTGTTAGTGCGCAATTGATGCAAGACTATATCCGAGCTGTTTCATTAGGCCTACCGGCCGCCGGCGCCTTCCTCGCATTGCGTTTTCATGCCGAGGCACTTAATCAGCCGGGTTCAGTGACTAAGATTATGCTTTGGGGATTATTATTAAATATTCCCGCTAATGCGATATTCGTTTATGGCTGGTTTGGTATTGATGCTATGGGCGGTGCGGGCTGTGGTTATGGTACCGCCCTAGTCTTTCATTTTTTGTTGATCGCAATCGTCATTGATTGTTACCGAAAACGTTTGCCTAAACATCAGCAACGACTGATGACCTTTATGCATTGTGATGTCAAAGCGATGCGTAGTTTAATTGCCATTGGCATCCCTATTGGAACAGCCATTTTTTTTGAAGTAAGTTTCTTTTCTGTTATCGCGCTGTTTCTATCTCCGCTAGGGACTGAAGTTGTTGCCGGGCATCAGGTAACCATAAACATTACTTCATTAACCTTTATGGTACCGCTCAGTGTTGCAATGGCAATAACTGTGATGGTGGGTCAGCAATTAGGTAAAGGTGAGACGGTTCTTGCGGCTAAAATCTCTTGGCTTGGGGTGAAGGTGAATTTACTGCTAGCGATTATTAGTGCAAGTTTTATCTTGTTGCTTGCTCCCTATATTGCTCAAGTGTATTCAAATGACCCGAGTGTTATTGCCATTGGCACGTCCCTCTTAATGTTTGCAGCTATTTTTCAGTTTAGTGACGCAATTCAAATCGCCGCTGCTGGGGCATTGCGTGGTTATCAGGATACGATTATCGTGATGTTGATTACTTTTTTTGCTTATTGGTTGTGTGGATTAGGCATAGGATATTATTTAGCCTTTGAGATCCCCGAACCACTAGGGGCGAAGGGGTTTTGGCTCGGAATTGTGCTCGGATTAACGGCAGCGGCGCTGATGCTGAGCTATCGTTTATATAGGGTGAGTCAGCAAGCGATGACTCAAAAGATCACTTAATCATCTCTCGCGGTGGCATAATCTATGGTACAAGGTATCCGACATCTAGCCTTTGCACCTTTCGTTTATCTGCGCCGATTAATTTACCTCACCGGCCTGCTGGTTTGGCTAGGTCTTGCTTTATTGTTACTGTATGTTTTTCACTTGTATCAGTTAGTGCCAACGGAAGAGCAGTTGGACTTTAAGCAAGTTCGTTCCCATGCGCAAACCTTGTACTTATCCAATACCATTAATTCAAATGACGCTAATGGTTCTGATTGGGTTGAGTTAAATGAGGTTAATAGAGACCTTTTGTATGCCATTGTTTTAAGTGAAGATAGCCAATTCTTTTCACATGACGGTGTCGATTTTGATGCGTTAATGGCGGCCCTGGCCGAAAACATTAAATCACAACAATGGCGTTTTGGTGCGAGCACTATCAGCCAGCAGACGGTTAAAAATCTCTATTTAAGCAGTAATAAAACCCTGACTCGCAAGCTGCAGGAGTTGATCATTACGAATCGTCTTGAAGAAGCGTTAAGTAAAAATCAAATTTTAGAACTGTATTTAAATCTTATTGAGTTTGGTCCTGAGCTGTATGGGATTGGTAATGCAAGTCAGTATTATTTTAAAAAACCTGCTAAGGATATTAATGCCGCAGAAGGTGCCTACCTTGCTTTGTTAATGCCCTCTCCCAGAAAGTATCATTATACGCTTTATCAAAACGGTAATTGGTCCCCAGCATTAAAAAAGAAGCACAGTCGTATTCTTCGGGATATGCGCTATAAAGAGTTGATCAGTGCGCGACAATTTAAGCGATATGCCAAATGGCAATATGAGAAAGAGAAATATTTTTAATTCAGTAATAGAGTTTTATCTGCTTATTTTATGCAGTAGTTTGCGATAATGACTGGCGACTTTCTTATCTGTTATACAGTTCAGAATCTGAATGTAGAGTTTATTAGCCACGGGCTTATCTTTAGCCATAACTGGCAATAACAGTTCGAGAGCCTGATTTAGATTTAGACGAATGATACTTTCTGCCAGTGCTGGCAATTCGGCTATCTCGAAATCTGAATGAGTTAACATTTTATAGCAGGCTTGCGTGAGGTCTATCAAAGATTTGGCTTGCTGTATTTCGGGTTCATACTTAACTTTATTATCCAATGCATTAAAGTAGTCTAACGCTTGAGTCCCTTTCTGTGCTTTTAAAAGTTTTTCTATATTGCTTACAGCTGTAGAAGCGGCGCTTTTGCCGCTATCGACCACATCAGCTTGGCGAGCCTGTTCAATGGTCGCCTTATCAAGCAGGGCAAGAATATCTTTTGATTCAGTCAATCCTGATAGTGTGCCGATTAACTCGTTATTGTAAATAAGAACCAGTGTTGGTAGTGCCTTGATTAAGAGAGGTGGTTTTCCTACTGTTTGATCAATAATCACACTCTCTTCAAAGTCAGTAATCTCTTCAAAATTAGCTTCATATGCATTAATGTGCGGATATCGAGATAATAATGTTTCTACAATGGGCTTGAGTGCTTTGCAAGGTGCGCACCAGGTGGCACCTAGGTAAATTAGTTGATATCTCTGATGCTGTTGTTGGATATATTCCATTAGCCAGGTATTGCAAGAGAAGCTAATGCTTTCGTCGAGTTGATTCGGAACAATAATGGGTGTCATGAGTGACGACATTAATCTACATCGGCCAATAATTTAGTTATCATATCAGTTGTATCAATTTTATTAGAATAATCAATGCATCAAAATGACAAGCCCCTGCCAAGTTGGCTAATAATTACGTTTTTTAGTCTGTGGGTTTTGGCCACTATTATCGGTTTATGGTGGTTTCAGCAAGCCAAGCTTAAGCCTTTTATTGATTCCGATGAAGATACTCGTTTCTATCAGCCAGCGGCAATCGATTCTTTGTTACAGCCCTACTTGATCCAAGCGGGTGCTAGCTTGCCAGGGCAAAAAACCTTACTGCATTTTTGGCGGCCAGACTGTTTATGCAACCGCATTAGTCAGCGACACTTCACTAACCTGGTTAATGATTTTACAGCGGACAAGTTACGCATACTCATCATTGCACATCCAGATAGCATGCAGACGGATATTGATGAGCTTAAGCGCCTTAATGGCGATCGTTTTCAAGTGATTCGTGCAGATAAAGAACTGAGTGCATTGCCCTCTAGTCCATCTTTAGCCATTTATAATAGAGATAACAAGCTTGGCTATTTTGGCCCTTATGGTTTTGGCGCGTTTTGCAGTGTCAGAGAGGATGGTTTTTTGTCCTCCCTGATCACTAACTTGGATAAACCCAATAAAAGTGCTGTATTTACCAATGTTATTGGGGACGGTTGCTTCTGTCCTTGGTAAGTCGCTTACTCATCTGTTTAATGAATTTGGTTAAATTCGGCTCATCCCCCACCCCTTGGTCGCCGTAATAATGTTGCTGCAGTTGATCGAATAGACGCTGTATCGACGCGGCTTCATGAGGGAAGTTAGCTTGTAAGCGCTGGCTGTAGTCATTTAATCCTTCATGCTCTTTTCGATTTAGCCCGTAGCGACTTAGTTTGTTATTCAAAGAGTCTAATGATTTCTCTATTTGGGTTCGTTTCTTTTTTCGACCTGGCCATAATAAAATCGCTGAGACCAATAGTAAGAAGGCGCAGAATAGTCCCGCTAACCAATATAAACTTTTCTTCAGTGCTTCACGGCCAAACCAATCCTTGAGCATGCTGCCCTGTTTATCTTTATTGAAATTCAATACCGATTGATGCCAAAGGTAATTCAACTCATCCAGTCGTAAGCGTAAATCGTTTAATAACTGGAAATTTGATAGCTTTATTAATGAGAAGTTATTGCCCGGTAAAAACTCATCGCCATCCGGTAACGAGTCCCTCAACCCAAGTCGTATTCTTTGCGGTGCGACTTCTGCTGTTGGATCTACTGATACCCAGCCTTTCCCCTCGAGCCAGACTTCTGCCCAAGCATGAGCATCATATTGCCTTACGGTTATATGGCCGCTCTCAGGGTTGATTTCGCCTCCTTGATAGCCACTGACGACGCGGGCTGGAATATTCATTGAGCGCATCATAAAAACAAAACTACTGGAGAAGTGAGCGCAAAACCCTGCTCGGTTATCAAATAGGAAGCTATCAATATCGTTTTCCTGCATCGGTATTGGCTTTAACGTATAAACAAAATTATTTGCTTGGTAATAGTTCAGCGCTGAGTCGACTCTGGCTTGATCGCTGGTATTTTCAAGCATGATTTGTTGGGCTAAAAGTCGTGATTTAGGGTTGGATGAATCGACTAGCTGAAGGCTCTGATTACGAACAAAGGGGCGTAAGCCTTGATCAGCAATTGCGATCGTTGGCTGCGATCTAACGCGGTATTCTTTTCGTTGGTATAACTTTTTATTACTGGTAATTAGATCATTTTCTTTCATGCCTATTCCGCTTTCCATAGCGGCAACCCCGCGTAGGCCAAATAACCATTTATGGTCACTGGCTTCCTGAGTAATGCGGTAATCATATACCCCCTCTTGCATTTCGGGTTGCCAGCTTTGTGGATACCAATCGATTTGATCAAAAACCCCACTGGATGACCAGACTGCACGGCCATTTTTTATTTTAAATCTATCGAGTACTAAGCCACGCCAGTACCAAGTATCCGCAGCCGGCGGTTGCTTGTCGAATGTAACCCTGAATACAAGTTCATCGGATTTAGACAGCTCAGCAATATCCCCTGGGCTCATTTCTTCAGATAGACCCGTTTTGGCTTTGCTGGACTGTAGATTAAGTGACCACAAAGGGCCTAGTCGTGGAAAAAGTATAAATAATACCAGCATGATGGGTAAAGAAAGTGCGAGAACTTGAACGCTGGTTTTACCGGCCGCAGAAAATAATTGTTTGTATTCATTTTCTCGATGTAAGGTTTGATGGAGGCCGACTAAAGCTGAAATTAAAAGCCATACGACGATTAGGCTATAAAGTGCAGCAAGTATACCTTGGTCGTAAAGAAAGCTAACTCCGAGCAAAAAGAAGCTTAGGAAGATGACGATATAGCCGTCTCGTTGTGTTTTTATTTCTAATACTTTTAATAAGCTGGCCACTAAAATAAATGTCGTGGCCCCTTCAAGATGAAAACGGCCTTTTGTTGAAATAATAACCGCAGATATGCCGAGGGTGACGACAATTATCTTGATCATGGTGGTTGGAAAAGGTAAACGCCCAAGGTGCATTAGCCAACGCCAAGCAACCACAAGAATAAATACTAGGCTAGTCCATAATGGTATATGCATCTGCAGTGGTATCATCACGCTGGTAATACTCACTAATAACCAAACTAATGCGCTGCGAGGAAAGTCTTTAGTCAAGGCTGGACTCCTGCTTGCCATAAACTGCGAGCTGCATGAGGCATTGGTCGCGATGAGTATCACCAAAGCTGGGCGCAATTGTGATGCTAGGGAGTTTTAAACCATAAGCTCTGCCTTCTTGCTCTGCTTGTAAGACCCAACCCGTTAGTAGGCTTAATTTTTCTTCATCGGCTTTACCCATCAGGCTGAACCAATCAAGCCATTGCATGCTCAGTTGCTGGTTATCGTATTCTTTGCTTAATAAACCTTTCCCTTTGGCAAGATACTTCCATGCGATGTGCTTTAATGAGTCGCCTTTGTGATAGCTTCTTAGACCTATAAACTCATCATTGCCAATGAGTAAGTTGGCGTCCCGAGGCTGATCATCTCCCTCTCCTTCGGTAGCAATGCTTGGAGTGAAGATAGGTTTAGGAAAGACCATGCCGGGTGTATTGAGTTGAAGCCAGGTCCAGCTTTTATAGAGACCGAAAGGATAACGAGTTTCTAATCGCAGTCGATCTGTTTTTAAGTAGCCCCGCTCTCCTAGTTGATAAGGGATGAGAACCTGCTTTTCTTCATTTTTATGAATTTCAGTCGTACTAACAGTTAAAGATTGCAGTGACCATGAAAAATTCAATCCTTGGTGTGATCGTTTAATAGCGCAAATCCTAATGGGTATTTCAATGCTGTCTCCGGAAAAACCGTTTATAGGTTGGCTGGTTTTAATGTTGAGGCCAGAGAGGTTGCGATAGGTGAAAACCATGGCGCTAATGGCTACCGAGAATAACCAGAAGGTTAAGCCATAAATTAAACTGTTTTGATAATTGATGGCTGTGATAAGGAGTAGTAGCAATAATAAACAGAATAACCAACCGGTTTTTGATGGCACGATAAAAATCGACCTTTGACTCAGGGTAATCTCATTGCTGGCTGGAATGCGGCGATTAATCCATGATCTCCAGCGTTTATTTAAGCGCTGCTCTACTTTTTGCTTACTTTGTTGAAACGTGTTTATCATCTATTTTATTACAGCTATGCGTTGCAGGATCTGTGTTGATACACCGTGGCTACTTTGATGAGCGGCATCGGCTAAGCGATGATCTACGACTGAAGGTAATACCGCTTGTATGTCTTCAGGGATTAGGTGTTTTCTTTGGTGGATTAATGCCCAAGCTTTTGCTGCCTTTAATAACCCTAAACCTCCGCGTGGTGATAGGCCATAACTGTACCCACCCTCATAACGGGTAAAGTGAATAATGCGCTGTAAGTATTCAAGCACGCTGGTTGAGGCATGGACCTGATCTACTTCTTCTTGCAGCTGGTTAAGCTCGGTTAATGAAATCACTTGTTTTAACTCCCCGGCCAACTTGCGGCGATCAATGCCGGTGAGTAATTCCATTTCTGACTTAGCATCAGGGTAGCCAATGCTGATGCGCATTAAAAATCGATCGAGTTGTGATTCTGGCAATGGAAAGGTGCCGGACTGTGATGCCGGGTTTTGGGTGGCAATGACAAAGAAAGGGCTAGGCAATGGTCGAGTTTCCCCTTCAATGGTCACTTGCCCTTCTTCCATTGCTTCTAATAACGCACTCTGGGCCTTAGGAGTAGCTCGGTTGATTTCATCCGCTAACACCAATTGACTGAAGATTGGCCCTGCGTGGAAACGAAATACCCCATGCTGCTCATTTCCTTGGCTCGATTCTTTTTCAAAGATGCTTACCCCGAGTATGTCTGCAGGTAAAATGTCACTAGTAAACTGGATACGGTTATAGCTTAAACCCAGTGCTCTGGCGAGTGCATGAGAAAGCGTTGTTTTCCCCATTCCAGGAAGGTCTTCAATTAATAGGTGGCCTTTCGCTAATAGGCACGCGATGGCAAGTTTGATTTGGGTTTCTTTACCTAGAATGACGTTATTGAGAGTATCAAAGATTTGTTGAATGGATTTTTGATTAACTGACGGTTGTGGCATCGGAGCTGACTCGTTGTAGATTCTAATTATAGATGCCACAAAGGTAACAAGGTTCAGCTGAATAGAAAAGATAAAGAAAAGAAGGTTTAACCACCGAGATGTATGGACTCCCACTTTTTTGGAGTAACGTGATAAGTAAGCCTACTTTCACAAAGGAGCCATACATGATTTATTCTAGTGTCATCGCCATTGATTTGGCAAAGCATGTTTTTCAAGTCTGTAAAGCAAGTCACGATGGTACCGTTATATACAATCGAACTTGCTCTCGTCAGAAACTTAAAGAACTTTTAGTGAAAGAAAAACCAGCCCTAGTTGCGATGGAATCTTGTGGAGGCACTCATTATTGGGCGCGCTTTGCTCGTGACCAAGGGCATAAAGTAAAAGCCATTGCAGCGCGAGCGGTTAAACCTTTTCGCCAAGGTCAAAAGACCGATGCTAATGACGCCATCGCTATTTCAGTCGCCGCTAGGCAACCTCATATTCACTCCAGCCGCTTACTATCAGTTGCTGAGCAGTGTCAGCAATCCATTGTACGCGCACGCGATTTACTCATTAATCAGAAAGTTAAAACCAGCAACCATATTCGAGCCCTAATGCTAGAGCTAGGAATAGCCGTTACTAAGGGAGATAAGACTCTACAAAAAACCATTCCAGAAATATTGGAAGACGGTGAAAATGATCTTACGATTGGCTTTCGTACGACACTTAATATTATGTATCAGCATTTTTTGATGTTGCTGGATGAAATAGAAACGGTTTCGAAACAACTCAATAATGAAGTTGCACAGGATGAAGTTTGCCAGCGATTGAAGTCCTTAGAAGGTGTGGGTCCAATCTGTGCTATTCAGCTAAAAATAGCTTTAGCTCCAGAGCATTTTTCCAAAGGGCGAGAAGCTGCAGCTTGCATTGGGCTGACGCCAGTCCAGCATAGTAGCGGCGGGAAACAGAAGCTCGGGGCAATATCAAAACGATCAACTCACAACACGCTGAGAAGTGCGCTTTTTCAAGGTGCATTAGCGGTTGTCGTCAATATTGAAAAGAAAGAAGCCCGCACGCACAAAGACATTTGGCTTAAAGCACTGGTTGCTCGACGAGGAAAGAAGGTGGCCGCAATCGCGTTGGCAAATAAAACGGTCAGAACGGCTTTTGCAATGATAAAACACAACCAAGAATACCAGCCGCAATTACTTGTGGCTTAACGAGGCATGTCATAAAGATCGATGAGATAAAAGGTTAGACCAACCTTCAAGAGACTGTTCCGTGCCAAGGTAGCTAATACCGTCACAGAGAAAAGTCATGAAGGTGCGAATACATCAGAGGCCAGAGGTAGCCCCTCAAATAGAGCCCGCATATAAGCAAGCATCTTACTTTTTAATTCAGAATCTGTTTGACTGGCACGTGGGAGTCCATATAAGGGCACGGAGCCGCTGCGCTTCACAGAGGTAAAGCAAAAGCAAATGAAAAGTAGCAAGAGCAAATATTAATGGCTGCTTCCTTCATTTCTTAGCTGTTCTCCGTGTAGCGAAGCGGCTCCGTGCTCTCTGTGGTTAGCCGCTTTTGCTCTTCTGGTTTAGCTGATAGCAGCAAGGCCCAAAGCAATATCCTTTTGGATGTCTTCGATTGACTCGAGGCCGACGGCGATTCGCACTAAGCCATCACTAATTCCTGCTTTCACTCGATCTTCTGGCGTTAGGCGACTGTGTGTTGTTGATGCCGGGTGGGTAACCGTTGTTTTGGTATCCCCAAGATTTGCAGTAATCGAAATCATACGCGTGCCATCTATCAATTGCCATGCGGCTTCTTGCCCGCCTTTAACTTCGAAAGACAGTACTCCACCAAAGCCAGATTGCTGCTTTTTGGCTAGTTCATGACTGGGGTGATCTTTCAAGCCCGCATAATTAACTTGAGTGATTTGAGGTTGCTGCTGTAACCAATTGGCTAATGTCATCGCATTTTCACTATGAGCTTTCATGCGCAAAGAAAGAGTCTCAAGGCCTTTTAGGAATACCCAAGCATTAAAGGGACTTAGAGTCGGCCCTGCAGAACGTAGTACTCCGATCACCGGCTCGATAAGTTCTTTACTCCCTACTACAGCGCCCCCTAAGCAGCGACCTTGACCATCGATGTACTTAGTTGCGGAGTGGACGATCAGGTCGGCTCCGAAGCGTAAAGGTTGCTGCAATGCTGGGGTACAGAAGCAGTTATCTACTACCAATAGTGCGTCATTGGCATGTGCTAGATCTGCAAGTGCCTTAAGGTCTGCAACTTCACTCATTGGATTGGAGGGCGATTCTAAGAAAAGCATGCGCGTTGTATCATCAATAGCCTCTGCCCAAGCATTGAGGTCTAACAAGTCGACATAACGCACATCAATATTGAATTTTCTTACGAATTTTTCAAATAAAACATTGGTGCTGCCAAAGACATTGCGAGACACGATGATGCTGTCACCCGCTTTTAAGTGGGCAACGACGACTGAGTATATTGCCGCCATACCTGAGGCGGTTGCGGCACAATTCTCAGCGCCTTCTAAAGCCGCGAGGCGCTCTTCAAACGTGCGTACAGTTGGGTTGGTATAGCGTGAATAAACATTGCCTTCTTCTTCACCAGCGAAGCGTGCAGCCGCTTCTGCTGCGGAATTGAATACATAACTACTGGTTGGGTAAATGGCTTCACTGTGTTCGCCATGAGCACTACGCATCTGCCCTGCTCTTACCGCTAAGGTTTCAAAATCAGCATCGTTCAAATCGGATTGATAACGAAAGTCTCTATCGGAAAATTTACCCATGTTAGTCTTTTTCTACACCCTAAATATAATTAAAAACGGCCAGTAAAACTGGCCGCCTATTGCATAATTCCCTGAATAACTTAAATAAAGTTACTCTTGATCGTTATGCAAATCAATTGCTACGTCTTCTGCTGAGTTCGCGGAAGCTTTTGACGCATCGCTACGAGCAGCTTGTAGACGCGTAAAGTAAGCTTCGTTGATATCCCCTGTTACGTAATCGGAGTCAAAAACTGAGCAATCAAATTCTTCGACCTCAGTATTGGCACCACTTAAGCAAGAGCGTTTAAGATCGTTTAGATCTTGATAAACCAACCAGTCAGCGCCGATCGCTTTTTCAATTTCATTGACGGTACGGTCGTGAGCAATCAATTCCGTTACGGCTGGCATATCGATACCATAAACGTTTGGATAACGAACTTCGGGGGCTGCAGAAGCGAAATAAACGTTCTTAGCCCCTGCTTCACGTGCCATTTCAATAATTTGGTTGCATGTAGTGCCACGTACGATGGAATCATCGACGAGCAGTACGTTTTTGCCAGAAAATTCCAAATCGATAGCGTTCAGTTTCTGTTTAACTGATTTCTTACGCTGCTGCTGTCCTGGCATGATAAAAGTACGGCCAATGTAGCGGTTCTTCATGAAGCCTTCGCGATACTTAACACCTAAGCGATTGGCCAACTGCAGTGCAGAAGTACGGCTAGTATCAGGAATAGGGATCACGACGTCGATATCATGATCTGGTCGTTCTTTCATGATCTTGCCAGCAAGATACTCACCCATCTTTAAGCGAGCTTTATAGACGGAGATACCATCCATGATGGAATCTGGTCGGGCAAAATAAACATGTTCGAAAATGCACGGAGCAAGCTTTGGATTTTCAGCGCATTGTTGGCTGAAAAGTTCACCCTCTTTGGTAATAACGATACATTCACCCGGTGCAATATCACGCTCTAGCTTATAATCTAAGCCATCAAGCGCGACACTCTCTGAAGCAACCATATATTCCTTGCCAGCTTCGGTTTCACGTACACCATAAACTGCAGGGCGAATGCCATTTGGATCGCGAAACGCAACCAAACCAAAGCCGTTAATCATGGCGACAACAGAATATCCACCTCGCACACGCTTATGAACACCTGCGACGGCTTTAAAGATTGTTTCTGCCGTAGGAACTATCTCAGCCTGCTTTTGCATTTCATGGGCAAAAACGTTTAATAGAACTTCGGAATCAGACGTCGTATTGATGTGACGTAGATCTTCTTTATAAAGATGTTCCGCAATTTCATTGGCGTTTGTCAGGTTACCGTTGTGCGCCAATGTAATGCCATAAGGGGAGTTTACATAGAATGGCTGGGCTTCTGCAGAGCTAGAGCTCCCTGCCGTTGGGTAACGAACATGGCCAATACCAATATGGCCGACAAGGCGCTTCATGTGGCGTGTGCGAAATACATCGCTCACTAGCCCATTATCCTTGCGTAAAAATAACTTATCATTATGCCAAGTTACGATTCCAGCAGCGTCTTGACCACGATGTTGAAGGATCGTCAGTGCATCATAGATACTCTGATTGACGTGAGACTTAGCAACTATACCCACTATTCCGCACATGCGTAAAAAACCTCAGTTAAGTTATAAATCAAGCTATAAGTTATTTGTGTATGACATCACATGATCAGTGGCTGCAGGCAAAATTTTCCTTGCCCAGTCCGCTAATAATTCTAAGTGTGGCATGAGTGTCGAATCTTGCCACCAGGGATCTTTTGGAACTGCGGTATATTGCAGGCCATAGACGATGGCGACGAGAATAAGGAGGCCGCGAACTAAGCCGAATACCATGCCAAAGACACGATCGGTGCTCGATAAACCGGTAATACGGATCATTTCGACAACAAGATGGTTGATCATGGCGCCAATAGTAACGGTGCCAGCAAATAAGATGATGAATGCGACAACCCAGCGGGCCGACGGTGTGTCGATATAATCGACTAATAAGGTGGCGAGGTTACCGCTAAAAATTCGGGCAATAACGAATGCAGCGATCCAGCTCACTAGGGAAAGTGCTTCTTTAACAAAACCACGTCGTAAACTCAGGGCCGCGGATATGGCTAAAACCGCTAAAATGCCCCAGTCAATACTTGTCATGGTACTTCTCAACTCGTTGACTGCATTGGAAAGACGCGGATTCTAGCAAAGCCATGAGCTAACTACCACTACTCTGGCTTATATTGCTGTAAACGAATATCTTTTATGGACATTTGTTTAGTTAAACGGGATTTGGCTTGTTCCGCTTTTGTGCGCTGAATCATTGGGCCGACATAAACTCTATTCCACATCCCGTCACCACTTTTTAAGATGTAAGACTTAAATTCATTGTGGCGTAACTTATCTCGATATTGAATTGCATTTTTTTCATCATTGAAAGCACCCACCTGCAAGGTCCAAGCAACGGCTGCACCTTGCTCATCTAAGCTACCTCGTTCGGCGGCGTTATGCAGTATCTTAGGATCATCTAATGTTACGACTCTTGGCTCAGGGGCGGTGATGCCTTTTTGAAATTCACCTTTTGCCAAGCTGTCTAATTCAATTCTTACTCGGCTGCTTTGGCTTTCGTCAACCCAATGTGGTGTTGCTGGGCGCTCAGGAATTTCACTTAAAAGCTGGTCATTCTGCAACTCTGTTTGCAAAACATTGGGTAGGATCAAGGCCAAGGCTAATACTGTAACAACCGCGCCTAATATTCTTGCTTTAAGATTAGTTTCCATAGGGTGTAAGGCCTTCAATTGTACCTATTGCGAGTTCCGCAGCTGAAACGGTTAAGAATGAACCGATGACAAGTACCTGACTTTCTGCACTTGCGGGTTCTGACTTGGCCGCCATCTCTAATGCATCTACCATAGCGGATTTCACACTATCAAAACAAATAAATGTCTGATCATCTTCAGGGCTGAGTTGCTCTAATATTTGATCACTTGTTTGACCACGATAACCCGTCAGTGTCGCAAGCTGCCATTGCTTGATTTTTGGTAGTGAGGCGATAACAGCGGCTGGATTTTTATCGGCCAACATTGCCAGAACTGCAGTTTTACAGTCTTTTAGTTGGGCGGCAAGAAATTGGGCAGCTTGAGGGTTGTGCGCTACATCGAGTATGAAGGTCAGCTTATGCCCTTTGTATTCGCAAGGGATGTAGGTTAGTCGCCCTTCGACGCGGGTATTATCGATGGCCTTGCATATTCCTTCAATTTCCGGAAGCAATCCTATCGATTCCAGTCCTACAATTGCGCTGGCAATATTGTAATAAGGAATGTGGCCTTTGGGTAGTTCCAGTCTTTCTTTTTCAGTGCTGGTTTTGTTTTCAAAGATCAATGACCAGCCCTCTTTTTCATTTGCAGTAATCGAGAAGTCTTGGCCTTGGTATAGCGTATTGGCTTGTAGAGTATTCGCTGTCTCGATGAAGCCGCTGGCAACGTTTGGCTGGCCACAAATCAAGGGTTTATTCTTTCTTGCGATACCTGCTTTCTCATAGCCTATGAGATCAAGGGTATCTCCCAACCAATCTTGGTGGTCTAAGCCGACACTGGTTACTATGGACAGATCAGCATCGACAATATTAACCGCATCTAAGCGCCCACCCAGGCCGACTTCTAACAGTGCGACATCAACTTGCCATTGTTTTATTTGCCATAGAGCGGCAAGGGTTCCAAATTCAAAATAAGTAAGTGGAATTTCTCCACGTCCTTCTTCGATTGCGGAAAAAGCTATGCAAAGTTCTTGGTCGGTTGTTAAGCGTGCACTTGTCGAAGACTCGCGACGGTTAATGCGTTCGTTATATTGATGTATGTGAGGAGAGTTGTAGCATGCTGAAGATAGGCCTTTTTCAGCCATTAATTGACCTAATAATGCAGTTGTCGTTCCTTTGCCGTTGGTACCGCCAATAATGATTGTGATGGGGGCCGGTTTAAACAGATCGAGCTTTTCTGCAACCTGAGTTACTCGCGCCAAACCCATTTCAATATCGGCAGGATGGGTGGACTCAAGATAATTGAGCCACTCATCCTTGGTTTTAAAGCTAGCAGCCATTAAATTTAGCTACCTTGATTTGCGTTCATGGCACTGCGCATTTCTGCCAGTACGCCCTGCACTTCACTGATCGCTTTTTCTGGCTGGCTTGCATTCGCAGCGATTTTATTAACCAGGGCAGATCCAACAATGACGCCGTCGGCAACCGTTGCAACGGCTGCAGCCGCTTCTCCATTATTAATGCCAAAACCAACACCCACAGGGATATCAACACGACTACGAATTCGCTCTAGGTTTTTGCTGACGTCGGCTACATCAATAGCGGCGCTGCCTGTTACGCCTTTAATGGATACATAATATACATATCCAGAGCTAAATTTGGCAATCTCGCTGATGCGAGCATCGGTAGTTGTCGGTGCGATTAAATAGATGATATCTAATTGATGATCAGCAAAGATTTTTGCATTATTACCCGATTCTTCCGGTGGCATATCAACCATTAATACGCCATCAATCCCCGATTTTTGAGCGGCCTGGGCGAAGGCTTCATAACCCATAGCTTCAACAGGGTTTAGGTAGCCCATTAATACTACCGGTGTTTGAGTATTCGTTGTACGAAACTCGCTGACCATGGCTATAACATCTCGCAGTGATGTGTTGTGCTCTAATGCACGCTCACACGCGAGTTGTATTGTTGGGCCATCTGCCATAGGGTCCGAAAAAGGTACGCCCAGCTCAATGATGTCCGCACCCGCATCAACAAGACCATGCATCATGTCGACTGTTACTGTTGGGTTTGGATCTCCAGCAGTGACGTAAGGGATCAATGCTTTTTTGCCTGTTTTCTTTAATTCTAAGAATAAAGCAGCAATACGACTCATAATACTTTCCTTCCTACTTTATTAAACGTCTAAGCCGTCAATGCCGGCAACCGTATGAATATCTTTATCGCCACGACCTGATAGGTTGATTACGAGAACTTGGTCTGAGCTCATCTCTTTAGCCATTTTCATGCCATGGGCAATTGCGTGGCTCGACTCTAATGCCGGCATAATGCCTTCAATGCGTGTCAGGTCGCGGAAAGCTGCTAAGGCTTCGTCATCGGTGGCCGCAACATATTCAGCGCGACCAATATCTTTTAACCATGAGTGCTCTGGTCCAACGCCTGGGTAATCAAGACCTGCGGATACCGAATGCGTGCCCATAATCTGGCCGTTTTCATCTTCCATCAAGTAGGTGCGATTACCGTGTAAAACACCTGGGCGTCCTTTACATAACGGAGCTGCATGATCATCACCTGCTAAGCCTAAACCGCCAGCTTCAACACCAATCATGCGCACGTCTTGCATATTTAAATAAGGATAAAACATGCCGATCGCGTTCGAACCACCGCCAATGCAGGCAATCACGGCATCCGGCTGACGACCTATTTGCGCATCGCACTGACGAATTGTTTCACGACCAATAATACTTTGGAAGTCACGCACTAACATGGGGTAAGGGTGTGGGCCTGCCGCTGTACCTAGAATATAAAAGGTGTCATCAACATGAGTTACCCAGTGACGCATCGCATCGTTCATTGCGTCTTTTAGAGTTTTCGTACCTGATTCTACCGAGATTACTTCAGCACCCAGTAGCTTCATGCGGTATACATTTAACTTTTGACGCTCAATGTCCGTTGAACCCATGAAAACCTTACATTCCATGCCTAGGCGGGCGGCAACTGTAGCCGTTGCAACGCCATGCTGCCCTGCTCCGGTTTCAGCAATGATTTTTTTCTTGCCGGAATATTTGGCAAGTAATGCTTGGCCAATAGTATTGTTTACTTTGTGAGCGCCGGTGTGATTTAGATCTTCACGCTTTAAGTAGATTTTAGCGCCGCCGCAATGCTTGGTTAATTGCTCGGCAAAATAAAGAGGCGATGGTCGCCCGACATAGTGAGCAAGGTCTTCATCAAATTCTTGCTGAAAAGCGGGATCTTTTGATAGCTTAATATATAGCGTCTCGAGCTCATCTAAAGCTGCGCTTAATGTCTCAGATACAAAGCGACCGCCATAGATACCAAAATGGCCATTTGCGTCGGGTAAAACGGGCAGATCTTGTTGATTGTTTTGCGTATTTTTATCGTTCGACATTACGAACCTCATCTATAAATTCTTTGATTTTCTGCGGGTCTTTGATGCCCTTGCTGGCTTCAACTCCGCCACTTATATCTACGGCAAAAGGTTGCACTTGGATTATGGCATCGGCAACATTTATTGCATTTAAGCCCCCTGCTAATACCCATGGGACTGATAATTGAGGTATTAGTCGCCAATCGAATGCCTGGCCAGTTCCACCAGGCAAATTCTCCACGTAAGCATCTAATAATAAAGCCTTTGCATCCGGGAACTGCTGTACTGCGTGATGAATATCATCAGCGCTGCGAACACGAATAGCTTTCATATAAGGACGATTAAATTGACGACAGAATTCAGGGCTTTCATCGCCATGAAATTGTAATAAGTCAAATGGACAAATACTTAAAGCACGCTCTATCTCAGCTTGGGTTTCATTGACGAATAGCGCTACGGTTGTAACAAAGGCAGGCGCATGCTTAACGAGCTGAGCGGCCTGTTCTGGGCTAACTGCACGTGGGCTTGGTGCATAAAGCACGAAGCCGAGGGCATCGGCGCCAAAAGCAACGGCACTTTGTACATCTTGGTCGCGGGTTAAACCGCATATTTTGATTCGCACTTTACTCACAAAAGCACACTTAAATTAGATAATAAATTGGAAGGCAGGAGTTTAACAGAGTTTTACTGTTTTACACATCTGCATTGCTAGCTGGTTTTATTGAGCCAGGGCTCTACAAATACAGGCCCCCAGGGTTGGGAGGGTATATTGAAATGCTCGGGGTAATTTACTCCAACAAAATATAAACCATCGGAAGGAGCGGTAACCCCGCCTTTATTACGATCCTTAAGTGCCAGTAACTCACTACACCATTGCACGGGTTTTTTACCAACACCGATTGGTATAAGCACACCAGCTATATTACGAATCATATGATAAAGGAAAGCATTGGCTTGAACTTCAATCATAACAATCTCACCAAATCGTTTTACCGATATGCTGTGAATGTTACGGAATGGCGTATGAGACTGGCAGTCTTTAGCACGAAAAGAGGTGAAGTCATTTTCGCCCAGCAAGGCTTGAGCCGCAGTATTCATTTTATCTGCATCTAGCGGAGAGCGACACCACGTGAGCTGGTCGTGTAATAACCCAGGCCTAACTTCTTGATTGTAAATCAAATAACGATAACGCCTTGCGGTAGCACTGAAGCGAGCATGGAACTCATTATCAACTTCAGACATCCAACGAACTACGATTCCAGATGGCAGTTGGGTATTGGTGCCACGTACCCAATTGTGCGGCTTTCTTTTGGCGCTAGTTTCAAAATGAATGACTTGTGTCGAGGCGTGTACACCCGCGTCGGTGCGACCTGCACATACGACTGAAATGGATTCATTGGCGATTTTGCTGAGGGCATCTTCTAGAGCCGCCTGAATAGTCGGCTCTGGATGATGTTTTTGCCGCTGCCAACCATGGAAATGTGCTCCATGGTATTCAACGATAGCGGCTACCTTAATATTTTTACTGTCGCCAGGCATGGCGACGACTTCTTTAGTTGTTGGCATTATGTGTAGATGATTAACCGATGCTATCCATCAGTGCGCGAGCGTCGTGCTTCTGTTGATCACTACCTTCAGCAACCACTTCTAGCAACAACTCTTTTGCACCTTCGTTATCTTCCATGTCCATATATGCGCGGGCTAAATCTAACTTGGTTGCACACTCGTCGGTTCCTGCTAAGAAGTCGAATTCGTTATCCGACGCCGCTAGCTCATCAAGATCGATATCTTGAGCGCCAGCTTCTTTGGCTTCAGGGGTCGACTCTTCTGCAATCTCTGCGGTGAAGTCAGGTAGATCTTCTAGTTCGTTTAGATCGAATTCAGAATTAGTTTCTAAATCTGTTTCTAAGCCAGCTTCAAAATCAGTAACTTCATCCAATTCAGCTAATGAGTCAAGCTCAGTTAGATCTTCGACAGTCGTACCAACTTCTTCAGCAGGAGGTTCTTCTTCATTGCTAGGTTCAGTAAGTTCACCTAACTCAGCCTCTAAAGCCTGTAGGTCATCGCCTAGATCAGTATTATCTTCAGATTCAAAGCCAGTGCCGTCAAGGTCAAAGCTTAAGTCAGGTAGCTCTGCATCCATTGAATCTTCCGCATCCAAAAGATCTTCAAGAGAGGCTGCATCGTCACTCTCAGCTGTATCTAATGCCGCTAACTCAACTAATGAATCATCTAGCTCAATCGCTGGACCTTCATCAAGGTTGTCTAGTTCATCTAGACCAGTATCTAATGTAGGAACATCATCTAGCGTAGGTAATTCTTCTAAGCTAGAGTCAAACTCTAGACTTTCTTCTAGTGAAGAATCACCCTCTAGAGTCGGAATCTCTTCTAAGGCAGAGCCGTCATCTAAGTCGGTCAAATCAAGGTTGGCAACCTCTTCTGACTGGTCGCTGGTTAAATCAAACTCAGAATCATCAAGAGTAGGAATATCATCAAGAGACTCTTCAGCTGAAGACAGCTCATCTAGTGTTGGCACTTCATCAAGCGTTGGCACTTCTTCTGAGGTAAGGTCGAAATCAAGGCTGTTATCGGCTGAATCTTCGCTTAAGTCACCTAAGTCAAAATCAAGCCCTTCATCAAATGAATCTTCTTCTAATGCATCCAGTGATGCAGCAAAGTCATCCCCTTCGAGCTCAAGTTCAGAACCATCAGTGGAGACTTCTTCGTCAGAGAGATCTAAAGCTGCTTCGAAATCGATACCGTCGGAGAAGTCATCTCCAGAGTCTGCTAGACCTTCGATATCCATAATCTCGTCTGCGGAATCCAATGATAGATCATCGATTGATTCACTGTCAGGCTCGGAGCCTGTAATCGGTGAGCTAAGGCGGCTGCGCATATTCAGCGCTTTTTCATTAGCTTCTATATCACCAATTGAATTTAGATCCAGTTCGGCTTCGGCAAACGATGTTGCATCGTCTGTCTCGGCAAAAACTTCAAGTAACTTTATACGCAGATCAATACGGCTTGGCTCTTGCTGAATAGAGTTATTCAGTAAGTCTGCTGCCTGATCGAAGCGTCCGTAAGCGATGTAGATTTCGGCTTCGCCAATGATATCTGCAGTTTGAGCCACAGTATCTGCATTCTCTTCGCCAGCAACTTCATCACCGTCCGTTGCGCCAATGCCTTCTAAAAGATCGTCATTTAATTCATCGCTAGCAGGATGATCTTCATCTTCAAGTTCGAAATCTTCTAAAGAGGCTTCATCAAGATTGCCTTCTTCGAACTCATAGTTCTCATCAAACGCTGCTAGTTCAGGATCAGTAATCTCTTCTTCTTTGGCTGCGCGGCGCTTCTTAATGCCTAAGCCAATTAAGCCAAGTAATAAAGCTAAACCACCACCGATACCAGCCAGCCATTCAGGCTTGGCCAATACTTGATCAACAAAACCTTTCGGCTTATAGCGATTCTCAATGTCTTTTTGAATTTGATTGGCTGCTAATTCAGCATCAATTTCAACAGCAGGTTCAACAGCAGGTTCAACAGCTTCCGTTGGCTCGATAGCGGAGTTTTCAGTCGTTGGGTCTTCTGCGTAATTGAAGTCAGCAGTTTCATCAGTTGATGCATCTGCCGGTAATTCCGTTGTTAGCTCTTCTGCCGACGCCTCGTCAAAGGCCGGTTCATTAGAAATAGTCTCTTCAGATAAGACATCTTCAGCAACGAGTTCTTCACCGGCTGCTTCAGAAATAGTTTCTTCAGCTTGTTGCAGTTCGATACTTTGAATGCTGGCTAATTGATCATCTTTTAGAGATACAAGGCGTTGAAGTGTAGCGATTTGCTCTTCTAAAGAAGCAAGGCGATCTTTTAGCTCTTCATTTTCTAGCTTGTTGGTATCTAATGTCTCAAGCGCAATAGCTAGTTCGTTTTGCAGGCCGTCTGTACGACCACCCTCTGCGACCCCGCTTTCCACATCGCCACTGGCGCCCGCTGAATCAGCTACCGTATTCTGCTTAGATAGTAGCTTTAATTCGCCGCCATCTTGAAGTTGTTCGGCTTTATTTGATTGTGCCGCGTTCTTGGTTGCGTCTAACTGTGCCCCTGCAGTTTGCAGCTCGTTGTTTTGACGAAGTACTTCACTAACCGCTTGGCCGTTGTTACGATCGGCAACTTGTTGCTGATTAGGAATGCGAAGCACTTGGTGCGTTTTTAAGCGGTTAATGTTGCCGCCAATAAAAGCACCTGGATTGCTATCTTGAATAGCAAGCATCATTTGTTGCGGTGATACAGATCTGCTTGGGCGCGTATTAATCGCTATTTCCCAAAGTGTATCATTGGGCTGAACCTTATACGTACCTGGTGCAGCGCTTTCTGTTTCCCAACGATTAGGTTGAGAGGCTTGTGCTGCCGGAGTTACCGCTTGAGATTCAATACGCTGTGGAATATCGGTTGCCGCTAACGGCTGAATTTGCTCATCAAAAACAGGCGGATCTAGCAGTAAGGTATATTCACGTAGTAGGCGACCTGATGGCCAGTTAACCTGTACCAAAAAATTTAGAAATGGCTCTGTAACTGACTTATCACTGGATAAGATGATTCGATTGCCTTGTACTTCAAAATCGATATCACTTAAAAAGAATATTTTTTCAACACCTGCACGGTCGAAATCGCCGTCAGAAGCTAAAGATGGCTTGATTTCCCACTCAGTTAAATCATCAATATTGCTCAGCTCAATTTCTGCTTGTAGAGGCTGATTGAGTGTGGACTTTAATTCAAGCTCACCCATACTCAGTGCAAACACATTGGCACTAAGGCCCAGGGTGCTGGTAATCACTAGAGTACTTAAAAGCGTGCGCTTCATTCTCTGCTTCCTTGTTGTTATTAGGCTGCTTGATGCCGATCTTGCAAACAATAAAACCAAATTAAATTCATGAATCCTAAGTCCATTTAAACTAAAACTTATAGATTCCTTTCAATAACAGTCGTAAGTATCAATTATAAATGGAGTTTTCGCAATGTTTGTACGCTGAAATCTCACGTTTCATGCGGCTTTCAGCCTATCTTTTGACCAGTTTTTAAAACTAAAGTGTGAGCTTATTCACAAAACGACACATATTGACCCAATATGTCTAGCGTGTCATTTTGCGAATTTGGCATTACTGGTCTTTATCTAGATCAGATTAATCTTCCAATAAGATGCGCAGCATGCGGCGTAAAGGCTCAGCAGCCCCCCACAATAATTGGTCACCTACAGAGAAGGCGTTCAAATATTGAGGACCCATATTCATTTTGCGCAAACGACCAACAGGAACATTCAATGTGCCGGTTACTGCTGTAGGTGTTAACCCTGCAATGGTTGCTTCTTTGTTGTTTGCTACAACGCTAGACCACTGCGAATGCTCATCTAACATGGCGTTGATTTCATCCATGGGTACATCTTGCTTAAGCTTGATGGTGAACGCCTGACTGTGGCAGCGCATGGAGCCGATGCGTACACAGGTACCGTCTACTGGAATAATGTCGTTACCTGTGGCTAGGATCTTATTGGTTTCTGCCTGCCCTTTCCATTCTTCACGGCTCTGACCATTTTCAAGCTCAGAATCGATGTAGGGAATCAAGCTACCGCCTAGTGGTACGCCAAAGTTGGCTGTATCCATAGTGCCATTGCGCTGAGTTTCAGCAACAATGCGGTCGATATCTAGAATCGCGCTACGCGGATCTGCCAATTTATCAGCAACTGCAGAGTTAAGTTGACCCATTTGAGTTAATAACTCACGCATGTGCTTAGCACCGCCACCGGATGCCGCTTGATAAGTTTGCGAACTTAACCATTCAACGTGGCCATTCTCAAATAAACCACCAAGACCCATCAGCATGAGGGAAACAGTACAGTTACCACCGACGAAAGTTTTGGTGCCCGCAGTCAAAGCGTTTTTAATTACGTCTTTATTTACTGGGTCCAATACGATTACGGCATCATCAGCCATGCGCAAGCTAGACGCAGCATCAATCCAATAACCCTTCCAGCCATCTGCCATCAATTTTGGATAAACTTCTTTGGTGTAATCACCACCCTGGCAGGTAATAATGACATCCATAGCTTTTAATTCTTCAATGCTAAACGCATCTTTAAGCGCTGGGGCTTCTTTACCACCAAAAGCTGGAGCGTCTTGCCCTGCTTGCGAGGTAGTGAAATACACTGGGTTAATGTCAGCAAAATCATTCTCTGCTTCCATACGTTGCATTAGCACGGAACCTACCATGCCACGCCAGCCTACTAGACCTACAGTTTTCATCTTCATTTCCAACCTAACAAAGCCCTGCGCCCTTTTGAGCTTCTAATCAAGAAACTCAGACAAGGCAACAAGGCTGTTTTAATTTTTAAGTATTTGTTACAGTTTACAATATTTCTTATAAAGCTTTAACTACCGCGGCGCCCATTTCTGCAGTGCTCACCTTGGTCATACCGTCAGAGTAAATATCCGGGGTGCGTAAATTTAGATCCAATACATCGCTTACCGCTTTTTCAATGGCATCAGCAGCTTCGTTTTCACCCAGTGAATAACGCAACATCATCGCAGCAGAAAGAATCGTTGCTAATGGGTTAGCGATACCTTGGCCAGCGATGTCAGGTGCACTACCGTGACAAGGCTCATACATGCCTTTATTGTCTTTATCCAATGACGCTGAAGGCAGCATGCCGATAGAGCCTGTTAGCATAGCGGCCGCATCGGATAAAATATCACCAAACATGTTACCGGTAACCATTACATCAAACTGCTTAGGTGCACGCACAAGCTGCATCGCGGCGTTATCAACGTACATGTGAGAAAGCTCTACTTCTGGGTAGTCTTTCGCCATGTCATTCATAATTTCGCGCCACAATACGGTAACTTCCAATACGTTGGCTTTATCGACTGAGCAAAGCTTGCCGCCGCGTTTCTTAGCCGCTTCAAAGGCAACTTTACCAATACGACGAATCTCAGATTCGCTATAGACGTAAGTATTGTAACCTTGGCGTTCGCCGTTATCTAAGGTGCGGATGCCGCGTGGCTGACCAAAGTAAATACCGCCTGTCAATTCACGAACAATTAAAATATCTAAACCAGAAACAACTTCAGGCTTTAATGAAGATGCATCAGCAAGCTGTGGGTACAAGATTGCTGGGCGCAAATTACCGAACAATTCAAGACCAGACCGCAGACCTAGCAGGCCTTTTTCAGGACGCATTTCGCGATCTTCAAGCTCATCCCATTTTGGCCCGCCTACAGCACCTAAAAGAATGGCATCAGCCGCTTTGGCTTTTTCCATTGTCTCGCTTGGTAGTGGAGCACCATGAGCATCATAACCAGCGCCACCGACCAGACCATGATCAAGCTCAAGACCTAGGTTGAATTTTTCATTTACGGCAACCAAAACGTTTTCAGCTTCGGTTACGATTTCTGGACCAATACCATCGCCTGGCAGGATTAATACTTTCTTAGACATTTTAATTCCAACTTAACTTTTTAAATGATTTTTTTGGTTATCTGCCAGACGCAATACTGGGTGATGGGTAATTCGTCTTTGGGGACGGACGTACATACATCCCTGTAGCCTCGTATTTCGCATCCCTGCGAAATGACGCCCCTTTAACGAACTACCCATAACCCAATACTGCTTTGAGTAAGTTCTACAAATACACCATTATTAACAAAAAATAAGACCCACTTTTTACATGAAAGGCCTCAATAAATCAGAGCTTTTCTGAATAACTAACAATATTGAGGCCCTGCATTGAGTTGTTCACTTCAGGTGGCGTCATTTCGCATGGAGCGTAGCGGCGTGAATGCCTGCAACGACTGGCGAAATACGAGCCTACAGGGAGAGCGCAGCGACGTATTCACGGCGTCCCCAGAAGGGAATTACTCGATGCAGTGCATGCAAAGGCCTGCTTTTAATCTTTGCTTTTATCTCGTACAACTTAAAACAAATACTAAAACAACCAAGGCGACGATTCTTTGCGCTTAGTTTCATACGCTTTAATGTCGTCGGCATCTTGCAAGGTCAAACCGATGTCATCTAAGCCGTTTAATAAACAATGCTTACGGAACGCATCGACTTCAAATGGAATTGAATCACCATTTGATTTAACGATCTGCTGGTTTTCTAAATCAACCACCAACTCATAACCTTCATTGGCAGCTACTTCATTAAATAACTCATCAACAATCGCTTCATCCAAAATAATCGGTAATAGACCGTTCTTGAAGCTGTTATTGAAGAAGATATCCGCATAACTGGACGAGATTATGACCTGAAAACCAAAATCTTCCAATGCCCAAGGAGCGTGCTCACGAGAAGAGCCACAGCCGAAGTTTTCACGAGCGATCAAAATAGACGCACCTTGATAACGTGGCTGATTCAATACGAAGTCAGGGTTTAACGGACGACCCGAGTTATCCGCGTCTGGCTGACCTTCATCTAGATAACGCAACTCATCAAACAAGTTAGGGCCAAAGCCACTGCGCTTGATGGATTTTAAGAACTGCTTCGGAATAATCATATCCGTATCGATGTTGGCACGATCCATAGGAGCGACAATACCGCTTTGCTTAACAAATGCTTTCATTTTTAACCCTCCTATTTAACCAATTCAAACTGGCGAACATCAACAAAGTGACCCGCGATTGCAGCAGCGGCTGCCATTGCAGGGCTTACCAAGTGTGTACGACCGCCATAGCCCTGGCGACCTTCGAAGTTACGGTTTGACGTCGATGCGCAATGCTCACCACTACCTAACTTATCGGCATTCATTGCTAAGCACATAGAACAGCCTGGCTCACGCCATTCAAAACCTGCTTCAACGAAGATCTTATCCAAACCTTCTTCTTCAGCTTGCTCTTTTACTAAGCCAGAACCCGGAACAACCAAGGCTTGCTTCACGCTATCGGCTACTTTATTGCCTTTAGCAACCGCAGCCGCTGCACGTAAATCTTCAATACGACTGTTGGTGCAAGAACCGATAAAAGCACGATCGATATTAATATCAGTAATCGCTTGGCCTTCTTCTAAGCCCATGTATTCATAAGCGCGGGTAAAACCACTGCGCTCCACATCGTCTTTAGCGTCTTTTAATGTTGGAACAAAACCATCAATCGTTGTAACCATCTCAGGAGATGTACCCCAGGTCACCTGTGGCTTGATGTCTTCCGCTTTGATTTCTACAACCTTGTCGAAAACCGCATCATCATCAGACTTCAAATCTGACCACTGTTCTAAGGCCATTTCCCACTGATCGCCTTTAGGAGCAAAATCACGCCCCTTAACATAGTCAGCGGTTAACTTATCAAACGCTACCATGCCGACACGAGCGCCCGCTTCGATCGCCATATTACACATGGTCATACGACCTTCCATGCTCATGCTACGAATGGCGCTGCCACCAAATTCCATTGCGCAACCGTTACCGCCGGCGGTACCGATAACACCAATAATGTGCAATACCACATCTTTACCTGTGATACCTGTACCCAGCTCACCATCAACCTTGATCAATAAGTTTTGCATTTTGCGCTGAATCAAACACTGAGTTGCTAATACGTGCTCAACTTCAGATGTACCGATACCATGTGCCAAAGCTGCAAATGCACCGTGAGTTGCGGTATGGGAGTCACCGCAAACCACTGTCATACCCGGTAAAGTTGCGCCCTGCTCTGGGCCCACTACGTGTACGATACCTTGGCGTTTATCCATCATATCAAACTGAGTAATACCGAAGTCTTGGCAGTTATCATCCAAGGTTTTCACCTGGATTTTTGATACAGGATCTTGGATGCCTTCAATACCGACTTCACGCTCGGTTTTTGTAGTCGGTACGTTATGATCTGGTGTTGCAAGGTTAGCGCTCAACTTCCAAGGCTTACGACCTGCAATGCGCAGACCTTCAAACGCCTGTGGCGATGTTACTTCGTGCAATAACTGGCGATCGATATAAATTAACGCTGTGCCATCATCGCGCTGCTTGACCAAGTGTGAAGCCCACAACTTGTCATACAATGTTTTACCTGTTGTTTTGTTTGTCATAGCGCTCTCTCATAGCTGCATGATTATTATGAATTTATAATACGAAAAAAGATCAAATAACTCCAATTCATATTTTTTATATTTTGTATTACTATTTGGAATACATTAATTAAACATAAAAACATCATGGATATACACGCCCTAAAAGCTTTTATTGCAGTGGCAGAGTTCAAGTCGTTTTCAATTGCAGCTGAACACATGCACCTCACTCAACCAGCAATCAGCAAACGCATAAAAGGCCTGGAAGAACAATTAAATAGCCCCTTATTTGACCGCCATAATCGCAGCCTAAGTTTGACCAATACCGGACTATCCCTTTTACCCAAAGCCAAAGAAATAGTGCAGCTTGTAAGCGATACACAGCTTTCAATGCGCAATATGAATCACCAGGTTGAGGGCAAGCTCAAGCTAGGAACAAGCCACCACATTGGGCTACATAGATTACCGCCTTACTTGAAGTCCTTTGTTAATCGCTTTCCTCTAGCTGAACTTAACCTTAGCTTTATGGGCTCGGAATCAGCTTATCAAGCCATCGCACAGCGACAAGTAGAACTCGCGCTAACAACCCTTGAAACCTCACACAACAATACTACGCTTCCTGAAGGCATAATTAGTGAGGTGCTCTGGCAGGACAAAATGGTATTTGTGTGTGCTAAGCAACACCCGCTTAATGCGCTCGCCAAAATCGAACTAGAAGATCTCAGTGGGTACCCAGCCATTTTGCCGGAGGAGAATACCTTCACCTTTAAACTTCTAGATACTCAATTTAAACAACGCAACCTTGCTCTTAGCACCCCCATGCCAACCAACTACCTTGAAACAATTAAAATGCTGGTATCGGTAGGCCTCGGCTGGAGCTTGCTGCCAGAGTCCATGCTCGATAACCTAGAAGAGGCAGGATTGATGTCATTTGAAGTTGATCACATTCAGCTTTCTCGCCCGCTTGGATTGCTATATCTACAAGACAGAACCCTGTCTAACGCTGCAAAAGCTTTTATCAACCTAATAAAGACCTAGACTATTGATATAAGGCAACTCAAACCTTATTTGCTGAGCTACATTATTAATAAGCACTGCGTATGCAGCAACGAGTACTCAAGGAGCAAACCATGCTAGATATTAATCATATTCTCGTCGTATTAGACAGCGACCATCCAGAACAACACGCATTTGATCGCGCTCTAGCACTTGCCAGCTCAGTAAAAGCCAATATCACTATCTTAGGTAGCTGCTACGAAAGTTATTGTGAGGAAAGCTCGTCCCTAGAAGTTGAGACTAAGCACAAAATTAAATCCGCATTGATCAATAACTGTCAGTTATGGTTAGAGAGCTTTGCTGGGGAAGCAGAAAAACAAGGGATAGAAATATCCAGCGAGGTACACTGGCAAAAGAACCTTCATAACGCCGTTATGGCTTCGATGAATGCAAATGATTTCGACCTTGTCATTAAAGGAACACAGCATCATCATGGTCTAGTCGATAGAATATTTACTCACAGCGATTGGAATATTCTACGCCACTGCCCTGCACCTGTGCTGTTGGTTAAATCTTCCAAGCCATGGGCTAATAATCGTATCATTGCCTCTATTGATGCGACCTCCCATGATGAAGGACATCGTTTGATTAACGACAACATACTCGATTTTGCTGAACATTTAGCTGATCACTTCTCTACAGACCTTCATCTAGTTAACTCTTACCCTATGGTTGCACTGGCTTTTGCTATGGTGCCGGAAGTGACTGCCCCTGACGACATCCAAAAGTACATAACCCAGCAGCATAGAACCGAATGCGAGCGATATGCTCATAAGTACAGTATTAATGATGACCATATTCACATTACAGAGGGGGATCCTGACGACGTGCTTGAGGTGATGAGCAAAGAGATTGAAGCGGATCTTGTGGTCATTGGCAGTGTTGCTCGCGAAGGAATATCAGGTGTTTTACTGGGCAATACTGCGGAGCGTATTGTTGATCGAGTTTCTGCAGATGTGCTGGTAATCAAGCCTTTGGATGGCGTAAATCCAGATGTTAGTTAAGGCCTAATCGGATATAGCGCCCTTGATTTAGGGCGCTCTTTTTAACCTTAATCTTTTCTTAGTTATTCCGTAATATCATATCGGTAGTTTTCTTTATCCGCTGCTAGGCCAATGTGAATATTTTTAATGTCTATTCCTTCAGCCATTTTTTGCAAACACTCTGAAGCAAGTCCAGGTAAGATAGAACGAGTTAATATATTTTCTACGTTACGAGCACCGGTATCAGGATCATTACAGCGAGCTGCCAAATGATCGACAAGCCACTCATCATAACTGAAGCCTGCTCCATAATGCTCTGCAACCCTCTTTTCTATGCGCTTAAGGTTAATACCTACAATTTTAGTTAATACGTTTTTACGCAATGGGTAGTAAGGCACAACGGTTGTTCTACCTAAAAAAGCCGGTCTGAAATATTCTAAAAGCTCTGGTCGGATTTTTTCTAGTAAATCTGAACTTTCCGGCAATTCACCTTCCGCACAAATATCAGCAATCTGACCTGAGCAAGCATTCGAGGTCATGATTACAATCGTATTCTTAAAGTCGATATCTCGACCTTCGCCATCCTTAATAGTCCCTTTATCAAAGAGATTATAAAATACGTCTTGGATACCGGAATGGGCCTTTTCCATTTCATCTAACAATACAACGCTATAGGGATTTCGACGAACAGCTTCTGTTAACACCCCCCCTTCACCGTAACCTACATAACCCGCAGAAGCGCCTAGCAGCATGGAAACTTTATGCTCTTCCTTGAATTCAGACATATTGATAGTAATAACGTTTTGCTCACCGCCATATAGATAGTCTGCCAGTGCCAAAGCCGTTTCAGTCTTACCCGCACCCGAGGTGCCAACCATCAAGAAAACCCCAACCGGCTTGCGAGGATCTGTTAGTCCCGTTCGGGAGGTTCTAACAGCTTGTGCGATGGCCTCCATAGCGTGATCTTGTCCGACAACGCGCTCTGCCAATCTCTTATCCAGCTCGATGATGTTTGTTATTTCATCTCCCATCATTCGCCCAACTGGAATACCGGTCCAATTCCCCACCACCTCAGCAACAGCTTGAGCATCAACATCAACATAAACCATAGACTCTTCGCCCTGAAGCTGGGAGAGCTCTTCAATTAAGGCCTGAATAACTGCCAGCTGCTCGCCTTGTTCGCGAGCGTTATTGATCTTTTCAATAATGTCTTTTTCGGCTTGCCATTGCTTTTCTAACTCGACCAAAAGTGATTGCGCGGCTTCAATTTGAGCTGAATAGGCTGCGAGCTTTTCATCACAACCACCGACAGCCTCCTGTTCACTTTGCAATAGCTCGATATTGGTTTCACATTGGCTTATTTCTCTGCGAGCACTTTCAACCGATGCAGGGGTTGATCCCTGACTTAATGCAACTCGAGCACAAGCTGTATCTAATAAACTCACTGATTTATCTGGCAGCTGCCTTGCCGGTATATAACGTGCTGAAAGTTTCACACAGGCTTCAATCGCCTCATCTAGAATTCTGACTTTATGATGTTTCTCTAGGCTTTTAGCAATCCCTCGCATCATATTAGTCGCGCTTTCAACACTTGGCTCTTCAACATTTACAACTTGAAAACGTCGGGTTAATGCAGGGTCTTTTTCAAAATATTTTTTATATTCAGCATAAGTCGTTGCGGCTATGGTCCTAAACTCACCACGAGCAAGTGCCGGTTTAAGTAGATTGGCAGCATCCCCCTTACCTTCTGCACCACCCGCACCAATAAGCGTATGCGCTTCATCAATGAAAACAATAATCGGCTCAGGCGACTCTTTCACTTCTTTAATAACGGACTTTAATCGATTTTCAAATTCACCTTTCACGCTTGCGCCGGCTTGCAACAACCCCATGTCCAAAGAAAGGACCTGAATGCCTTGCAGTGCATCGGGAACATCACCTTCTGCAATACGTTGTGCAAAGCCTTCCACTACCGCGGTTTTACCCACGCCGGGCTCACCGGTTAAAATCGGATTATTTTGACGACGACGGAGTAATATATCAACAAGCTGACGAACTTCTTCATCCCTTCCTAAAACAGGGTCCATCTCACCCGCTTTCGCTCTTGCGGTTAAGTTTATAGTGAATTTATCCAAGGCTGGAGCATTACTAGGACCAGCAGATCCTTGAGCGCCTGAAGCTGAACCTACGGATCCATCACTGGCTTTCATTAACGCAGATTCAGAAGTAGTACCAATAATTTTGGGGGCAAAATCTTTAATTGAATCTGGTTTTATGATGGCGAGTTCAGGGACGGATAAAATCAACTGACCTCGTATGCCATCATCCAATAAGCAGGCCGCTAATAAATGTCCTGAACTAACAAAACCTTGCCCGTACTCAACGGATGCCAGCATCCAAGATTGTGATGCCAAACTAACGACGTTAGGGGATAAAGCAGGAGGTCTTGTGTTGCCACTGCGAAGACTTTCTGTAGTGACTGTAAGAGAAGCTACAACCTTATCAACTTCTACATCATACTGTTGCAGAATTTTTAATAAATCGGTGTGAGGGTGCTCCAGAACTTTTGTTAACCAATGCTCTATTTCAACATTGTAATGGCCCATGGACATCGCCAGGCCAGCAGCACCTTCTAACGAGTCTCGTAAGTTTGGACTTAGCTTAGCAACAACATTCTTAATACTGACATTAAACACACTTGTATCCCTCAAGATTCATTTGCTAAGACAGTATCCAAAAGATATAGTGTGCGCAAGAAAGAACACCATTCTTGACCGAATTTTATTTCAATAAAAAC
The DNA here is from genome assembly GCA_913019965.1 of uncultured Oleispira sp. Taxonomy (GTDB): domain Bacteria; phylum Pseudomonadota; class Gammaproteobacteria; order Pseudomonadales; family Oceanobacteraceae; genus Oleispira. Next base: position 45,803 of record CAJVZR010000026.1, read on the forward strand.
CATTATTCACAAAAGATAAGATACAGGGATTTGTCATCTTCTTGTTTAAATACGCTAATGCATTGCACTACATATTCCCATCAAACCTAGCTAGGCTTTAAGAGATACACGTAATGAACTTCACGCTAGCCGCTTTATTGGTTTTATTTTCAATATTTGCCAGTCATTCCAATGCACAACCCAGTGTAAATTATTTTGACAGCCAAGAATCTAGTCGGTACACAAACGATCAGGAAACCCAAAATAACAATCTTAATAATAGATTCGATAGCGAGCCTATCTTAACTATTCAAAAATTCGACTTGTCCGACCTACCCGATTTATCTTTTTATGGTATTCATTTAATCGACCTCGAAGCAATTTGCCAGGATAGCATTAAGGATAATAACGGCAGGTATACGATTAGCCGGTTTAATCGTCTAACAATGACACTTACCAATCACTTGCGCGAGAAAGGCCTTCTACTTGCGAAGATTTACATTCCTGAACAGGATGTCAATAATAAAACAGTAAAACTAAAAATAGCGGAAGGAATCGTTCAAAGTATTGCTTCAGAACAGATGAAAAAAACAAAGAATTCTAGTGAGCTTTATCAAAACGATACTCTTGTGCGGCCTTTTAAGAGCCTGCTCGGAAAACCAAGCTTTCGTAGTCAGCTTGAGTCTTCAATGATTAGACTATCCCAGTATCCAGGCTTAGAAACCCAGGTTCAATTCAGACCGAGTAATGATGCAGGGTCGACTGAACTCAATATTAAAGTTAAAAGCCAAAATAGATTCGAAGGTTCATTAACATTTGATAATTTTGGCAGTGAATATACGGGTAATTATCGAGTTATTGCTAAAGGAAATATAAATAACATCACGGGAAATGCTGATCAGTTAAGCCTAGGCATTATGGCAACACTGGATCCAACTAATTCACTCTATGGGAGTTTGGATTATCAGGTACCTCTTGAGTTTCATCTAAGCCGTGATTCATTATTTTCGTTCCTTAATCCTATTTTTACTCATGGACTCGTTTTTCAAACAGGAATTCAGCAAAGTACATATTCTATCGGAAGAGAGCTTGAAGCATTGAACATTAAAGGGGAAGCGACAACCAATTACTACTCATTCAAGAAACCCTGGATTTTAACCAACAACTTCTTATTTGATTCCAGTCTGCGATTAGATCTTAAATCCGCAACGAGCCAACAAAATAATTATGATGAAGAAGATAAACTCACAATATTAAGTTTTAAAAACTCTCTACATTTTATCGATCATCTTTACGAAGTTGCACAGAATAATATCAAACTTGACCTTCACCAAGGTCTTGAGTCGACCCTCGGTTCTATGGCGAATGGGGATAGTAATAGTCGCCAGAATCAGAACCTAGAGTATGCTCCTGCCGATTTCAATAAAATTTCATTTGAGTTTTCACGCTTGCAACAAGTTGACAGTTTTCAAGTTCTAACCAAATTCAACTATCAATATACTGAAGATATCCTCTTGGGGTTGGAGCAAGTTTCTCTTGGTGGTCCTTATGCCGTTCGCGGTTATACCAGCTCTGATTACATTGCTGATACGGCCTTTCAATCGACAGTTGAGGTCATTGGAAAATCGTATGCTGAGAAATTATCATTGCCGATCGACAATTTAACTGCAGCCGTATTTTTTGATTATGCGGTAGGCTGGAGGAATGATGCACTAGCGAATGAAGTTGCTACTGAGCACCTCTATGCCATTGGTTGGTATGCAGATTTTGTAAAAGAGAAAAAATTCCAGACCCGCATGCAAATGGGCTTCCCCTTATCTAAAACTGAGCCCGTTAACGGCAATAGCGTTCAGTTTTATTTGTCGGCACAACGTAGGTTCTAATCATGAAAACAACAAAGATATCCATTTTCTTACTTTGCTTCAGCCCCACCTATCTTGTTGCCAGCCCTCTAGGTGGAGATGTCGCATCTGGTAATGCCACCATTACCAATAACAACGCCATTACGACGATCAATCAGACCTCTCACAATGCAACCATTAACTGGCAAAGCTTCAATGTCGGCGAGCATGAGCAGGTCAATTTTATACAGCCAAATAACCGCTCTACTACGCTAAACAATATATTTGATCAAAACCCAAGCACAATATTAGGATCAATTAATGCAAATGGCCGAGTATTTTTAAGTAATCCTAATGGTTTTATCTTTTCACCTACGAGTACAATTAATACGGCCTCTTTCATAGCAACCAGCTCATCCATTGAAAGCTTTGACGAACAGAAAGTGACCTTGTCGAGCACGGGCACTGGAAGCATTACCAATCAGGGGCGAATCACATCAGAAAACGGGGGCTTTATTGCCCTTTTCTCACCCGAGATCAACAATACGGGGTCAATTAAAAGCCCTAATGGTGAAATTGCAATCAGCAATAGTACACAAGGCACTCTTTATCTTAACGACATGGCTGGTATCGGCATTCAAGTGGATTCATTAGAGGCCTTAAATCCAACTGGCATAGATAATTCTGGGGATATTAGCGCGACTGGTGGGTTAATTCTTTTGGACTCTAAAGCCAAAGACTCCAGCTTAAATAGTGCCATTAATAACTCTGGAATAATTAATGCCAGTTCGATTTATGAAAATGCAGGAATTATTAGATTATCCGCAAGCTCAGGATCTATTAAGCAAACCGGCACTATAGAATCAAATGCCCAAATTGAAGGTAATGGCGGTGATATACGCCTTATAGCGGAGCGCAACCTTTTAAGTAAAGGAGTGTTATCGGCCAAAGCGGGCTCTTTATCAGGGGATGGTGGTTACATAGAAACCTCTGGGCGTGAGAGTATTGATATTAATACGCTGGTTTATACGACTTCTGAAAATGGATTGTCCGGCCACTGGTTAATTGACCCAGACAATATAACTATAGGTGATGAAGCGGGAACTGACTTTACCTCAGCTGATATCATTTCTAGCCTTAATACCAACGGATTCTTAACCATCCAAGCTGACCTTCAGCTTGATGTCAATGGTGGACTTAGTACAAGCACCCAAACCGGTGAATTAACGCTTCTTGCCCCCACAATTAATATTAACTCAACAATTTCCGGAGATAATCTTTCCCTAAGCTTAGGAAGCAGTTCAATGACTTCCGAATCGATCAATATCTTTGCCGATATAAATACCGCAGGGCTTCAGGTAAATAGCTCATCAACCTTACTGAATGCAAACATAAGCAGTAGCGGAGAAGTATTATTTTCAAGCAATCAGATACTTACGGTTGATGGAGATAGAAGTATTGAGGTAACTGGTTCAAATAAATTATCCCTCAATACCGTGGAGATTCTCAGCAGCGAATCAAATGCATCCAATAATACGAATCAATTAACGCTAAATACCTCAAATGGAATTCTAGATTTAAGAAACATGTCGATGAATTCATCAAATCGGCTAAATAGTTTCGTTATCAACCGAAGTACAATTGATAACGGCAGTAATGGCGATATCAATATTAGTGGTGATATTTATGCAGACACATTTTCAATCTTAAATAGCAATTCAACATCTGGGTCCGAACAACTGATTCAATTAGCGACTGACACCGCTATATTTAGTGACGACAGCACCGTTTTCACTAATAATAAAGTTAATGGCAATAGCAGTAACTTAGCGATCACAGGTAAAGATATCACACTGGATATTATTGATGATATTTCTTCTCTGGTGGTCAAAGAAAGTGAAGCCTTAGCATCAACAGATACCTCAAGCGTGAATCTAACTGGAAATATCTCAACAAAGGGAGATGGTATTGACATAACCCTATCGCAAGGGGACATCATTTTAGGCAATGATATTTCTCTGAGCACTTCAAATACCGGACACCTACTTCTCAATGCCGACCTAACTAGCTCCGCAAACCATAACCTTCAACTCTCCGCATCAGATAGTGATTTGCAAATTCAAAATGTAACTTCAGTGGGTAATTTAGAGATTGCCAATGCCAGTAGTTTAACGCTTTTTAATGGCGATATAGATATAACGGGAATATTTTCAACAGGCAATACCCCATCAATTACACTTTCAGGTGAGCGATCTATTAGCGCAACAAGTGGCATTGATTTATCAACGACCAATTTAATCAGTGATACCAGCAATACAAATAATATAAGCCTTACCTCAACAGGCGCGGCGACTAGTATTAGCATTGCAGACATTACGACGGACGCCCTAACCGTTGTCAGTAAGGAGCTATTGCTTTTTGGGGATGTTACTACCAGCTTGACCGAAGCCAATAGTTTAGATTTTTCAGGTGCCGGGGTAATAACACTAGCAACCGATAGCACACTCACGGGTAATTTGAATTTAAAATCTGCGTCTACTTCTACTATAGTGCCAATCAATTCCCAGTCGGCAAGTAATAGCCGAAATCTAGTAATTGAATACGGTAGTCAAGATTTTACACTTGGTTTAGTGGGTACGGAAATCGCTTTGCAATCAATTTCCATCTCTGGCACAGGTACGCTAACGTTAGATACGGCCAGCACGGCAGATGGAACTCTACCGATTCCTGTAACCGATGGCAGCACAGGATTAAGCCTCCTAGGTAATCTTTCAATGAACCTAGATCAAGATTTAATAATTGATACGTCCCTAACGAATGGAGACATTAACTTATCAGGATTATCAATTGACGGTGCAGTGACCATATCGCTTAACTCCGGCAGTGGAAATATTAGTTTAGGCTCCCTCGGTCAGACAACAGCAATATCAGGCATTTCAACTTTAACCTCGGGAATAATCAACTTATATGGTGATATAAATAATGCCGGGCTTGCTTTCGACTTTTCTAATTCATCTTCAATTATTCTCCATGACGACATTACTTTTGGTTCTATTGAACTGCCATTGACGTCAACTGATTTTGGCAATAGTACTATTGATGGTAATTATGATTTAACCCTGTATACAAACGCACTAACTTGGGGAGCTATTGGCCAAGATATCCCGCTACAGAATATTAATATTCATTCCGAAGAAATGGCATTAAACATAACGGAAAATATTAATCTCGCTGGTGATTTAATCTTTGAACTAGGCTCTTTAATTGTGTCGGGAGACATTACGACGACAGGTGGTAACTTATCAATTACTTCAGCAAATGATATTAATCTAACCTCCAGTAGTGCATTAACGTCATCGGATGGCAATATCAATCTTGCCTCGAGCTTAGGTAATATTGGTTTAGGCAGCTTATCAGCACTCAACGAAATAAGTATTTTGGTATCTGTCGGCAACATTGAAAATTCGATCAACGACTATCAATCGGATTCTGACACATCGATTAATTTAACGAGCCAAGCAGTCACTTTAAAAAGTGGCTCCACTATTGGGAGCTCTGTGACAAACCCGGTGGTAATTAAAGCAGGAACAGGCGACATAGATTTAAATGCTTCTGGCAGTATTTACATCGCTAATTTAGATAATTCTTCTGTATCAAGCAATAAAGACATTCTGGATAATACAGCGCAAAGCATGGTCGCATTAAATGATAGTTTACAGCAGCTTAATCGCTTTGATTACCATAACGATAGATTTGAACATCAAGACGTATCTGACCCTGCCTGGCAAAAAGAGCAAGATGAAGACGCGATAAATATTAGCGCTCCGCGAATTTATTATAATTCGAAAGGTTGGAGATTAGGGAATCCTTGATGGATTTCCTAATCAATATAGCTTAACAATTAGCGTTCTAATAGAACCAGGTATTTTGATCATCATGGGAAATGGAGCTGTAATCCCAAATCAAAATATCTCCTAAGGAAGTTGATCCTACTCCAGAACCCACATAGAAAAAATGGTCTGCATCCGATTGACTTCTAAAATTGAAACCTGAGCCATTTACCAGTGACTGCCAGCGATCTGAATTTGCTGGACTTACCTCTGCCGAATAATTTGAACACGTTTCATAAGTAGCCGGCTCATAATTGTCAAAAGTATTAACTTGCAAGCAGCCCCCAGAATAGGAACGAATGAAGCCAGTATTGCTTTCGAATATCCATTTTTGTTGATTTGATCCATCACAAGTTTCCACTGTCACCTGTGATGATAATGAGCCCTGGTGATTCAAACAAAAATTAAGGCGCTCATCAAATTTGGTGGTAATCGTTAACCAGCTAGGTTCAGATTGTTTAACCTTAACGATATAAACGGATTTAGAATCAAAGTCACTAAAATTTAATGCCTCTATCAAACCAGTCGCAACGTTCACAGCCATTACTTTAGAAGTACCACTACCAGAATCAGCCTGATAAGTTGACGATAATAAATAGGCATCCGTTGCCAGCATTAACGACGT
>CAJVZR010000027.1 GCA_913019965.1 uncultured Oleispira sp.
CAATAACTTTATTTAGTTTTTTTGATAAATTAATCAAATTTTTTTTTTCAAATTCAAATACATTACGATTATATAAATCAATTAGAACTGTTATTGTATCCATATTATTTAAAAAATTTAATAGATTTCAATGAATTAATTAAAAAAATGATGTAGGTAAAATTAGATTTTATTTTAAAACGTTTTTAAATCTTATTTAGCAAAGAGTGCTTATGAAATCTAATACCTTAAAGACAACTGGCGGTCATTCTATTGTCGCGCGAGTATTTCCTGCCAAAGACGAAACCAGCAGTAAAGGCGTCTGTATTATTGCGACGGCAACGGGAGTTGCTCAGTATTTGTATGACGATTTTGCCAATTGGTTAACTGATAATAACTATACCGCAGTCACTTTTGATTACGATGGTATTGGCTTATCGGTTGATCGCCACGTGAAATACAGCAAAAGCGATAAGTTGAGTTGGGCAAAGCACGATTGCTCAGCGGTATTAGACTTTGTTAAAGAAAACTATCCCGAGCAAAAATTAATTTGGATCGGCCATAGCGTAGGCGCTCATATGTTGGGCTTTATGGAGAATACTGACCAAATAGATCAAGCGATTACGGTTGGCGCAGGCACAGGAACTTGGTGGTATAACGCGACGCCGACAAAACGGATTGCTTGGTTTTTATGGTATTTTTTAGTTCCTGCAACAGCCCCTCTATTAGGCTACTTTCCTGGGGATAAATTAAAGATTATGTGTAACTTGCCCAAAGGGGTGATTATGCAGTGGCGCCGTTGGTGCTTGAAAAAAGATTACGCGATTGGTTATGAAGGGGATTGGTTAAAGAAAAATTTTGCCAATACTAAAATGCCGATGACTTCGATAGCCTTTACTGATGACGATATGATGTCGATGAAGAACGTTGAAATGCTGCATGGGTTCTTTACTGGTGCCGATAAAAAGATGGTGAAGATTAAACCTTCAGACATTGGTCAAAAGCGTATTGGTCATATTGGCTGGCATAAAATTCGTTATCAAAAATTATGGCAGGATCATTTTCTACAAGCTCTAGAGCCTGAACTTTAGAACCTGAACTTTAGAGCCTAAAAAGTATAAAAAAATTCTTACGATAAATATTGTTGATAGCGCTTTGTTAATTTTTTTAAACGAATGCGGTCACGAATTAACGAAAATATTGGGGAAACATTTACCTTAGGATTTTTCCCTTTTCCCATTCGTTGCAGCTGTCGTTTGATCACGGCCATCGTGGCGACAGAACTTAAGGTTTTATCTTTCCAGCGTACCGTTGCACTATGTGCGACGACCTGGGAGTTGACTTGCCAGTCGTTTGGAAGTGCTGGGTTCATTGCTAATGCGGTTCCCATGCCTACCATATCAACGCCTTCAGCTAATACCTGTTCGGCGGTAGCTAAGCGTCGTATTCCACCCGTTGTCATAATCGGCATGGTTGCTAGGTGCGCAATGTCTTTAGCAAACTCTAAAAAATAGGCTTCACGGGCAAGGGTACTGCCATCCGCTGTCGTGCCTTGCATGGCGGGACTTTCATAGCTGCCGCCGGATAATTCAACTAGGTCGACGGCCAGAGCATTCATTGCCACAACAACTTGCTTGGCATCATCGGCATCAAATCCTCCACGCTGAAAATCCGCTGAGTTCATCTTTACTGCAATTGCAAATTCGCTAGCAACGTTCTCACGAATAGCTTTAATAATATTGAGTAATAAGCGCATGCGATTTTCTATTGAACCGCCAAATTCATCATTTCGTTTATTAGTTAGGGGTGATAGAAATTGCGACAGCAAATAGCCATGAGCGGCATGAATTTGAATACCGTCAAAACCTGCTTGCTCCGCTTTTATTGCGGTATCAACAAAGCGTTGAATCAGGTTGTTAATTTCTTTGTGGGTCATGGCTCTTGGCTGACCAAATAATTTTGAGTGTTTTCCTAAATCCAGAGGCACCGATGAAGGGGATAATACGTCTCCACCCATTGCCGCATACACTTGACGGCCAGGGTGATTGATCTGCATCCAAATTTGGGTGTTATTTTTCTTTGCAGCCTGCGCCCAGTCTTTAAAGGGGGCGAGCTCGGTTTCTTTTTCTAAGACGATGCCCCCTGGTCCCGTCATGGCTCGGCCATCAACCATCACATTACCAGTAATGAGCAGTCCTGAGCCGCCTTTGGCCCAACGCTGGTAGAGGCGGAAGATAGCAGGACCTGGTAATTGCCCTGGATCTGACATGTTTTCTTCCATCGCGGCTTTCGCTAGCCGATTGCTAAGCTGCGCACCACACGGCAGTGAGAAAGGAGAAAATACGCTTGATGTCATGGGGGGCCTATTATGTAAAAAATTCAACTATAGACTTATAGTTTAAATGACTATAGCCTTATAGTTGAAGTGTTAATTACCCGTAATGTGATATCAAACAAGTTATTAATTTATGAGCAAAGCCGCAATGAAGCCCGCAGAATTAAGCCAAGGTGTGGCCACCGAATCTAAGCGTGAATTGGCGAAGGCTAAAACTCGACGTGCATTGCTGAAAAGCGCTCTGCAGTTGTACAGCCAAGAGGGGTCGCAAGGCTTAAGTATGAACAAGGTGGCTAAAGGGGCGGGGATTGCTCAGCCCAGTTTTTATAATCACTTTGAAAGCCTGGATGCTTTACAGCAAGAGCTGTGTGAACTGCTAAAGGAAAGTTATCTATCGCCAATGCGTATGGCGTGGGTCAGCATGCTGGAAGAATTTGATTCTTTATCGAAGGAGTTACTCGATCATAAATGCCGGCAATGCTTAGGAATGATCTTTGATGCAGCCTTTCAAAATATCGATTTATTCCAACACTTAATTGAAGATAGACCGCGCTTTGGCCAACATACTCATCATGGTTTAGGTGGTTTGGTTAACGACTTACAAGAAGAGTGGATTGAAATATTTAGCCAAGGATTAACCTTATCTGGGCGAACATTCACTTCGAGTAGTGTGAACTTATTTGTTGATACGGCTGCTGCACAGGTGCATGAGCTGATCTTGGGCTGCCATCAGCAGCGATACCAGCGTGAACAAGCGATTCAGCTATTAAGCACGAATTTCCAATCGCTCTTTATTAGTGTGTTTACTAGTCAAAAATAACAAAAATAAATTTTATTTAAGGGAGAAGATAATGGTCAATGAACAAGTCCATTTTAGGACCTGCACTTTATGTGAAGCCATGTGTGGAATTGAAGTAACCCACGATGGTGAAAAAGTATTATCGATTAAAGGCGATAAAAACGACCCTTTCTCCCAAGGTTATATCTGCCCTAAAGCGACTGCTTTACAAGATTTGCATGAAGATCCTGATCGCTTGCGTAAACCCATAGAGCGCACTGCAGAAGGCTGGAAGGAACTTAGTTGGCCTGAGGCTTTAGATAAAGTTGCCACAGGTATTCAATCGCTGCAAAAGCAACATGGGCAGAATGCGTTAGGTATTTATTTAGGCAATCCGAATGTGCATAACATGGGTAGTATGCTGACGACTAAGCATTTACTTGCGAGTCTTAAATCTCGTAGCCGTTTCTCCGCGACGTCAATTGATCAGTTACCTCATCATATTGTGAGTATGCATTTATTTGGTCATATGTTGCGTATTCCTGTGCCCGATGTGAACCGTACACAGCACATGTTAATCATCGGGGGTAATCCACTGGCGTCGAATGGCAGCATCATGACCGCGGCCAACATGCGCCAAAAATTAAAAGATATAAAAGGCCGCGATGGCAAAGTCGTAGTGATAGATCCTCGCCGAACCGAAACCGCTGAAGCCGCGAGTGAGCATCATTTTATCCGCCCAGCAACGGACGTTTTATTATTGCTGGCGATGCTGAATGAAATTTATGCTCAGGGTTACGTTAATCAAAACAAAGCGATTAATAATCGAGCTGCGGCGCTTGCTGTTGATATAGAGCAATTAGAATCTTTTGCTCAAGGCTATAGCGCTGAAAATGTCGCGGCGATTACCGGAATTCAAGCCGCAGAAATTAAGCGTTTAGTGAAAGAATTTTGTCAAGCAGAGTCGGCGGTTTGTTATGGACGCATGGGGGTTTCCGTACAAGAGTTTGGTTTGCTGAGTCAGTATTTGATTATGGTGATTAATCTAGTGACAGGGCGTCTAGATGAAGTCGGCGGCTTAATGTTTCCTAAACCCGCACTGGATATTGTTAATAATACGGGGCCCGGTTATTTAGCCAAACGCCACAGCCGAGTAAACAAGTTGCCCGACTTTAATGGTGATTATCCTGTGGTTGCGATGGCCGATGAAATGTTAACCGCAGGTGAAGGGCAGCTAAAAGGCTTTATTAATGTGGCAGGAAATCCTGTGCTTAGTACCCCTAATGGCAATAAGTTAGACCAAGGCTTAGCGCAATTAGATTTTATGGTATCGGTGGATTATTTTATTAATGAAACCAGTCGTCATGCCCATATTATTTTGCCCCCTGTTTCGCCATTAGAGCGTGATCATTACGATGTGACCTTTAATGGTTTCGCAGTGCACAATGTCGCGAAATACTCTCCAGCTCTGTTTAAGAAAAAGCCTGATGAAATGCATGATTGGCAAATTACCTTAGAGCTGGCTAAGCGCTTAGATAAAAAAGCTAGCGTAGGGACTAAGGTAGAGCGTTGGTTAACTAAGACTTTTGGTCCTAAGTTTCTGTTAGGTCAAGGCTTAAAACGTGGCCCTTATCCACAAGTGAGTATGAAAGCCCTTAAACAGCAGGTTCATGGTATCGATCTTGGTCCATTAGGTTCTATGTTACCCGCGGGTTTAAAACATAAAGATAAGAAAATTGATTTGAATATCGATTTCTATAAAGCGGATTTGGCGAGAGTCGCGGAAGTATTCAAACACTATAATGATGATCAGCTGTTATTAATTGGCCGTCGTCATGTGCGCAGTAATAATTCTTGGTTACATAATAGTCAGCGCTTAGTGAAGGGTAAATCCCGTTGCACGCTGATGCTGCATCCTGATACTGCGGCACAGCAAGGAATTGTCCATGGCCAGTCGGTGAAAGTCAGCTCTCGAGTCGGTAGTATCGAAATCGAAGCCCAGGTAACGGATGAGCTTATGCCAGGAATCGTGAGCATTCCCCACGGCTGGGGGCACGGGCGTAAAGGTGTACGCCAAAGAATTGCACAAGCGCATGCGGGTGTGAGCTTGAATGATTTAACCGACGATACATTAATCGATAAACTGTGTGGCAATGCGGCGGTGAATGGGGTGCCTGTGAGACTTGAGGTTGTGAGTGCTTAATAGGGGCTTAGAAGAAGGCTCTAGATTATGTAAATGTGCTAGTTGATCATAAAATTGTTAGGAAAGGTTTGGTATATTTTCATACACTGCATGTTTCCACTGTAAACATTTTATTGTAAAGATTTCATTGCAAGTATAGGTATATAAGTTTCATGAGCCCTTTAATTGAGCTGAGCTATCAAGACACCGTTGCGGTATTAACCATGAATACCGCTGAAAATCGCCATAATCCCGAATTTATTCGTGAATTTAATCAGCATCTAGATACGGTCGAGGCTGAAGAAAAAGTTAAATCCATCATTTTAACGTCTGCTTCCGAGAAAAACTGGTCGCTAGGCATCGACTTAGAATGGATGTCTCAACCTGCCAACTCAGTCAAAGATATTGCAGATTTTATGACAGGGGTTACAAGCTTATTAAAACGTATAGTAACTTTCCCGATGCCCGTTATCGCGGCATTAAATGGTCATAGCTTTGGTAATGGTGCGGTACTGGCCTGTGCTTGTGATTTTCGTTTTATGAAGTCGGATAAAGGTTTTTTCTGTTTTCCTGAAGTCGATGTACTTGTTCCATTTTTCCCTTCAATGTTCCCATTAATTAATAAAGCGATTCCGCAAACATTTTTTAATCGCCTTGCTATGACTGGGCAGCGCGTTGGATCCCAGGAGTTACTAGACCATCAGGTAGTGGAAGCTATTTTTGCTAATGAAGAAGCGTTACAAGCCGGCGTATTAGAGTTTGCCACAAGCTTTAATAAAAATCGCTGGATCTATGGTCAGAATAAATCGCAAATGAATAAAGCGATTCTCAATACTATGTTAGAAGAAGATGCTGAGTTTATTGCCGGTACCAGTAAGGTATTATGGAAAAATTTACAGAATAAATAATCATCAATAGCGTTAAGCGTGTAGAAAATATTTAGATATTTTTTACACGCTATTTACATAAGGCTAATATTTATTCAGCATAATAAAATCATCTAAATAATTATCCTTTTTATCGATAGTCTTTTGCTACTCCTCCATTATTGACCCAGATCAATATCTATTTATACTGACCCGCTTATTACAATTTTTATTAAATATTATTTATTGTTTTCTAAGTAAGTTTTATCTAAATAATCTTGTAATAGTCATAAAAAATTCATGCTAAATAAAATGAAAAGTATCAGTTCTATAGTAGTTATAGCAGCAAAGGTTACATTTCATTTTAATTGAATTAACGGAAATAATAATAAGAACAAATATAACCACAAAATAAAGGAGAATTTTGAAATGCTTAACTCTGTATGGGTCGCCTGGCCAGGATATGTAAAATTTGGCTTGATAGGGGTCTACCTCGCCATTATCGTATTAATATTAGAGCGTGAAGAATTATTGGGTAATAACCTGATCGAAGTGGAAAACTACGATCGTTATAACTCTCAAATTGTCTGTGATGAGCGCAGCTTAAATGCCCGTACAGAAGATGGTACTTGTAATATTCTAGAGAACCCATCGGAAGGTTCTGCACTGCGTCGTTTTGGCCGTAACGTTCAGCTAGAAGCCGCGTTTGGTGAAACAGAGGCCGATACTCTGCTAACCCCTAATCCTCGTGACGTTAGTAACTCGTTACTCGCCCGTGAAGAATTTAAACCAGCAACCTCTATTAACTTCCTCGCGTCTGCTTGGATTCAGTTTATGGTTCATGACTGGGTTGCTCACGGTGAGAACGTAGATGAAAATCCCATCGTCGTTGATCTACCTGAAGGTGATGTACTGGGTAGCGGTACGATTGAAATCAAACGTACTCAACCAGATCCAAGCCGTTTGGATTCTGAAAGCGCACTGCCTGATACTTATCAGAATGTGAATACCCACTGGTGGGATGGTTCTCAGATATACGGCAGCAGCTTAGAAAAAAATAATGAAATTCGTTCTTTTGTTGATGGTAAATTAAAACTTAATAGCGACGGCACATTACCGACAGAGTTCCTATCCGGTGTGCCAGTAACAGGCTTCAATGATAACTGGTGGGTTGGTTTGAGTATGTTGCACCAGGTGTTTACTCTGGAGCACAATGCAATTGCTGATAAATTGAAGCAAGCTTATCCAGCAGCGTCTGATCAATGGATTTATGACCGCGCGCGTTTAGCGAACTCGGCACTAATGGCCAAGATTCATACGACAGAGTGGACGCCAGCATTATTAGCAAATCCAGTATTAGAAAAAGCCATGGCGGCAAACTGGTGGGGGCTAATTGGCGATCGCGAAGGTCGTGATGCTTATCAAGCGGGCATTCGCAGTGTTGTTGAAGGTCTAGAAAAAACCGATTCTGTGGTTTCTCAGTTAGTTGGTTTAGACCCTAAGCTATCTGAATTAATCAATGGTGCATCGAGTATCGATCATGCACTTGCTGGTGTTGTAGGTGCTGCTGAGCCAAAGAATCACGGTGTTGCATATTCTTTAACGGAAGAATTTGTTGCCGTTTATCGTATGCACCCATTACTGCCTGATAACTTCCAGGTATTTGATGTGGGTTCAGGTATTCCATCCAGTGTGATTGCGCTAGAGGATACTCGTGATGGCGATGCAGAAACTATGCTGGCCGATGAAACAGGCGAGCGCTTATGGTACTCCATGGGGATCACTCACCCAGGTTCTTTAACCCTGCATAACTACCCTAACTTTTTGCGTAATTTGGATTTGCCTCTTGTGGGTAACATCGATTTAGCGACTATCGATATCGTGCGTGATCGTGAACGTGGTGTACCACGTTATAACGAATTCCGTCGTCAAATTGGTTTAACGCCGATTAATAAGTTTGAAGACCTAACCTCTGATCCAAAAACCTTAGCTGAATTAAAACGTCTTTATAATAACGATGTTGAATTAATCGATACTATGGTCGGCCAGCTGGCTGAAACCGTACGCCCAGGTGGTTTTGCTTTTGGCGAAACTGCGTTCCAAATCTTCATCATTAACGCCTCACGCCGTCTAATGACAGACCGTTTCTATACCACGGATTACACCGCTGAAGTGTATACCCAAGAAGGTATGGACTGGGTAGAAGAAAATACTATGTTAGACGTTATTCGTCGTCACTTCCCAAGTCTATCCGGGAGTTTGGCGGGAGTAGATAATGCCTTTAAACCTTGGGGTTTAAGCATTCCAGCAGATTACAATTCTTGGGATGCTTGTGATAAGCAAGAGCTACTTTGGAATAATGGCGTATTACGTACTGAATATGCAGCAAGCAATGTGCCTGCTTTAGCTTCGATTAATAAACTGGATCTGATAAATAAAGTTCTATGGGACAAGAAGGTACTTGATCAAGATGTAGCGCCAGAAGACAATAAAATGCCCATTCACGCCTTTGGCGCAATGGCAAAAGCGAAATTTGTACCGACTGCAGGGCATCCTTTCACCGGTATCTTCCAAGGTAACGAATGTGGTTTATTGCGTATGTCAGTATCTGGTGATCCAGCAGATGAAGGTTTTGAGCCCGGCTTAACTTGGAAATCATTTGTTGATGGTCAAGCTTCGGAGAATGTTTTTGGCCATTACCCTCTAGCGGGTCAAGGCGGAAATTACGATTTCTTTGCGAATGAAATGTCTCAGTATGTCAAAGTTAAGAGCCATGAAATTGCCACAGCAAAAGCAGGATTCGCTAAAGCAATGAACAAATCGAATGCACTGAACGTTGGTGATATGGCAGCGGTTAAGCAAGATGGTAGTGCAGTCGCAGCGGCTAAAGCACCGACTCAGATTTATTTTGTACCAACAGCCGATGTTAAGGGCCAGTTTGATACAGCAACTCATGACTTCCGTGATGACCTTACGGCATTAACAGAAGGCACAGCGGTATACGATATTTACGCTACTGACCAAGCGATTAAAACGTCTATCTGGTTCTGGAAGCAGGCTCGTTATGAGCGTGAGCGTCGTGAAAGTGCTGTTAAGGTAGGTTCTATTGTTATGGACTCTGCGTTTAAAACATCACAATTTGGCGATAGTGGAGTTTATTTCAAGCAGCAGCATTAATAAGGACTGATCTCTAGTCTGATCTAATAATAAGGCGCTTTCCGTAAGGTAAGCGCCTTTTTTTATGCCTACTATCCACTTGCTGTTATACTGAAGTCATTAGACACCTTTCCCCCCTATATTTCCTCTATATCGAGACTTCAGCTATGTCATTTTCCAAGCTTGGATTAAGCGACCCTATTATTAAAGCGGTCAAAGACTTGGGTTATACCAAGCCGACAGCCATTCAGAAACAGGCCATTCCCGCTGTCTTATTGGGTAAAAACATCCTAGGTACGTCTCAGACGGGGACGGGTAAGACAGCTAGCTTCGTATTACCGCTATTAGAAAAACTAATTAAAGTGACCAAAAGGGGTAAGACTCCTACTACGCGGGGTAAGCGTATTCGCTCCTTAATCCTGACGCCAACACGTGAGTTAGCGGTGCAGATTGAAGCGAGTGTGGCTCAATACAGTAAGTACGTTGATTTAAGCTCTATGGCGCTTTATGGCGGCGTGGATATGGAAGAACAAAAAGAACGTTTGGTCGACGGTGTTGATATTTTAGTGGCGACACCGGGTCGTTTGTTAGACCTGTTGCATCAACGTGCCTTGTATTTTGATGAAGTTGAAATGCTGATTTTAGATGAAGCTGATCGCATGTTAGATATGGGCTTTATCGACGACATAAGCAAGATTATTGAACGTTTGCCGTTAGAGCGCCAAAATTTATTATTCTCGGCGACGATCAACGAAGATGTGCGTAAGTTAGCCGATAGCTTTTCCGGTGATGGTTTCTCGGGTATTGGCTTTGAAAACAAAGAGTTTTACGACGATTTAGAAGATATTAATGTTTCTCCTTCCTCAACTTCTGCCGATACCATTAATCAGTGGTTAGTGACTGTGGATAAAGATACTAAGTCGGCCTTACTCAGTCATCTGATTTTAGATCAAAAGTGGGACCAAGCGTTGATCTTTATCGAGAAAAAACACGGTGCAGCCAAGCTGGTTAGCCAGTTAGAGAAGCGTGGCATTAAAGCCGATTGTATTCATGGTGATCGCAGCCAAGCGATGCGTGAAAAAACCTTGGCAGCGTTTAAGTCTGGGGAGCTGAAGTATCTAGTCGCGACGGGTATTGCCGCTCGTGGTATTGATATTGGTGCTCTTACGCGGGTTGTAAACTACGACCTACCGTTTAAACCAGAAGAATACATACACCGTATTGGTCGTACTGGCCGCGCGGGAGCTTTAGGTGAAGCCATCTCGTTTGTGGCCATGGGGGATTTTAAAAACCTGTGTGCCATCGAAAGTCGTTTAAAGCATATTATTGATCGTAAAGAGATTGATGGTTTTCCTGTTCGTAAGACAGTGCCAGTATCGATTTTAAACTACGTGCCTAAACATCAAAGAGCAGGTCATACTGGCTCTGATAATAGCTCGCCTTATTATGGTAAGAATAAGGGTAAAAAAGGTACGACTAAACCTTCAGCTAAATAGCCTTTAGGGTAAGTCTAAAAAGTGATGGTGCTCTAGTGGCTGATAAATTAAAAGATCTATTAGCGAATGATGGTATAAGAATGGAAATTCTTGAGATCGTTCGCGCCATCGCATTACCTGATTGTTATATTGCTGCAGGCTGTATTCGAAACCTAGTATGGGACACATTACACGGTATCAAAACGCCGTTAAATGATATTGATGTGGTCTACTTTGACCCGTTAGAAGAAGACAACCAGCAAGCAAAAAAAATATCAGCACAGCTAAATAAACAATATCCTCATTTGAATTGGCAAGTAAAAAACCAAGCCTTTATGCATTTGCGTAATGGTGACTCCCCTTACAAAAATACCTTAGATGCGATGAGCTATTGGCCAGAGCAAGAAACCGCTGTCGCGGCGGCTTTATTGGACGATGGCTCAATTCGTATTATTAACAGCTTTGCTCTCGATAGCTTGTATGCCGGTAAAATAACCCATAATAAAAAACGCTTAAGAACGGTATTTATACACCGTATAGAAGCCAAAAACTGGCTAGGTGTCTGGCCTAAGCTACAAGTGGTTGGCTGAAGTAATTCTCTAAGAGTGTATACTGAGTAGTATTTCATCATATCAAGGCCACCAAATGTCGTCACAATATTCTACCGAACACGAACTGGGTGATAATAATGTTCAGGTTGTGGGCTTAGATATCCATAATCCTGTCTTTATTATTAGTGTCTTACTTATTCTTGTATTTGTTATCGTTACCTTAATTGCGCCAGCGGAAACTAAGGTGATTCTAGAAGGGGCTAAGAACTGGTCAATCGATAATTTTGATTGGTTATTTATGAGCGCGAGTAATTGGTTTGTTATTTTCTGCGTCGCTATTTTGCTATTACCTGTAGGGCGTATGCGCCTTGGAGGTGATGATGCTAAGCCCGACTTTAACCGCATGTCATGGTTTGCGATGCTGTTTGCTGCGGGCATGGGTATTGGCCTGATGTTTTGGGCTGTCGCAGAACCAATAGCTTATTATACTGACTGGTGGGGAACTCCCCTTAACGTCGCCCCTGGTGATGCCGACGCTGCTAAAGCGGCCATGGCTGCAACATTATTCCATTGGGGTTTTCATCCTTGGGCCATTTACGGAGTAGTTGGTTTAGCATTGGCCTATTTCACTTTTAATAAGGGGCTTCCGCTGACTATTCGTTCGGCCTTTTATCCTTTATTAGGTGAGCGTGTATGGGGCCGCACTGGGGATTTAATTGATGTTTTAGCCGTGCTTGCTACGATATTTGGCTTAGCAACATCGTTAGGGTTAGGTGCGCAACAGGCCTCAAGCGGTTTGAATTTTGTGTTTGGTATTGCTGATAACTTAACTACTCAATTATGTGTCATAGTCGGTGTTACCGGTATCGCGGTGATATCAGTGGTTCGTGGCTTATCTAATGGTGTGCGTATTCTTTCCAATATCAATATGCTGTTAGCGGTTTGTTTGCTTGTTTTTGTATTTATTGCAGGCCCTACGTTAGTCATTTTAAGTACTATGGGCTCTACTGCGTTAGGTTATATCGAAAACATATTACCGTTGAGTAACTGGGTTGGTCGTGAAGATGAGAAATTTTTTCATGGCTGGACGGTATTCTATTGGGCTTGGTGGGTTTCTTGGTCTCCTTTTGTCGGTATGTTCATCGCCCGTATATCCCGAGGCCGAACCTTGCGCGAGTTTATGGCTTCCGTCTTGATTGTGCCGGTATTGGTTACTCTTGTTTGGATGTCGGTATTTGGTGGCACTGGATTAGAACAAGCACAAAATGGTATTGGTGAATTAGCGAATGGTCTTTCTAGTGTGAGTTTAGCCATGTTTCAAATGCTAGATAATTTACCACTGACTGAAATTGCATCGGTATTGGCCATTTTATTGGTATTGATTTTCTTTGTTACTTCTTCTGACTCAGGTTCATTGGTTATCGATAGCATTACTTCCGGTGGTAAGCTAGATGCACCTGTACCGCAGCGAATTCTTTGGGCAGTATTAGAAGGTTCGATTGCCGCCGCGTTATTGTATGGTGGTGGTAATGAAGCTTTGAAAGCCTTACAGGCTGGTGCTATTGCAACAGGGTTACCTTTCACAGTGATTTTGATATTAATGAGTATCAGCTTAGCGAAGGCATTGGCCAAAGATTATCAATATCGGAAATAAGGTAACCTCAAAAATTTTGTGCGCTAGCGTAAAAGCTGAACAGGAAAAGTACTGATCTCATTATTGATGGACTGTTTCATCAGTCGGTGCTTTTCTTGCAATAATTCTGAAAAGTTATCAAAATTATTTAGTCCTTCCTGTGTCCAGGAGTAGGGATGGGTAAGCAGTTGTATTTTCTTATCGGTATTCGTTAATGGGTGTCCATGCTGCCAAATATGCCTAGAATCCGTGTAATACTTTACCGGTAAATTTTCTGGGCAGGACTCAAAATAATTAAAATAAATATCACTATAGCAATTAATTAAACCTTCTATTTGGTGGTATTGTTTGAGGGCGCTGGCTGTAGGTCTGTGATATGAAAATCTATCAGTTTTAATTCCCGTTAGTTTTTGAAAGAGTTCTACTTCTTGTAAAATGTAATCGATTAATTGAGATTCATCTTCTAGTAGCCCAAAATGCAGATGCAAACCTACAGAATGACCTAAGGCGAGTATGTCATGCATCTTACCAATGTTAATATCAGAACATATGTTGTAGCAGTTATTTCGCAATTGAAATAGATAGCTGCTGGTTAGATTTAATTGATGCTTCTCAAATATTGCTAGGTCATGGGCTCTTTCCACAGAAAATTCAACATCATGGCGAATGACGCAGAACTCATTGGTATCTTGATTCACCTTACTATAATCAAGAATAGTGCTAGTGGCCTGTAGGTGGTGAATGATTTGTTCATATTCTGAATAGGAAAATGGAGAGGGCATCAACTCTTATCCTTAATTCGTAAAAAGATAAATTTAATTTTGTGTAATACACTTAAAGTATAGCTATAGAAATTAGGATAGAAGAAATAGCTTGTTTTAAGTTCTATTTTATCTGGCCAGAGTGTATTTATAAGTCGATTATTTTGTTGAGTGCAGGAATCTATATATCTAAAATTGCTATCAGTTAAGTCTTTAAGAATTTCAATTTCTAGTAACTTACCTGGAGCCAATTTTTTATATGCCTCGTTATAAGTGGTTTTGACCTCATAATATATTTGGTTGGACTTAAAGCGAATGCACGCAGCTATGCATTGATCATCAAGGCGTAATTCTTGAATTTGAATAGCTTGATGTAGATTTTGGCTCTTTATTATGTCCTGATAATAACTTCTAGTTGTATGCTTATAGTCAATGGATCCTCCATCTCGCCCTTTCCAGCCTTGATGTTCTAGCTCGCAGTAATTGTTTAGGCCTTCTTGTAGATTATCTTGCTGTATTAAATTTAAATTACCTTCATTGATGATTTTTCGTTTTGTTCGCTTTATTTCACGCTTGAACTTCCCCGATAGTGCTTCTAAGTGGGCTATGATATGGTTTTTATTGAGTACCGCGGCTCGTGTTGTACTCACTGAGTGAATATTGCGGCTTGAAATAAATAAATCAGTAGAGTGTAAGCTGATGATGGTAAATTGAGTATTTAGTCTCTGGCCAATCTGACATAGCAAGAAATTTAAATCGATGGCTTCTTTTAATAAAGGATCTGATAAATAGCAATGATCATGTTGCCAAAGCGTCAGGTATTTTATTGTGTATTTGAAAATACCTATATGAATGGGAAAGAGCCCAATAAGTACAGCGTTTTTATGAATGGTAATGACAAAAACTTTGAGTTCTTTTTCTAAGTGGTTAAGTGCAGGTAGTAGATTCCAGCGTTCATAAAATGGATTAGTAAAGATTGAGGATCGGCTCAAGTCATCCCAATCCTGTTGTGAAATGTTAGATGCAGATTCTCTTGGATGGATCTTAATATGGTAATTAGCTAGATCTATTGACGTTAGCATTATAAAAGTTCAAAACTGAACGAATAGGAAGTTTTAAGATTTTCTTGAAGGCTCGAAAGATAAATAGAATGGCATTATTAAAGCTTCTGTTATAAATATCGACTTGGTAGGTATCCACAGTACTCTCTGACCAAGCATTTAAATAACCTGAATATCCACAAAGGAAGTCACCCTTTGAGTATTTTTTATCCATGAAGTGTTTAATGAATAAGCATGTGCTGACCATGCCAGGAGAATATTTTTGATATTCTTGATCATAGCAGCCATGGCTAAAATACACCTTGTCATCTAGGCTGTAAGCGATTTCTGCTGAGATTACTTGTTCTTTTATATATAAAAAACCAAAGTGTAGTTGGTGCTTTAGAGCGAGCTCTTGATAGTAATTTTTATAGAAGCTAGCAGTCTCAGTATCTTTATTGATCCCCACTCTTCCTTTTTTCCAACTTTTATTTTCAAGAATCATATAAATTTCAAGTGATTCTTGCCATGGGAGTTCATTGATCTTGAAAGATAAGTCTTCTTTATAGTCAGTTTGTATTTTGTGTACTTTTTTACGCATTTTTTTATGCGAATTCCAAAATTCTGACCAAGGCTTGTTTAGTCTTATTTCAGGCCCAGCCTTATCTTGATTTATACGGTACATATAGTTTGATTCTGAGCACAACTCTCGGTTAATGTCTTTATCTCTTGCTGAAGACCTGACTTCCATTAGTGATAAAATATCCCAATTTCTTTTAGCATCATTTAAGTATTCGTATAGATATTCCCATGCCAAAAACTCATGGCCTTTTTTTATAATGGGGCAGGGTTTATCAATCTCATCTTGTGCAATATATTCCATAATACGAAAGGTGAATATATAGCGTTTCTCAAAATATATTTGAAATGGAAAAATAGCGATAGTATCTTCATTGTTTGATATTACGACAATATGATTTTTCAAAGTCGAATCTTTGAATTCACAGAGCGAGTGATAGGTGAACTCAAAGCTGTTATATATACTTTTACATTCACAATCGTTATGCAATGTTTGCCATTGATCTTTAAATGCAAGTATTTGTTGTTTTGATTCTAAAATTGAGCAGTTATGATTCATGCTGACCTCTCAATATTAGATAGTGAAACCCCAGATTCTGCTAGTGTTATTACTCTGTCTGCGACTGAGGTGACACTTGCTTTATGAGTAACAAAGATGATGCTTATATTCTTTAATTTTGATAAAGCGCTGAGTATGTTCTTCTCGGTCGCATTATCTAACTCATTGGTCGCTTCGTCTAAGATAAGAACTTGAGGCCGATGATATAAGCTTCTTGCTATAGCTATTCTTTGTTTCTCCCCACCACTTAATGATAAACCACCGTTTCCAATTATTGTATCTAGGTGGTTTTCTAGTTGATCAATGTACTGATCAATACATGCAAGCTTGGCAACGGCCATAGCTTGCTCTCTGTCTACTTCGGACTTTGTTAAGCCAAAGCCTATATTATCAAGAATAGAACCTTCGATAAGCTGGGTATGTTGCGGTACATAGCCAATATTGTCTTGCCAATTTCGTCTATTAGTATCGTTTAATTCATAATTGTCTATATAAATTGATCCTGAGCTGGCTGGGATTAGACCGAGTATCAAATCTAATAAAGTTGATTTACCTATGCCCGATCGTCCTGAGATACAGGTAAACTGATTAGCTTTAATTTGAAAGTTTAGCTGCTTAAAAACAGGATTGTTAGCGCCATCATACGTGAAACTTATATGTTTTAATTGAATGTTATTCTCTAAGTATAATTTCTTGTCATCCTTTTTATTACTACAACGACTTAATGTATTTTGATTGGATTGATTAAATTCTGATAACAGATTTTCTAGTACTGGGCTGGAATAAACAATCTCTTCAAACTCATCAAATATTGATTTAAGTATTGGGATGAAGCGATAAGCGGCAAAAGCAAATATCGAAATCGTCGTAATTGCTTGCATTGAATTTGATAGTATAAGAGAAACGTAAGTGGACATGCTAAGAACAACTGCAAAGGCAATTAATTCAATCAATTGAACGGGCAAGAACTTTAATACATGGTAGCGAGTCGAGTTTTTGTAGAGGGTATCGTTGGGAGTAGAAAATTTATCAATGAAATGTGATTTTTTACCTGAAATTTGAATTTCCCGATATAAGTCCAATGCCTGGCGTAAGTTGGAGTATACCGATGTTTCCATCTTGTCGAACTCATTGCCGAGGGTATTAATCCTGTCTGATAACAGTTTAAATACTAAAAAATAGGCGGTAATTAATACTGTTACGGTTATTAGACTTACCCAAATATTGATGTACACGAGCAATGAAAATATCACTAGTAAGGTAATAATATCTGTAATGAGAGATATTACGGATAACTGAGTACCAATAATAACCCGATCAACTTCAGAGTTAATTTTCTTACTGATATCTGATATTTTATGATTGTAAAAAATTTGAGTCGGTTTACTTAAGTAGATTTTTAACAGTTGATTCGATAATTTACTGCCGATGCGGTTAAAAAAATCCAAACTCGCCCAATAATCAATCACTATAATAGTATTGCTTATTAATAGAGATATAAAGGTTATTGAGGCAAATAGAATCAGCAATGACTGATGACTCTCTATCGCGAGAGTTTCTTTGAGTAATAATATGTAGCTATTACTCTCAGCTAAGCTGGGATCGGCGATTAATGCAATGAAGGGCATGATGGAGATCAGCCCCAATGTTTGTATCAGGCTATTAATAATGGATGCCAGGATAAGAAGGTAGACACCAACCATTTCTTTTTTATTCAATATTGAAAAGGATTTAAGTGTCAGAGAAAATATATCCATTAATAATGTCTTTGATTTATTATTGGCTGGAAGTGATTAATCGCGGCTTCTGGATCAATAAAAAACCACTCTAAAGCAAAACATGCTGATGAAAAGGAAAAGTTAACTTTTTGATTGTAAGTTGGGTGAATGAAATCTTGATAGCTAACATTGATATTAGCCTCAGTAAATAGTGTGTCTTCCATATAAGACTTAGCGCCTTTTCCAGAAAGATAGTGGTCGGCCTTCACCTCTTTTAAAATAGATAGAATCAAATCACTTTTTTGCCCACTCACATTTAGATCAGACGCATTAATGACGGGGGTTGTGATTTGATAGCTAGACAGTGTTAAATTCAATAAGTCGTGGTTTATGCTAACTAAGTTTAAGTGGTCTTTAGTGTATATGTCGTATAATTGGTCTTTTAATAACTTCCAGCCAGGAGTTTTACCATAACGGTGTTTGAGGGTCGTTAGGTGTTTTTTCAGAGCACTGTCATCGGCAAGAGATATATTTTTAATGGCGGTTTTATGTGTTTGTACGTGCTTGCACTTGACGGGTAAAGATAGAAGTTTGACGCCAGTTTTCGTTGAGTAACGAGTTCTATTTTGAAAGTAACGTTTCTTATATTGAACGTTGTCGAGCAGTACAAAGAGGTCACTTTTGGCGATCTTATCGAGGAGCCCTAGCCAAATTAAATAATGAGGTTGGTGAATGCTAACTGTCTTCATACAAAAGTAATCTGTGGCATTTACATGTAAAAAAGTGTGGTGCATGATGCTTAATCTGTCCAGTAAACTCATCCTTATGCCTTAAACAGTGGTATTTTCTGAATGACTATTCCTATATCAGCTAAGTGGTCTTCTAATTCAGTAACTTTCTCAACATTTGACTTGTTACCGGATGGTTGCCGGGACCTTATTCTTAAGCTACATAAAGGCCAAGCGCCCACCTGGCAGGTGTCTCCTTTGTTTAATCAAACTGAGACCTTGGACATACTGGCTGAAAGCCAGAGTTTTGGCTTCCGCTTCAAGCCTGGGGTGAGTATTGATGAAGCAGGGTTATTAGACTTGATTTGCCGAGATAATCTCTATCTTGATGAAGTTGAAGATGTTATTGCAAACTTTGTTCATCTCGATATAGGGGTAGAGGAGGCACTGGCTTGCTTGGCCAGTAATGTATCCTCTGTCGCAATGGCAGCTTCTAGGTTAGGCATTAGCTCTAGAACTCTTCAAAGGTATTTAATCAGGCATACGGATAGATCTCCAAGCTATTGGTTGCGCCTCGGAAGAGTTAGAAAAGCCGCTAGGGCTCTGTTTGATTCAGTTCCTATCATAGAAGTTGCTGACCACTACGGGTATTCTGATCAAGCTGATATGTCTCGGGAGTTTAATCATTGGTTCAATAACAGCCCAGCTAAGCTGCGCTTGAACTCAGATTATACGGATCAATTAAATACTTCGGGCTATGCTCTTTAAAGCTAACTCTTCATTGGAGAGCACAGTTCAACTAAAAAACCATTAAGGTCGGTTATATAGGCAATTGTTTGCCCCCAAGGCATCTCTTCACTCTCTTGCACCAATACTGCTCCAGCCTTGAGTGCCATCGCTAAGGCTTTATCCACATCATCCGTTTCTAACGCTATTTCAAAACTTGGTGTTGATGCATTGGCTTGAATAGGATTTTTACCAAGTTCCTTCATCAGTTCAAACGATGAAAATGAAAGTGTCGTAAAACCGGTATCGAGCTCGCCATAATCTGAGCTCTCATGAATCATTTTAATTTTAAAACCAAAGGCTGATTCATAGAACTTCAGAGTCTCTACAACATTGCTGACGTAAAGGATGGTGTATTTAAAGGTTAACTGAGGCATTTATTTATTCTCATCGGTAAGATTAAAAACTAGAGTTTAGGACACTTCGTTTAGAGCCGTCTTGTATATATGCGACAATATTGACGAATGCATCCTTGCCTTAGCCTAGCGCTTCTTTAGTTTTTGCTTTGCTTACGTTCACTATAACGATTAACCAAGAAGTCTTTATTATCTCTGGTTAATAACGTGAAGCGCATCAACTCTTCCATTAAATCGACAATACGATCTCGAAAGGGTGAATCTTTCATCGTATCGTCGTCATTAAATTCATTGTACGCTTTTGCGACCGAAGATTGATTCGGAATGGTGAGCATGCGCATCCAACGTCCTAGTATTCTCATATTATTCACCGCATTAAAGCTTTGTGATCCCCCGGTGACTTGCATTACCGCTAACGATTTTCCTTGAGTCGGACGCACCGCTCCAGCAGATAATGGAATCCAATCAATCTGGCTTTTCATCGCGCCTGACATATTTCCATGGATTTCAGGAGAAGACCAAACTTGTCCTTCCGACCAGATAACAAGATCGCGTAGTTCTTTTACTTTTGGATGATTGGCGGATTCATTGCCATCGAATAAAGGCAACCCCTTTGGATCAAAGAAGCGTACTTCTGCCCCCATGGCTTCTAATACTCGTCCTGCTTCTTCTGCGGTTAAGCGGCTAAAAGATCTTGCTCTTAATGACCCATATAAGATTAACATGCGCGGCTTATGTTTACTTCCTGGTTGCATCGGGTCGGTGGCAAGGTCGAATTGTTGGTCATCTAAGTAGTTGGTATTCATGCTAGGTACTCGTTTTTTGTGGCTATTGCTAAGTTAGACGCTGGCATGTTTAAAAAGACGAAAAATAAAAATGAGAAAAATTTTTCGTCTTTATTTAGCCCTCTTCGTCTTAGGAATGAACGTTAAATTCGAATCATTAGACGAGGTGCAGAATGACAACACAGGTTCAAAATATCATCATTATTGGTGCAGGCCCTGTGGGTATAGCAGCAGCGGCCCACAGCATCGACCGTGGCTTAACACCGATCATATTAGAGAAGGGGAGCAATGCGGGTTATGCCATGGCGCAATGGGGGCATGTTCAGGTTTTTACCCCATGGAAATACTTAGTTGATAAGCAGGTAGAGCAACTATTGAATAAAACGGATTGGGTTTATCCCGATAAAGAATCGTTAGCGACGGGGCAAGAAATTGTGGATCGTTATTTAATTCCCGCCGCGCAAACGGCAGAGCTAGCAGAGGTTATTCATTATGGCGCAGAAGTCATTGCGGTGGCTAAAACAGGGCTTAGCAAATCATCTTCCCAAGAACGTGAGAGCGCCGCGTATACGGTGCATTATAAAACAGCCGATGATCGATACCACAAGGTAGAAGGTCACGCAGTGATCGATGCCTCAGGTACTTGGGACAGCCCAAATCCGATTGGCCTAGAGGGGTTACCTGTTGCGGGAGAGCGTGAAAATGCGGCGGCGATTACTTATGGTATTCCAGACGTATTGAATAAAGAGCGCTCAACCTATGCCGGTAAGCGCACCCTGGTATTAGGCGGCGGACATTCAGCGATTAATGTGGCGCTGGACTTATTAGCGTTACAGCAAGATGTCAGCGATACTAAAATTCATTGGGGTCTGCGTCGTAATAATTTAGAAAAGTTGTTAGGTGGCGGTATTAACGACAAGTTACCTGCAAGGGGAGAGCTTGGCTTAGCGGCGAAAGCGGCCATCGACAGTGGAGCGCTTAACTTACTCGCGCCATTACGAATAGACAGCATCGAGAAAACGACTACTGGCTTACAAGTCTCCTTGTTCGTTGATGGTATTGATGAAACCATTGAAGTAGATCGCATTGTAGTGGCGGCCGGTTTTCGCCCGGATTTGAATATCTTACGTGAGCTGCGATTAGATATTGATGAAATCGTCGAGGCTCCGGCTAAGCTCGCGCCTTTAATCGATCCTAATCTGCATTCTTGTGGCACGGTTCGTCCGCATGGTGTGGTGGAGTTATCCCATCACGATAAGAACTTTTATATCGTGGGGATGAAAGCTTATGGTCGAGCGCCGACCTTCTTGATGCTGACAGGATATGAGCAGGTACGCTCAATCACCGCGGAACTGGCCGGAGATCATGAAGCTGCGCGTCGAGTAGAGCTGGTATTGCCAGCCACAGGGGTTTGCAGTAGCAATAAACTGGCTGCGACTAGTACATCTTGCTGCGCTCCTTCCGCTCCTTCCGCTTCAGTAAGTAAGGCGCATTCTTGTTGTGGCTAGGTTGTTAGTAGGACGGTCGTCAGTAGGACAGCCAGCTGATTCTCAGCTGGCTGAATTTTCAATTACGGCTTTAGGCATCGCACAGATTTGCTCTTGGGGAACTCTGTATTACAGTTTTCCTCAGCTCGCTGAAGCCATGATGCTGGAATTTAGCTGGGGGAAATCACAGACCTATGGTGCTCTAACGCTAGGCTTGCTGTTATCTGCTTTTGCGGGTTTACCGGTCGGTGCGGCCATTGATAAAGGTCACGGTCGGTTGGTCATGACCTTAGGCTCGGTTATCGCTGGATTATTATTTATTGTCGGTTCACAGCTCAGCTCATTAATTGGCTTCTATATTATTTTTGCTAGTATCGGTTTTTTACACAGTGCGACCTTGTACGAGGCCGCGTTTGCAGTGATAACAAACCGCTTCAATGCAGAAAACAGTAAACGACATATTACTAACCTGACATTGTGGGGAGGCTTTGCGAGTACGGTATTTATTCCTTTGAATGAGTGGGTATTGCAAACACTGAATTGGCGTCACCTTATGCTTTTAATAGGGCTTATTAATATTTTTGTTTGTGCACTGATTTACTATCGCTTACCAAAGCCAATGCCTGAACTCATCGAGCAACATCGTTGCGAAAAACAAAAGAAGCTAAAAGAACTTGATCAAAAAACTCAAGAGCAAAAAGAGCAGCAGAATAAACCGCAAAGAAACTTAGTTTGGGCGCTTGCTCAACCTATATTTTGGGCGCTGCTTATTTGTTTTGCTTTTTTTGCCGCTGCGACAACCGCCTTCAAATTTCATCTATACCCCCTGTTATTAGAAAAAGGCTTGGCGGCTACAGAAGTGGTCGGCCTGTTAGCCATTCTCGGTCCTGCCCAAGTAACGGGACGGATATTACTTCGAATGTTTGCAGAAAAAATTTCAATTATGCATTTGGGTATATTAACAGCCTCTGTATTGCCTATCGTATTTGCGGCGATCGCATTTTTGCCCATCCA
This sequence comes from uncultured Oleispira sp., assembly GCA_913019965.1. GTDB lineage: Bacteria > Pseudomonadota > Gammaproteobacteria > Pseudomonadales > Oceanobacteraceae > Oleispira. Next base: position 22,769 of record CAJVZR010000027.1, read on the forward strand.
GTTTTGGCTGTTAGTGCCGTTCGCTATCTTGTTTGGTGCTGCAACGGGAACGATGACCATAATTAAAGGCATTGCTATTCCCGAGCTGTTAACCCGAGAGGCTTATGGGGTTATTAATGGCGCGATGAATATTCCAATTAAAACGATCAAAGCACTATCACCTTCCATTGCAGTATTTATTTGGCTAGTGGCCGGAGGGTATCAAGGGTTGCTTGAGGTGCTGATTGTTTTTGGCATTTTTGCCGTAGTGTGCTTTGTGCTGGCGGTATTTGTTGTTAAAAGGAGTAATTGAGATGAGTGCTAGATCAGTCATGAATTTATTCAAGATCAAGGGCTTGCCTAGTTGATGAAATGAGGCTGTACTTTAGCTGGAAATTGAATCTTTTGATAAGTCATTAGAATAGAGGAAACGATCATGGCTGAAATACATCATAGAATCGGCATTAAGGCTTCCGCTGAACGTATTTATCAAGCGCTAACCACTAATGAGGGGTTAGCCAGCTGGTGGACGAATGATGTCACTGGGGCCGGGGTATTGGCTCAATTATACAATTTCGCTTTAACGGTGGTGGTCCTGATTTTAAAGTTACTGAGTTAGTCGAAAACAAAGCTGTACATTGGCAACACTCAGGCAGTATGCCGGAAGCTTGGATGGGAACGAAAATTACCTTTCAGCTAGAAGCTGAAGAGGATCAAGTATTTGTTCGTTTCAAACATATTAATTGGCAAGAAGCTTCTGATTTTATGGCGCATTGCAGCACTAAATGGGCGGTATTTTTACTCAGTTTAAAAGAGGCTCTTGAAAATGGACAGGGTAAGCCTTTTCCTAATGATGTGCCGGTTGACCACTGTTAAAAAAATTATTCGAGAGCTAATCCCTGTTTCATCAGCTAGTTCTTGCAGAGCTTGTTCAAAAGGATCGTAATTTATACTGGCCTTACCTAGGCGCCGGCATTCTCTTTATACGCTTTTAAATACCCAGCTAGAAAAAGCGGCAAGAATTTCTAAGGACTCTAAGCGGCGGGCTATGGTCAGTAGAACGTTATTACAGCATGGTTGGGAATCTGTAGCGGGTTATGTCCATCGATGGCTTAAGGCTAATAACAGTAAAATCGTATACCATGAGATGTAAAGTTCATTAATCACAACGATTAAAATTGAAGCAGGCTCTCCATGATTGGCTATGTAACCCTAGGCACCAATGATTTTGATAAAGCGTTAAACTTCTATGATCAGTTATTGGCCTTGGTTGATGAGAAAAGATTGTGGAGTACAGATTCAATGGCTGCATGGGGGTTATCTCGTGATAACCCCTCGCTTTGTATCTCTAAACCTTTTGATGGCGGGAGAGCGACAATTGGTAACGGTGTGATGGTTGCTATGAAAGTCAGCAGTCGCGAGCAAGTTGATTTACTGCATGCCAAAGCCATTGAGCTCGGTGCCATTGATGAAGGGCCAGTAGGAGAGCGAGGTACGAATGGTTTTTATGCGGGTTATTTTCGTGATTTAGATGGCAATAAATTGAACGTTTATATTCCAGCGGGTTCTTTGTAAAGGTTAGAAGGAATTAAAATATGAAGTTTGCCGTACTTATACTTTTTACTGTATTCGTCGTTGGCTGTGGCACATTGAAAACAACGGCTTTAGATGAGCCACGTATTGAAATTGGCACTAAATCGAAAAGAAGCCTCTGCTCTTCAATTCCTCATGTTTATAGTGGCGTATTTCATAATTTCTGCTGGCTGCACAGAGAAACAAATCCTAATCATTCTGCTATCCGTTCTACAGGCGATTTACCCATTATTGCCGTTGATACTGTGTTGTCGGGTTTAATGGATACCATTTTATTACCCTACAGTATTTATAAACAGGCTGAGGAAGGCTCAATTAAAGTTGAACGGTAATCTTAATTAAGGGGGCCAATGATGAGTATATTGAATCATCAGCTCCCACCTTATTATGCCTGATGTTCAGGACTATAAGGTTCTTCTCGCACCACATGGCTAACCAAAAGCTTGTAGTAAAACAGGGGTAAAAACCATGCTAAATGTGTTGGCTCGGCAAATACGTACATAGACAAAATCAGTGCTATTACAAAAGCCACGCCGGATACCGCACGCTGCAAATACAGAGGTGTCTTAAGAATGATGATACCCGCGAGCAGTAAGAAAGCATAATTCTGAAATGCCCAAGCTAGATCAAAATCTAAAAAGAAGTAACTCACTAAAAGCAGTTGAATAATATGAATGCTGATAAAGGTCATATGTTCTTTAAAACCATTGCCTTCACGGAAATTCCAACGTTTAGCCGCCGATGTGAGGTTGGTAGCAATGCCGCCCACCATGTCGAGAGCAATAAATACGGCGATTGCGTATTGTCCCCAGCTCCAATCGTAACTATTGAATAAGCCAATGGCGATCACAACCACAACAGCCAATAAGGGAATATAAAGTTGTAAGTTGATTTCGGCCTTAGTTGCTCCGGGGCCGATGACTTTATCTATTTGGCCGCGCCAGCCTGTGCGAAGTTCGGGAATGGTCCAGTCTATGTTCATAAAGCACCTCGTTACATTTTAATGTATTTGATTTTAGAATCTATTTAGACCAAGTGGTCGACATAAGAAGTATAGATATTTATCTGGAATTATGTCAATCTTTTTCGACCGGTGGACGAAATAAGAGGAGGATAGACAGCTAATGCCTAAAGTTGTGGATCATGAAGCGTATAAAATAGAACTGACCAGTGAGGCGTCGAAATACTTTTCAGAGCAGGGCTACCATGGCGCGAGTATGCGTAAGGTAGCAGAATATCTGGGGGTATCGAAAAGTGCTTTGTACCATTATTTCTCAAGTAAAGAAGAGTTGTTTTTAGCTTGCACTGAGTTTGTGATGGCTCGGGCTAAGCAAGATTTTTCGACTAACGAAAATGAGCCAGAAGCTCAGCGTCTTGAGCAGCTAATTGAGGTGATGCGCCCAGATTTTGGCTCTGAGATGTTATTAATGATGGATTTTATGCGAGGGAAAAGTAAGGAAGCAGTGGCGAAAGATAATGCGATGAAGCTCGCGCTAGAGACTTATTATGAAAGTATTACGGATATTGTCGGTGAAGCACGAGCCGAGTCGGAACTCGAAGCTTTACTAGGGAAGCTACTGTTAGAGTATATGTCTGGAAAAATTTAGCGAGCTAGAGGGCTCTTCCATGCTTAGCCTTGCTACACTGATAGACAGTGGCTATTTAAATAGGGGCTATTCAGAGGTTATTCGAACTCTCATGGCTTGGTTGATACGAGAATGAAGATTTTAGCGTGGGGTTTAATCAAGAGAGTTCTTCTTCTATGCTTGGTAATAGTACTCAGCAACTCAGTTTTTGCTGCTGATATTCGTATCCCTGTAGAACATTGGCCGCCTTGGGAGATTGCAGAAGATCAAGAGCGGCAGGTGGTTAGCAAGGGCGTTGCAGTAGAACTGGCCAGAGAAATATTTAGGCGTTATGGAAAGGGTATACAGTTGCAGACTGTGCCCTGGAAAAGAGCTTTATTCCAAATGGAGCATGGCTTAGCAGACTTGCTGCCTATGGTTACTCAATCAGAATCTAGGCAAGAATATATGGTATTTACGCAGCCTATCTTTACGGATCCTATTATCTTTGCTTACAAGCCAAGTCACATTGGCCAATTTAAGTGGAAGGAATGGGAGGACCTTCGACAATATGTCATTGGAACAGTACATGGATATGAGTACGGAACGAATTGGAGTTCTGTTGTATCGAAATACGGGCTTCGTACCGAACCTTCCAATAAAGACTCATTTAACTTAAAGAAACTAATGGCTGGACGTTACGATCTGACGCTTCAATATCATTCAGTTGCGATCGAGATTTTGAAAACCTTCCCTCAGGATCATGGTGTCATATTAGACAGTAAACCTATTTCTAAAAGGGACTTTTGTTTTGCCATTTCCAAAAAATCACCGCTAGCGAACGATATAAAATTAATCGATCAAATTATTACTGATATGAAAGCGGATGGTAGCTATGAAGAGATAATGGGGGAAATTTTACAATAAAAAAGGCCACTAAGTATCAACTTACTGGCCTTTAGAATCTGGTAGCTATGGGCGGACTTGAACCGCCGACCCCAGCATTATGAAGGTGACTAAATAATATGGTGTAGTTAATATAGAGATTATCACTGTATGTTTGACCAGTTGTTGTAAGGGTAGTATTCTTACTTTTTAAATTATTTGAGAGGTATGGAGTAATATGAAAGGTATGGAGGAAGTACTAGATGTCATTCAAGGTGCTGTAAAAAATTTAACGATACCAGTTGCATTGTCACTTGCTGCTTATTTGCTATCAAGAGGAGATATGCATCTAGGGTTAATTTTGGCTGTAAGTCTATTGTGGATATCTGCATTCTTTTACGGATCAGCTGTGATGTTTGTTAGTATCAAGAAAATATTCGATCTTAATCTTTCAGGCTTCTATTTTTTATCGGTTGGATTATTATTTATAACTTCCTACGTTATTTTACCTGTTTCCGCTTTTTTTATTGCGGTTGAAAATCTAGATAAACTTTTGAATGTCTCTTAGTTTTAGAGAATTTGTTAGTTTTGGGCGGGTGGAATCGCCGCCCTCTACACTATGGCTGCCATTTAGGTAATTGTGTGTGCTAATTTTATATGATTCTTTAAGTCTTTAATTGATATTATTAACTCTGAATTTTTGCTTATTTTTCGAAATCTTTTTTCGAAATTTACATCTATTACTTTTTTTAACTCTATGGTGTTATATGCCTTTCTGTTATTGTAAACAAAGCTGGGACTGTCAGTAACTCCGCTACCTCTATTCCCTAGCCAGTTATTTAATCTTCCTATGTGATCAGAACTATCATTGTGTAAATTAGTTAGTATTGCTTCATTGCTGAAGGATTTTTCTATTATATTTAAAGTAGTGAATTTATCAGTTTTTATGAAGAATTCAATGTTCTTTATTTTTAAAGGACTGCCATCAAATATGGTGTTTATTTTTGCATCTATGTTTATGCTTTCAAAGTGCGTTTCATTTAATTCATTGAGGCATATGTAGGTTAATGCCACTATTGGTGATATGTCCTTATTTATGATGTTTAAGTTTGTAGCGAGAGCGTCTAGGTGCTCGATTAGTTTATCTATTTGTCTTAATTGAATATTGAATGTTTGAAATATTTTTGAAAGTAGCCAGTTGGTTTCAAACTCATAATTTTCTTCATAGTGATTGTTGAGATATTTTGTTAGGTTTGGTGAATAATTTTTTGTATTTAAATATGTCTCTATGTCTGGCTCAGGAAGTGTTGATGATCTATCAAAAAATCTTGATAAATATTCGGTGCTGGAGAAGTTGTTTCCATAAATTTTACTTATTGATTTTTCCAGTTCAGTTTTATTTGTGGCTATAATGAAAACTATATTTTTACAGTCAAATAGATGCTTTATTGTTTCAAGAAATTCTATTGCATAAGTAGGTCTGCACCTGTCTAGTTCATCTACGAATATAAATAATGGAGCTGATAATGTTGAATTTGAGCTACCTATTATTTCATTTATTAGTATGTCTAACTCTTTTTTGAATGTTTCAAGTCCTTTGATTGAGTCCTTGTACGCATCGAAACTATTTTTTTCATTACACATGATCTCATTAAGCTTTTCTGAAGAATTTCCTATTATATTGGCTATTATTGCGGATGTCTGGGAAATTAATCCGAGTGCTGGTGATGCGGCTTTTGCAGTATTGTTTATTATATTTAGTGTTGTTCTAATTATTTTCTTTTCAATTTCAGGGTCAAATCCGATAGCTTCGTGCTTTTGTTTTTTTAGTCCTTCAAGAATAGAGTTTACTATTACTATTAGTGGTTCTTTTGAAAAGTCTGTCTTCCAAGTGTCGATATAGCAAGTAGGGTGTTCATTTTTGATTTTATTCTTCCATGCTTTGATAAAGTAGCTTTTTCCTGATCCCCATTTTCCATCAATATTTAAAACAAAACCATTCTCCTTGCTTTTTAAATAATTAGTCAGGAATAGTGCGAGATTTTCTCTATTAGGGGAGAAAGCACAATGTTCAAATGATATGTCATTTTTATGATTTATTTCATTTTGCATTCTTGTATTAAATCCATTTTATAGGGCTTTAGAGGTTGTTTAAAAGCATGATTAAATCCATGGTGTGTACCCAAATGTTTTTCCATACATTAAACATTCATTTGTTAGTGTGGTTATTTCAATTGACTCTAATGGTGTAACTGGGAGGGTAATGTTGGATTGTTATTTTTTGATTTTTCATAGAAACGTCTAAAGTCTATAGCTATAGTTAAATGATCATTAGATAAATCTAGAAAATTTCTATTGTTCTGTTTAGTTCTGGCTAGTTCACGATAGTACTCACTAGAGTCCTTGAATACTTGATGGCAGTGAAGTGATTTTTCACTGGTTGTCGTTAAATTATGATTTTCTTCTAAAGGATCTTTCAGAGAAAAAGGTGGGAAAAAATCAGCGTTGTTTTCACCTGGAGTACAACCAATTAGTAATGGCGTAATTAGATAGGTGAGTGTTATCCATTTCATGCATTAAAATCCCTTTCGTTACCGACTTTTTTCCATCTGTCAGTTATTTTTTTTGCGGTAATCCAAGCTAATCGGCTGTTTTGTAGTTTTGGTGGGTTCTTTTTGTCAGAGGGCTTATTTGGCCAGCTTCAGGTATTTCTTTCCCTGTTGCTAACCAGTAGGCATATTCTGGGAATAACTTCTCTAGGGCCTGAATCTCAGCCACTCTCATTTCGGCAGCACTGTCTTTAACTGTCTGCCATCTTCTTTTAGCTATACCTGTTTGTTGCTCTAGGTAGTGGGTCTTGAGAGCTTCCAGCTCCATTAATAGCTTTAATCTATTGCTTGCATCATATTCCATTTGAAAATTCAATTAACAAATTAAATGCTAGAAATTGCAAATAATTTGTTATACCTCTGTCTTATTGTTGTGGATGCGCCAACATCCTGAAGTTATTTAAAATCACCAACAATCCTATCACGACACGTAGTAAAGCCCCAAAAAGGCCCCGTCTGGTAGGTGGAGAATGTGAGAATGGAAAAGAACCTTCAAGCTCAAGATATCCCTTTATTAGATCAACTCTTTGAATCTACTAAAAATCTCATCATTGAAAATTTAGAGTTAGCAGCAACTGCGACTAACGAATCAATGCGCTCTTACTACGAAGGTATGGCCTTGGGTGCGTATTGCCTTTTTTGTTCTCACAGTCCCCTTAATTCCCCTGAATACCAAGAAGTCACTGACATCATCGGCTTATGTACTGATATGGAGGTGAAAGCATGAGCACCCTCCTATTCCCTCAGCCACCCATTCCACAGCAAGACCGAAGAAGCCGTAAAATCAGATAAGTTAGATTTCAGTGAGTCTATCTGGCGCAATACCCCATCACTAGAAGACCCTTTCACCCCTGAATACAAAGACGGTAAAGATGGCGATGAGGCCGATACAGTTCACCGACTGGAATTTCGTATTCATCACTCAATTCTAATAGAGTTTGAGAATGGTCACTTCAACAATACGGGCGATATCATCTGCATACGTGAGCCTAAAGACCTTAAAAAGCACCTTCAGGGATTATGGGATTATTGCCTTAATAACTTCAGGCTGCATCACAGCACCACTTACGTTCACCCTATATGGCAAAAATTAATGGAGGACGTGGAATGGTATAACGTGCATCCAACATTCATTTATAAACGGGCCCCAAAAAAGTCCTCAGGCCAAGCCACACGAAGAAACGTAGCAATGTGGTTAGGCAATCACCTAAGGCTAGCGGCTAGAAAAGGCTTCACAGCCAGCCACGTGGTTAACCACCTTATGAGTTCGGGGTTAGATTCAGACCTAGCGGATTACTTCGGCTTAATGTCCTTCGGCTATCACGAAGAACTTGCAGAGTGTCTGCATGAGTTTGTATCTAAGCGCCTTTTAGATCATCGCTTGAATGGTGTTGCGTCATAGTATGAGTACCTTCGACTTGAGAAAGGCTAGGCTATCAGACCTCGTTGATATGTGGTTTAAGGCTCATGGTCATACCTTGAAAGATAGTAAGTATCGACTCGCTCGCCTATTGGCTATGTCTGAAAGGATGGGGAATCCATTACTTAGAAAGTTTAATACTTCAATGTTCGCTAATTATAGAGCTGATAGGGTAGGGGAAGTATCCACTTCAACAGTTAATCATGAACTTAGATATCTTAGGGCTGTGTTCAATGAGATGGATCGCTTGGGGCTATATGAAGTTATTAATCCATTAAAGAAAATTAGACAGTTTAAATAAATGGAAAGGGAAATGGGCTTTCTGGAAAGTTACCAGATACCGATTCTTTTAGAGGCCTGTGAGGATTCTCGTAATAAGCAGCTAACCACAGTCGTTAAGATATGCCTTAGTACAGGTTCAAGATTCGGGGAAGCTGAATACCTTACTCGTAATGAGCTTATTGGAGGGGATAGGCCTTGCTTAAGGTTTGTTAATACTAAGAACGGTAGAATTAGAGCAGTACCGATTAGTCAAAGCCTGTATAACGAAATTCATGCGATATCTAATAATGCGACTGATAGAAGGTTCTTTAGTAATTGTCGTACTGCATTCAGAAAGGCTGCGGATCGCTCAGGTATAGAATTTCCAAAAGGGCAGAAGACCCATATATTAAGACACACTTTTGCTAGTCACTTCATGATGAATGGCGGGGATATTTTAACACTTCAAAAGGTACTGGGGCATAGTGATTTAAAAATGACTCTTAGATATAGTCATTTATCACCAGATTATTTAACAAAGGTGTTGGAGCTAAACCCTCTCGTTAACTGCAAAATACCAGAAAGGGCTAAGGTGGTGGGACTCTTTAACGGATTAAAATATTAACTTAAATCTAAGTATTTTAGTATGCTGGTTTTTGCTGCTTTTTTGCTATTGATCATGAAGCTTTCTTCTATGGCAGGGAATAGCTTAGGCTTTTTAGAGCTACTGGAAGACATAGCAGTTAAGAACTTTGATTTGCTTGATGATGCGGCTGCTAGTGCTTTAAAGTCATTTGCATCTAATGATTGAGCAGAGGCGAAGTATAGAATCCATATTGAAACCATTTCTTCATTTAATGTTAATGACCTTTCTAGTCTCTTTAAAAGAGGTTCTTTTATGTATTCTTTTAATTCATCTTTACTTAGTATTTGTAGTATTTTTAGCTGTTCGATAGTTCCTAATATTGTTCCGATATGCTTTGGGGATATGCGGGTTCCAATAATGAGCATAGAAAGAAATTTTCTAATGAATTTTGTTCTTTTTTCTTCATTTTTAGGAAGTCGTATTTTTAGAGTTTTCTCTTTTTTTGTAAAGATGGAGTTCAGGAATTTATTTAAAATTGATTGAGCTGGAAACTTCTTTTGAATTTCAAAAACATCATTAAGAATGTGAAAGAAATCACGATGCTTAATTTTATTCTTTTTGAATATGCCTCTTGTAGTTTTTTTGTATTCGCTAATATGCTCTCTAAAAAGACCTGATGGTGTATTGGTTATTTCTGTTTTGTTCTCGTTTAAGTGAAGATGATATTTATTTAGATTTATGCTGATTATTGATAAACATTCTTTGGCGGTATCGATGTCATTTGCAAGAATTCTATAGTCATCTTTAAATCTAGTTATAATTACGTCAAGTGCGCGAGATTTGATATCTTTTGAAGATTGGATATCTATACTGCTTAAAATTATTTCGGCAATTATGTCAGATGTTGAGGGGCCTATAGGCAGGCTGTTTGATCTTTTAGTTTGCCCAAGCCTTACGGCTTCGTCTATTAGTCCGCCGATATCTTCTTGATTCGCAGCATCTTTAAAAGCCCACTGAATTGAGTGAGTATAGATAGATGGGTAAAAATTGCTAATATCGGTTTTTGCAACGTATGCATATTTTTGAGCCTCAATTACCAGATCTTCTTCGGCCATCTTTGTCCAGTCGTATATGAAATGATCTGGCCTTTTGTCATGCGAGTCTGATGACGGGCTATTACCGGAGGTGATTGGTATGGGAAAGCTATATGAGTATATTGAATTGTCTTCATGAAAGAGTATCTCTCTAATTACTTCCCAATTTCTACAAATTAGGAATACCAAATACTCATATTTTCTTGGATGAATTACTGCATAGGTTCTAGTTGCAAGTTCTGATTTGGGTAGCGATATAGTAGCAAGGTCGCTAGCATTGCCTGGGATTTTGGTGTTGTATGTCTTGTCTATTTTCAGTTCATTGCTTTTAAAGCATGGGGGTAATAAAGCTGGTTCCGGTAGATATCCTTCTTTCATCAACCATGATCTGAGTTGGTCGCGGCTGTATCCTTCAGCTTGATCTTTGGTTTTAAGCCAAGATTCATGGCAACTGTTAAATATGCTCAAAAAGATATCCTTATCAATAATATTTTAAACAATAAAAAACCCGCATAGTTAGCTCTCGCTAACCGTGCAGGTCTTTTAGAATCTGGTAGCTATGGGCGGACTTGAACCGCCGACCCCAGCATTATGAATGCTGTGCTCTAACCAGCTGAGCTACATAGCTATACTTGTTGGCCTTAGCCTCTCAAGTGGCGCGTATTATGCCACCTATCTCGAAAGGGTCAAGCTTTTTTTTGTTAGCTGATTCAATAAGTTAGCTAATAGAATCAGGAGTTACGTTATTGCTGAATAATTTGAATCTCGGTATGGCCTTCTAAGCTAATCGGTGTGGCAAATGGGTAGCTTGAAATACCTGTTACATTGGTATCATTCGCTTGCCATGGAACAAAGTAGCCGTGGTTATAAGATGTGACTGCTCGGCAATTTCGACTACGCCCTGTAGAGGAACGGCTGAATTCTGAGCCAGCATCAAATTCGTAGGCTTGGTTATAACCGTCAATATAATAGAGGTTGTCGTTATAGTCACTTAAGTGCAGTTTAGTACTTGGGAAAGTAAACTTATCAATATCGTAATGATCGTCATCTGAAATTTTTAAGTAGCCTTGGCCAGTGCAGTTATCCGATTTAAAGTAAACGCTGCTGTAATTCCGTATGCGCCCGTCTTTGCCTAAATAACCTAAAGAGACGTCTCGGTTGTGAAGCTGGGTTGGGTAGATTTGATTTGGCCCATCTTGTTGGTAATTAGTAAAACCAATGATTATACCGTTGCTTAAAATATTATATTTAGTCGGAGTGTGTGCGTTAACGAGTGATTGAAAATTAGCATTGATATCAGCAGCTTTTGCTACTTGGCCAGATTGAAAGATGACTAGCTCTTCACTATTGGCTGAACTTGAAATTAGTGCCACTGCCAATACTATGCATTGATTTATCGGGTTCATTGTCTATTCCTTAATAACTAATACTTCACTTATGAGGGGTGTTCTCAGCCCCATTTGACTTGATCGAGCTTTGTTTCATCCCAAATAAGCGTTTCAGGCTCTGGATCAGGAGTCGGATCAGGAGTCGGATCAGGAGTCGGATCAGGAGTCGGATCAGGAGTCGGATCAGGAGTCGGATCAGGTGTCGGATCAGGTGTCGGATCAGGTGTCGGATCAGGTGTCGGATCAGGTGTCGGATCAGGTGTCGGATCAGGTACGTTAGTATTTGGTGGTGTAGGTTCAGTCTCAGTGCTGTCACCTGCTCCGCAAGCAGTTAAAGTAAGAGCGAAGAGTGCCAATAATATGGGCTTTACAGAGAGTGTTATAAAAGGCCTAACAACTGGAATAGACATAGATGGCTAATCAATAATTATTGTTGAAAGAGTTAATAATACGACGTTTTTCTGATTTGTCATCATTGTTAATGTAACAGTTAGATTTGGAGCAAAAAAAAGCACGCCACTTATTGCTAAGGACGTGCTTTTTATTAAGAGAGGAAGCGAGTCGTTATTAAACGATGCCTTTCTCTTGCAGATTAGCAATCATGTTATCGAGGCTGTCTTCATCAGCGGCTAGGCTGATGGTTGCATCGTCTGCACCACCGGCTACTAATGCGATCAAACCAGCATTTAACAATACTGAAGCTTGTTCGTTAGTTGCGATAGCCGCTACTTTACCCATTTCGAATAAACGACGGTCAAGTGCTTGTGCGGTTACTTCTGGGTTACTGCCGTTGATCGCGATGATCGCAGGTTGCTGACCAAAACGCTTAGCTTTATCTTCCGCAGAAACTGCTGTTGCATCGCCTTCGCTATCTTGTGCTTCGCCTACAACCATACCCGCGCCAACGGTTACGTTGGTTAAGCGGTCAACGATGATGAAAGCACCTGTCGCACGGTTGTTCTTATAAGAATCAAACGACATCGGCTTAGTAAGTGTTAACTCACATAATGCGATCTCGTTCAAATTAACCTGTTCAGCGGCGTGCTGTTCCATCGTGTTTACGTCTACACGGTGGTGAATTTTACTTACAGCACCTTGAGTTAAAGAAGACGAGAACTTAATGTCGAACTGCTTACCCGCAACTAGCTCAGATTCTGCCATCCATACGATGTCAGCGTTTACTTTGCTAGCAACGGTTGGAAGGTCGTCGATGTGAACCAACATATCACCACGAGATACGTCGATCTCGTCTTTTAAGGTGATGGTAACGGCTTGGCCATTGAACGCTTCGTCTAGGTCGCCATCAAAGGTAACGATCTTGTCGACGGTGCTAGTCTTGCGTGATGGCAAGGCCATTACGCTGTCGCCTGGGCGAACTTTACCAGAAGCAACTGTGCCACAGAATCCACGGAAGTCGAGGTTCGGACGGTTAACGTATTGAACAGGGAAGCGGAAGTTCTCAAGATTCTTATCTTCAGATACTTCTACCGTGTTCAAAATTTCCATCAAGGTCTTGCCGGTATACCAAGGTGAGCGCTCAGAGCGGTTCACGATGTTATCGCCGTCTAATGCAGACAGAGGAACACACTGAATATCAGGAATGTTTAGGTTCTTAGAGAACTCTAAATAATCTTCTTTGATTTCGTTGTAACGCTCTTCACTAAAGTCCATTAAGTCCATTTTGTTGATCGCAACAACAACGTGCTTAATGCCCTGTAGAGACGCAATGTACGAGTGACGCTTAGTCTGCGTCTGTACGCCATAACGCGCATCGATCAAGATAATCGCTAGGTCACAGGTAGAAGCACCGGTGGCCATGTTGCGAGTATATTGTTCGTGTCCTGGAGTATCAGCGATGATGAACTTACGCTTCTCGGTAGAGAAATAACGGTAAGCTACGTCAATGGTGATGCCTTGCTCGCGTTCAGCGGCTAGACCATCTACCAATAACGCAAGGTCGATCTTGTCGCCTTGAGTACCAGATTTAGCCGAGTCGTTTTCGATGGACGCTAGCTGATCTTCAAAGATCATTTTTGAATCGTAAAGAAGGCGGCCGATCAAGGTCGATTTACCGTCATCTACGTTGCCGCAAGTAAGAAAGCGCAACATTTGCTTATTTTCGTGCTGCTTTAGATAGCCAAGGATATCTTCAGCAATCAAATTTGATTGGTGTGACATTAGAAGTAACCCTCTTGCTTTTTCTTTTCCATAGAGGCGGAAGAGTCGTGGTCAATTGCACGGCCCTGACGCTCAGACGTTGTGGTTAGCAGCATTTCCTGAATAATTTCAGGTAATGTATTTGCAGTGGATTCCACGGCGCCGGTTAATGGATAACAGCCAAGAGTACGGAAGCGAACCATCTTCATTTCTGGAGTTTCGCCTTCTTCTAACGGCATACGCTCATCATCTACCATGATTAGCATGCCATCACGATCAACAACTGGGCGTTCTTTCGCTAGGTACAAGCTTGGAATGTCGATGCCTTCCAAGAAAATGTACTGCCAGATGTCGAGCTCGGTCCAGTTAGACAATGGGAAAACACGGATGCTTTCGCCCTTGTTTACTTTACCGTTATAAATATTCCACAGTTCAGGACGCTGATTCTTAGGGTCCCAACGGTGGTTTTCGTCACGGAACGAATAAACACGTTCTTTTGCACGAGATTTTTCTTCATCACGACGAGCGCCACCAAATGCAGCGTCAAAGCCGTACTTGTCTAGGGCTTGCTTAAGAGCCGCTGTTTTCATGATGTCGGTATGCTTCGAAGAACCGTGTGTAAAAGGTCCTACGTTATCAGCGATGCCATCTGGGTTGGTATGAACCAATAAGTCCATGCCCACTTTCTTAGCCATTTGATCACGGAATTCGATCATTTCCTTGAATTTCCACAAGGTATCGACGTGCATCAATGGAAAAGGAGGCTTGCCAGGGAAAAACGCTTTTTGCGCTAAATGCAGCATTACCGCGGAATCTTTACCCACAGAGTAAAGCATTACCGGATTATCAAATTCGGCGGCTACTTCGCGGATGATATGGAGGCTCTCGGCTTCCAATTGTTTTAGGTGAGTCAGGTTATACTCAGTCATAATCGCTTTCGGAGTTGTTGAACGAAAAAGTGATAATAGGGCGCATCTTAAGTCGGCTTTAAAGCATAAATTAAGAGACTTTCCCCAGATAGCGTTACTATACCAAGAGCTGAGGCATATAAGAAGATGATTCTAATAACGTTTAGGTATAAGGCTATGTAGAAAGTTTGATCAATTGCCTCTACCATTTGCCCTCTATGGGAAGCTCAACAGTATGGTCATAAAGAAGGTTAAATAAATGTCAGTTAAGTCTTGGTCTGAAAAAGCACTCAGCATCCCTGGGCCTGCCGGCGAGTTAGATATTCGTTTAGGTCAGCAGATAGCATCGGATACGGATTCATCTAGCGCATCGTATGGATTCATTATGTGTCATCCTCACCCTTTGTATTCCGGAACCATGGATAACAAGGTCGTGACGACCTTAGTTCGTGGGGCTTCTAAAATTGAATTTGATTCCTTGGCAGGTATGAAGGTCAGTGGGTTAGAGACGATTCGTTTTAACTTCCGCGGTGTCGGTCATAGTCAAGGTGAACATGATCACGGCAAGGGAGAGCAAGATGATCTTGCCACCGTCGTTGATTATGCGTTGAATGAATTAGGTTGGCAGAAAGTTTTCTTAGCGGGCTTCTCTTTTGGGGCTGGGGTGGCGTGCTTATATTCTTGCCAGCATGCAGAAAAGGTTGCTGGAATGTTCCTGATTGCCCCAGCGGTTCATCATTTCGAAGCGCCATCAACGTTACCCTTTGAATTCGAAAGCCATGTTTATATGGGGGATGCCGATGAAGTGGTGCCTTTTGATGAGGTTGAGCACTGGGTCGATTTGTTAACTCCGCAGCCACACTTTCATATTTTTGAAGACGCGAGTCACTTCTTTCATGGCCGCTTGGTCGATTTAAGAGAGACATTTTTAGACGATTTAAAAAAGTTATAGCTAGGGGATATTTAATAATTTCTGGTGTTTTAGTGCGACTGAGCTATCGGTTTATACCGTGCTGGCCATAGGAATACGCTTTTGGTTATTATCCATTGCGCTGAAAATATAACAATTAATATAAAACTATTGTGAAAAGAAGGACTGGCAATGCAAAAGCTATCGCTAATTTTTAAAATCGCCTCGCGCTTTACCTTAATCGGTTGGATTCTATTAGCGGTATTTCCAGGTTGGCAATTCACCTTGCCTATCACGATGGGAATTGTCGTTTTATTATTATGCGCACTCTATACCTATTTAATATTTTTAGGTAAACACCTTGATGAACCAGGGCAAAAATTAAGAGGTAATTTCTGGTCGTTAAAAGGGGTAATGAATCTGTTCAAATCCCCACGAGCTGTATTGGCTGGTTGGGTGCATTATTTAGCGTTTGATCTCGCGGTAGGTGCTTTCATTGTCGCTGATGCAGCGCGTTATGATATTCACCAGCTATTGTTACTCCCTTGTCTGATTCTGACTTTGATGTTTGGACCCGCTGGACTGTTAGCTTACTTTGTATTGCGCGGTATTATGACGGGAGAATTAGAATTAATGAGCGTCTTTGGCTAATAATTCTTAAAAACTTTCGTCTTTTTTCAAACGACTCCGTCTTATAGCTGTAATACGCTAATAACTGATAGAAAGTGAGAAAAATATGACGAAGCAAGAATTATCAAAATGTTGTGATACTCGTACTGATCCCTGTTGTGAGCAAAGCTGCTGTGGAGATGGCTGCTCGAATTGCTCTACTGACTGCTGTAGCGAAAAGGCATGTGAGCCTAAGCATAATGATTGCTGTGACAAGGAATCAATTTCTAAAACCTGTTGTTAATGTCAACACGGTTGAAAACTAAAGGATTATGCGCCTAGTATGATGACTTGTACTAGGTGATTTTCACTTTCCAGAGTAAAGACTCGAACTGCTATGAATCTAGAGAAAATTTGGGCCGAATACCGAACCAGCTTAAAAGCATTTTTATATTCTAAAGTTTCTAATGTCGCAGATGTTGATGATCTGTTGCAGGAGATCCTGCTGAAAACCTATCAAAGCTTAGCCAAGCTACGGGCGGATGAAAGTATCAAGTCCTGGTTATTTCAAATTGCCAATCATACGATTATTGATTTTTATCGTCGTAATGGTCGTATCAATGATTTTAAACAAAGCCTGCAAATGGAAGGGGAAGCGAGTAGCGAAGTAGAGGGGGAGAATCCGAGTGGGAATGATGTAAAGAACGAACTCTCTCACTGTATCGCGCCTTTTATACAAGCGCTAGATCGACAAAGCTCAGACTTACTCACGGCTATCGATCTCAATAATGAATCGCAAAAAGCTTATGCCCAAAGCCAGGGGATTAGTTATCCGACGCTGAAGTCTCGAGTACAGAAAGCCCGTAGAGAATTACGGGCTATGTTTGAGGGCTGTTGTAAGATGCGTTTGGATGCACAGGGCAATCTAATGGATTATGAGCAGAATCATAGTGATAAAGGTCACTGTGGTAAGTGCTAAAGCCCACCGTTTGCGACAACAGCGCCTTGATAAATCTGTTGAAGAATCTTTCGAATATCCTTAGCGGTGCGCATGGTGATAAAAGGAGACGTCTCCCCAGGATTCTTTAGCATATTTGTTTTGATAAATTTCCATTTCATTTTCAAGCGCTTCACATTGGCATCTTGCCTAGTAATCTTTTCGAGACGGGACGAAAATGTGTTCACGTTTTCTTCAATGCTGATATCACTGACGACGAAACCCGCGGAACTCGCTGATAAAGCGATGTATTGAGCTAATGCCCTTTCAAAACTTATGCGAGTGATTAAAAATTCTGCTAGAGCAGGAGGTAGTACATCCGTATTTTTCTGCTGAGATGTTGACTGCTTAACCTCTTCAAGCTGTTGGTATAACGGATTTTGATAGGTCGCAAAACCTATGATTAGGCGGTGGTCATCGGGACTGAATACCAGCGCCTTCTTATCCTCTATGAAGCTTAAAGATTGTTGGAATTTATCAACAATGTCAGGGTAAGTCGACTGTGCATCCGTTAATAGTGGGCGGGTCGTTTCGACGATATTTTCAAGCTTTTGGCTATACTGTGGAAGGCCGGTAAATAAAACATAGGCAGAAAAAGCACTGGATACCTGATAGGCGGCTATTTCTATATTGAGCAGCTGTTCTATGGAGTGTTCTTGAGCTTTGCTATTGGCGCTGAATATGGCAATACATAGGCTGAAAAGGGCAAGCCATGGCATAAGTTTAAGTTCCTAGTGCGAAAGTGTTAAAGGGTAGCTGCTGACCATAATAGCATCAACGATAGAGCCTGCAATAAATGTAATAAGGCGTTAATTGCCTAATGCTAAGGCTTGCCTCTAGGGAAAAAGTGCTATGAATAACTCGGGCAAGGTGATTATTTGGCTACGGTTTATGGGCTATTAGCACTGGCAGAAGGTTTCTACACTGTAAAAATAACGCTAAATAAGGTAGATTGCGCCCCAATAGAACAGGTCACCGGCGAGTTTGCCGGTATGTAATGAGGATATCCCAGTGTCTACGCCCATAGAGCTCTACCAAGAAGATTTAAAACGTGACGATTTTTCTTATGATGCTGACCAAGAAAAAGCCGTAAAGCATCTGCAGCGCGTTTATGATGAATTGGTTGCGGACTATGAAAAGTCCAAGAAGAAAGGCTCGTTTAGCAAAATGTTTGCTAAAAAGCAGAAAGCCCCGATTCAAGGCTTGTACTTCTGGGGTGGAGTAGGTCGTGGTAAAACTTATCTTGTTGATAACTTTTATGACGCTTTGCCGTTTGAGCGTAAGATGCGTACGCACTTCCACCGCTTCATGCAGCGTGTCCATAATGACCTGACAAAGTTAGAGGGGACTAAAAACCCACTAACTGCAATTGCCGAACAAATATCTAAAGAAGCCGTTGTCATCTGTTTTGATGAGTTCTTTGTATCCGATATCGGTGATGCGATGATCTTAGGTGGCTTAATGGAAGAGTTATTTGCTCGTGGGGTAACGTTAGTTTCCACGTCAAACATCGTCCCTGATGGCTTATACAAAGATGGCTTGCAGCGTGATCGCTTCCTGCCAGCTATTAAATTGCTGAATAAATACACCGATGTGGTGAACGTTGATAGCGGCGTGGATTATCGTTTACGTACATTGGAGCAAGCAGAGCTATATCACTTCCCATTAGATGATACCGCCGAATCAAGCTTGCAGAAAAGTTTTGATAGTCTTATCCCTGATGCGAAGCATGTCGAATTGAACGTCAACATCGATATCTTAGGGCGCAACATTCCTGCTAAAGCCATTTGTGATGATGTAGCTTGGTTTGAGTTTGAAGGTTTGTGTGATGGCCCGCGTTCACAAAATGATTATATTGAAATGGGTAAGCTCTATCACGCTATCTTAATTTCTAATGTCCCTGTGATGGGGGTTAAGAATGATGACCTAGGCCGCCGTTTTATTAACTTGATCGATGAGTTTTATGACCGTGGTGTAAAAGTGATTATGTCAGCGGATGCACCGATTCATGAAATATACAGTGGTGGTAGTTTGGAGTTTCCTTTCCAGCGTACGACCTCACGTATGTTAGAAATGCAATCTCACGATTATCTTGCTCGTGAACATAAAGCGGATTAACTCTGCGAAATATGACATATCGGCAGCTGAATAGATTTAATCGTGATGCTATTTCTATTCATCTGTCGTCCTTTTACTCAATGATGACCCCTTTCTTTACCTGCTAAATCACACTTTATTAGTAAAATATGTGCCATTGCATATACCCATTTTATTAATAAGCTAAGCCTCTTATAACTCCTTATAGGCGCTATAGAACCTCCTAGATCAATTTGTTTGAATAGACTTGTACGACTAGACTGAACAATAAGATTAATAAGAATTAGGTATCTCTGTGAAACATAAGAGAGTCATGAATAATTGTTAGAATTGGTTTCTCCAAGCCTATTGCGCTAGTTATCCATTTCGCCGCACTTGTCCCAATAGTTCTGTACGCACTGCACCATATTTTTCGAGAAGTGGCTGTCATTGGTATTCTGCTAATGCTTTCTGGGATTATATTGACCTGCTCTATATATACAGTTTATAGAGATAGAGAGAATGACTTTGTACTTCAGCTGTTCATTTTATCCATATCTCTAGCTTTGATCGTCACTTGCTATTATCTTGGGATACGTGGTGCTTTGTTTGTATTTCCACTTTTATCTGCTTACTTTTATTCTTTCAGTTATAAGTATGCCCTTTGGATGAGTTGCTGTGCTGGCACCATTTGCATGCTGGCATTGTTCAATTCCTTAGATCAAATAACCATTGCTCGTTTATCACTTGGTCTGGGGTTAAGCATTTTCTTTAACGCTAGTTTTGCGTCGCTGGTTAATCAGCAAAAATCCAGTTTAGAAAAAGAAGCCATGGAAGATTACCTAACTGGTTTGTTAAATAGACGCAGCTTTAACCTGCGTTTAGATAGTGAGATACCGGGGGCGATAAAGCATAATAAAATATTAGCACTGCTCTATATCGATTTAGACAATTTTAAACAGATAAATGATAATTATGGTCATGATATCGGTGATATTTTATTGCAACAAGCGAGTAAACGCATGCAATTATCTATTCGCCCTGAGGACATGTTATTTTCTATCTCTAAAGCGCCCAGTGTGGCTCGGCTAGCCGGAGATGAATTTGGCCTAGTCTTGTCAAATACGAATACGGCTCACGATATTGAACTGGTCGTTAATCGTCTGTTAAATAAGCTTGAAGAACCTTATAGCATTAATACATTTAAGCTAAACGTTAATGCGAGTATCGGTATTGCTATTGCAGGGAAGGATGGTTCAACTGCAGATGTATTAATGAAAAATGCCGATGCGGCTATGTATAAAGCTAAAGTTGATGGTAAAAAGCGTTATCAATTTTTCAATGAGGTAATCGCTGAAAAAATTGCTGAATACTCGACCATTGAAACAGCACTTCAAAATGCGATAGCCGAGAAATTATTTTATCTTAATTATATGCCCATCTATCATAGTAACTCCCTTGAAATTGCCGGAGTTGAAGTACTGATCCGCTGTAATTCTGGTCCCTTGTGTGAGTATGGCCCTGAAAAGTTCATCCCAGTAGCTGAGCGTTGTGGATTGATTTTTGATATTGATTTCTGGGTTATAGAATCTACCTTTCAGCAAATAGTAGAAATGAGAGAAGAATTTGATATTGATGAATTATTCTTCTGTATTAATATCTCTGCGAAAGAGCTACTAAATAAGAATTTTGTTATGAAACTAAATGCACTTTTAGATGAATACAATATTCAAGCGAAACAGATTGAATTAGAAATTACGGAAACAAGCTTGGTCGGTGATCTTGATAAAAGCGTTATAACATTAGAGAAAATTAAGGAAACAGGTATTACCCTTTCGTTAGATGATTTTGGCACAGGGTATACTGCATTTAGTCAATTAACACGCTACCCTGTGAGTACTTTGAAAATAGATCGCTCTTTTGTTAATGATATCGAATCGGGGAGTGAGAAAAAAAGATCCATGGTCGATATTATTTCCTCTCTGGCCAACCTTTATGAATTATCGATTATAGCGGAAGGTGTTGAGACCAAGCATCAGTTAGACTATCTGCAAAATCTTGATTGCCAATATGTTCAAGGCTATTACTTAAATAAACCGATGGCTTGGCTTGAGTTTAGAGAAATCTTAATAACAAATGTGCCTAGTATGAGATCCTCAAGATATTGATTGTACTCGCGAGCCAGTAACGTTAGCACTCCGTATAATTGACGGCTAATCCTCCTAATGAAGTTTCTTTAAACTTCACCGACATTTCCATCCCCGTTTGTTTCATCGCTTCAATGCAATTATCTAACGACATAATATGTTGGCCGCTGCCTCGCAATGCTAACGAGGCTGCGGTATACGCTTTTAAGGCACCAAAACCATTACGTTCTATACAAGGAACCTGTACGAGGCCTTTTACCGGATCGCAAGTCATACCAAGATGATGCTCTAATGCTATCTCTGCCGCATTTTCTACTTGCTCTGGAGTGCCACCTTTAATTGCACATAAACCTGCTGCGGCCATGGCCGATGCCGAGCCTACTTCTCCTTGGCAGCCAACTTCTGCCCCAGAAATTGAACTCTTGTGCTTAATGATTCCACCAATCGCGGCGGCGGTTAATAAAAACTCATGAATTTGAACTTGGCTTATTTTTTCAAATTTAAAACAGTAGTAGAGCACCGCAGGTATTACTCCGGCGGCGCCATTCGTTGGGGCTGTAACGACGGCATGCCCTGCAGCATTTTCTTCATTCACGGCCATAGCGAAAGCACACAGCCATTCATGTAGGTGGGCTTCTTTAGGGTTGGCGCTAAGTTGCTGGTATAAATTTTTTGCACGACGCTTAACCTTTAGACCCCCAGGAAGAATGCCTTCATTTTTTAAGCCACTTTCAATGCAGTTTTTCATTCCTTGCCAGATCGAATCTAAACCGGGTATTAAACTTTCATCGGTTCTAAACTGTTGCTCGTTGTGAAATTTCATTTGCGCAATGCTGAGCTGATTGTCTTCGGCCATGGTAAGCATCGAGGCGGCATCGTCAAAAGGAAAAGTACAACTGGAAGAATTCAACATTTTAATCGGAGCAATGAGTTGATTCATTTCCGCTAACGTATTGATAAACCCTCCGCCAATAGAGAAATAGGTTTCACTGAGGAGGCGCTGGTGATTGCTATCGAGAACCTCAAAAATCATACCGTTGGGATGTTCGAGGAGTGTTTGTTTTTTATCGAAGAGGATATCGCTATGAGGATTGAATTTAACGGATAAGTTTTGATTAGGGCTTCTGAGAGTCAATGACTGTGTATGCCAAAGTTGGTTGATAAGTTCGGCAATATCCAAGGTCGTAATTTCTTGCGGAGAGTAACCGTGTAAACCTAATAACAGGGCATTATCGGTAGAATGTCCACGACCTGTATGAGCGAGTGAGCCCGTGAGTATGCAACGTAGAGTATGAGCTTGAGAAAATCGTTCAGGGTCTTGCTTGAGAATCCTTTCAAGCATTTGAATAAACTGAGCCGCAGCCATCATAGGCCCTACGGTATGAGAGCTGGAAGGGCCTATGCCCAGCTTGAATAACTCTAGAACGCTAATAAACATAGAATATCTCAGTTCATCAGGGATATTACTATTTTAGAGCATTTTCAGCTTTCTTGCTGGCCGTTAGCAATCATGCCTAAGCAAGGTATTGTAAATAGAGCTGCTTGACGACCGGTAAAACCGAAGCGACTAATAAAAGCGCCATGGAGATATTGAATAGCCTCTGCTGCTGGCTACTTTGCAATAGCCGTTTGATGCCTTTACCAAAGACCAACCAGCTAGAGCTGGAGATAATCGCAGCGAAAAAGAAAATTCCTGCAATGGTGAATACCTGCCAATGAATATCGGCGGCTAAGGTGGTGAAGGCTGAGATAGCCCCGGTGGCCATCACCCAAGCTTTTGGGTTTACCCACTGGAAGAGAGCCGCCTGAAAGAAGCTGAAAGGCTTGGAGCGTTCATTCTCAAGCTTATCAGGGCTCGCGCTGGCAATTAACCAAGACAAATACAATAGGTAGACTAGGCCTAGAACCTTAATCACCTCATGGAGAATGGGGTAGAGCTCAAAGATGATGCTAAAGCCTAGACCTACCAGAATCACCATCAGAGGAAAGCCAATACAAACCCCTAGTACATGGGGAATACTGCTTTTGATGCCAAAATTCATACCTGATGCCATGAGCATGATGTTATTTGGCCCAGGGGTAATGCCGGCCGAAAGGCCAAAAAGAAAGATCGCGAGATAGAATTCCACTGGAAAACCTAATTAGGTAAATTGTAAATAGGCGTGGATGGTAGCAGGTTAAGCGGAAAGATAAAGAAGTTCACCACGGAGAACACGAAGGCGCTGCGCTACACGGAGAAGGGCTAAGAAAGGAAAAGCTAGAAGAGCGGAGAAAAGAAAAATAAAAAGTTTGGTTTTTATCTTTTATTTTAAATCTTTGTCCTTGCTTTCCTCCGTGTAGCGCAGCGCCTCCGTGAACTCCGTGGTGAGGCGCTTTTAAGTTTTTTCTAAAGATTAATGCAACTACTTGCCATCACAGCAAGGAGCGTCAGCCGATAGGTGAGGCACAAAGTTACAAGGAGAGTGACGAGAATCTAACTGCTCCAGCAAAATGCCTTTCCAAGCCAAGTCACAAGCGCCTGTAGAGCCTGGCATGCAAACAACTAAGGTATTGTTGGCTAGGCCTGCAAGTGCACGAGATTGAACCGTAGAGGTACCAATATCAGCATAAGAAAGGTGGCGGAATAGCTCACCAAAACCTTCAATGGTTTTATCCAATAAGGGAATCACCGCTTCTGGGGTTGAATCACGGCTAGTAAAACCTGTACCACCGGTTAATAAAATAACGTCCACTTCATCGCTGGCGATCCAAGCGGAAGTAATCGCACGAATTTGATAGATGTCGTCTTTAACGATGATCTTATCTTCATAGCGATGTCCCGCATCTTGAAGCGCTTCTACTAGGTACTTACCCGAAGTATCTGTTTGATCGTTGCGGGTATCAGAAATAGTTAAAACGGCGATGCGTAATGGGGTGAATTCTTTGCTGGCATGGTTACCCATGATGGTTCTCCTAATGTTAGCGAGGTGCTAACAGATGACAATAGAAATAGGTATTAAAGAGATTATATAGGGCATTAGATCTTAGGGGGAAGTGAGATGCAAGACTGCATCTCACTGTTTACTGCTTTAAATCAAGAGTCCGTGCGGACTCTCTAGTGAGGCCTCTCTAATGTGGAGAAGTACCTTCACGTACACCTTCCATATTCGGCAGCTTGTGAGCAATACCCTTATGGCAGTCGATACAGGTCTTCTCACCTTTTGCCAGTGCACTTGAGTGTTGTGCTGCTGCACGTTTACTCTGGCGAGTGAAGTCCATGGAATCGAATTGGTGACAATTACGACACTCTAGGGAATCGTTCGCTTTCAAACGCGTCCACTCATTTTGAGCTAGCTGTAAGCGATGGTTCTCAAACTTCTCACGGGTATCAATGGTGCCGAAGATCTTGCCCCAAACTTCTTTAGAAGCCTGCATTTTACGCGCAATTTTATCGGTCCAGTTGTGAGGTACGTGACAGTCAGAGCAAATAGCACGAACACCAGAGCGATTGCTGTAGTGAATCGTAGTTTGCAATTCCATAAAAGGATTGTCGCGCATCTCGTGACAGCTAGTACAGAACTCTTCGGTATTGGTTAATTCCATGGCGGTATTGAATCCACCCCAGAAGATAACCCCAGCGATAAAGCCGCTGATGGTTAAGAAACCCAAAGATAGGTGTACCGCTGGCTTAGACAAGATTGCCCAACCCAGCTTCAACAAATTAATGATTTTATTCATGCCAACTCCTACTTCTTAGCGCGCTGGTTTGATTGCTTAATCAATTCGTCAACATCAACGAATTCGTTTTCAACCATAGGCTTACTTTCTAATTGGTGTACGTGACACTGAGTACAGAAGTAACGACGAGGAGACATTTCACCTAAGAACTCGCCATCGCGGTTCATGTAGTGAGTCACACTTACCGCGGGAGCTTGCGCTTCATCGGCCAGTTTACGTGAGTGACAGTCCATGCACTTGTTAAAGTTTTTATCCAACTGATATTTACTAATATCGTGTGGAATAGTCGGAGGCTGCTGCGGGTAGTCACGCTGACGTTTAAGGTCGTTGTTTTCTACCTTCTCCATAGGGTTTGGAGTCAATTCAGCATTTAGTGGTGCAGTGCCACGCATGCTTGCTACTTGTGGCTCTGCATCAATCACCGCATCAGCAGCAGAGGCAACAGACGGCAGTACGATTGAAGAGACGGCTAATGCAGCAGTCATGCAAACAGTGCTGACTTTATTTAAAAGAGTATTTTTCATAATTTTTCTCCCTATACCTTCTCGATTCTTACTGCACATTTTTTGAAATCCGTCTGTTTAGATAATGGATCCGTCGCATCCAAAGTTACCTTGTTGATCAACTGACGAGCATCAAAGAAAGGTACAAAGATCAAACCAACCGGTGGCTTATTACGGCCGCGAGTTTCTACGCGAGTAATAATTTCACCACGACGAGATTGAACTTTAACCGCATCACCACGACGTAAACCACGCTTCTTCGCATCTTCTGGGTGTAAATAACACAGGGCATCAGGCACTGCTTTAAACAACTCAGGAACACGTTGAGTCATAGAACCTGTGTGCCAATGTTCTAATACACGACCGGTACATAACCACATGTCGAATTCTTCATCCGGCACTTCTGGAGGTGCTTCGTAAGGTAAGGCGAAGATGATCGCTTTGCCATCTTTCTTACCGTAGAACTGGAAGCCTTTGCCTTTTTCAACGTATGGGTCGCTGCCTTCTTTAAAGCGCCACTTAGTTTCTTTGCCATCAACCACAGGCCAGCGTAAACCACGCTCACTATGATAAGTTTCGTAAGGCGCAAGATCGTGTGCTTTACCGCGACCAAAGGTTGCGTATTCTTCAAATAAGCCTTTTTGAATATAGAAACCGTGCTCTTTCGACTCTTGGTTTTCATAATCAGGGCTAATTTGCGATAGCGGGAATTTATCCACATTGCCATTCTTATAAAGCACTTCGTATAAAGACTTACCCTTATATTCAGGGTTCGCCGCGAGCACTTCCGCAGGCCAAACTTCGTCAGTCGTAAAGCGCTTAGAAAACTCAACGATCTGCCACATGTCAGAACGGGCATCGCCTGGAGCGTTAACTAGCTGGTACCAAGATTGTGTACGACGTTCGGCGTTACCAAATACACCTTCTTTCTCTACCCACATGGCTGAAGGAAGAATCAAATCAGACGCTTCAGCAGTCACTGTTGGGTAAGCATCGGAAGTAACGATGAAGTTATCTGGATTACGGTAAGCCGGAAGAATTTCTTCGTTAACGTTTGGGCCAGCCTGTAGGTTGTTATTCACCTGAATCCAATAAGCATTAATCTTACTGTCTTTTAAATCACGAACCTGCTTCACCGCGTGAGCACCTGGCTTAGGATTTAGAATACCTTTAGGTAATTTCCAAATCTTTTCAGATAAAGCTCTGTGCTTAGGATTTTTTACCACCATGTCGGCAGGTAAGCGGTGAGAGAAGGTTCCCACTTCACGCGCCGTACCACATGCGGATGGTTGGCCCGTTAGTGAGAAGGGGCTATTACCTGGCTGAGAGATTTTGCCGGTTAATAAGTGGATGTTATACAGCAAGTTGTTAGTCCAAACACCACGAGTATGTTGGTTCGCTCCCATAGTCCAAAGTGACATCACTTTAGTTTTAGGATCTGCGTATAATTTAGCGATTTTCTCAATAGTGCGAGCCGGAACACCAGACATTTTTTCTGCATATTCGAAGGTATAAGTTTTAACGAATTTAGCAAACGCATCAAAATCAATCGGGGTAGATTTTCCAGAGTTAGGGTTCTTCGCTTTCTTCTGCAGCTCGTGAGTCGGACGTAAACCGTAACCAATGTCAGTCACACCTTCACGGAAGTTTACGTGCTTATTAATGAAGTCTTGGTTAACACTGCCACTTTCAATAATGTAGTTAGCAATGGCGTTCAATAGCACCATATCGGTTTGCGGCGTGAAGATCGCTGGAATGTCCGCAAGGTCGAATGAGCGATGCTCGTAAGTAGAAAGCACGGCCACTTTAACGTGTGGGTTAGATAGACGACGATCGGCGATGCGAGTCCAAAGAATAGGGTGCATCTCGGCCATGTTAGAGCCCCAAAGTACGAAAGCATCCGCCGCTTCCATATCATCGTAACAACCCATTGGCTCATCGATACCGAAAGTACGCATGAAACCACCAACCGCAGACGCCATGCAGTGACGAGCGTTAGGATCGATGTTATTAGAAAGGAAACCGGCTTTCATTAACTTAACCGCAGCATAACCTTCTTGTACTGTCCACTGACCAGAACCGAACATGCCGATACCCGTTGGGCCTTTTTCTTTTAAGGCTTTCTTGAACTTAACTTCCATGATGTCGAAAGCTTCATCCCAAGAAACTGGAGTGAATTCACCTTCTTTATCATACTGACCATTTTTCTTACGCAGCATAGGCGTAGTCAAACGGTCTTTTCCGTACATGATCTTGGAAAGGAAATAACCCTTAACACAAGAAAGCCCCTTATTTACTGGCGCTTTTTCATCACCATGGGTAGCCACCACTTTACCGTCTTTGGTGGCAACACTGATTCCGCAACCAGTACCACAGAAACGACACGGTGCTTTTGACCAAGTAAGTTTGTTTGCCTTGCTAGAAGTAATAATATTACTGGCACTAGCGGGTAAGCTGATACCGGCCACTGTCGCAGCAGTCGCTGCAGCTTGGGCCTTAATGACATCACGGCGAGTTAATTTCATATGCTTTCTCCGAGTCTAAATTTTAATCTTTTTAATTCTTTAATAATTTTTTTGGCTGCTTCTATTGAACAGTCTGCGTGGTTGCGTCTGCATCAGACGGCGCTTCACACATTTGTGGTTGATATATTTTTTCGATCGGTTGATCACTATCGGTTTGATCAATTTCATCGTCTAGTTCATCAATGGCGGCCACTTGGTGATAAACCATAGATGTATTAATTACACCGTCGATGGCGGTAATTAAATCGATGCGATCCATAATAATGCCTTGGTGTTTTGCTTCGGTGACGACAACAAATTTCCCTTTTTCATCACTACCGTGCACTTCGATATCGGCTTGCTGTTGTAATTCTTGTTCAACGGCTTGGTGCTTTTCTGCTCTACAAAGAACAATAAAGCTACTGATGTGACTTTCTTCAGTAACATCATCTAAAGCTATTTTATTGGTTCTCATAATTGGGCTCCGCTTTTCTTTGTATCGCTAGCTAAAGTATTTGCTGACGTAATAGGGCTAATGCTGATTGACTCAGAAGGGCAAGTAGAAATACAGGCGCCGCAGCTAGTGCAATCTTCAATATGAATTTCAGGTGTTTGAATCGCGCCAAAGGAAACATCTTTTGGCCAAGGCATAGTGATTGCGCGTGTATCACATACATCTTTACAGCTTTGGCAATGAGTTTTCAGTTTGGCGAGGCAGGTATCGTCAATTTTTATATCGAAATAAAATGCTTTGTTTTCTGGCTGTTTTAAAAGGGCTGCAGGTTCGCAAGCATCTACGCAGGCATTACAAAAAGTGCATTCACCACGATTAAAATCAATTTCAGGAAATCCGCCATCGGCTTTAATAATAATTTCTTCTTCACACACAGAAATGCACTCGTTACAACGAGTGCATTTATCGGTGAATAAAGATTCACTCAGTGCCCAAGGTGGACGCTGAGGCAGCAGTCCTAGACTACTAACTTCATCTTTATCAACAGCCGTTGTTGAAACGGGTGCTTTTAACGATGAAGGACGGCGAAAAAATGCCCGTCTTGAATGATCTATTTGA
>CAJVZR010000028.1 GCA_913019965.1 uncultured Oleispira sp.
GCCCAGCAAGCAATGATGAAGCAAGAATAGATTAAAACTGTACACACAAAAAAGGCGCTCATAAGAGCGCCTTTTTTTGTTTAATTATTTCCAGTTGCTTGGCTTAAATAGAATATTAAGCGCCTTTTTCAGCAGCTTCTTGGCTCGCTAAATACTCATCATAAGTGCCTTGGAAATCGATCACTTCTTGGTCTTTGATTTCAATAACTCGGGTCGCTAATGAAGAAACAAACTCGCGGTCATGGCTTACAAAAATCAATGTGCCATCAAATGCTTCTAATGCCACATTCAAAGCTTCGATTGCTTCCATATCCAAGTGGTTAGTTGGCTCATCCATTACCAGCACGTTAAGATCCGTCATCATTAACTTACCAAATAATAGACGGTTCTTTTCACCACCCGAGCATACTCGAGCTTTCTTAACGATATCATCAGCGCCGAATAATAAACGGCCTAATAAACCACGCACCATAAGATCATCGTGTTTAGCGGTACGCCACTGAGACATCCACTCGAACAAATCAAGATCACAATCAAAATCTTCAGTACTGTCTTGTGGGCAATAACCGATGGTCGCATTTTCAGACCACTTCACGGTACCGCCATTCGCTTTTAAATCGTCAACTAAACAGCGTAAAAATGTTGTCTTACCTACGCCGTTTTCACCGATAACCGCAAGCTTAGCGCCACCTTCTAAGATCATATTGCCATCTTTGAATAAGGTTTCACCATCATAACCGTGGGTTAAGTCTTCCAATACCAATGCTTGGCGGTGTAACTTCTTATCTTGTTTGAAACTAATCGACGGCGTTACACGGCTAGAAGATTTTACTTCATCCAAAGAGATCTTATCCATCTTCTTCGCACGAGAACTGGCCAATTTAGCTTTAGAGGCGTTGGCTGAGAAACGGTTTACAAACGCTTGCAACTCTTCAATTTCAGCGGCTTTCTTTTCATTACCCGCAAGTAATTGCTCACGAATTAGACCCGACGCTTCTAGATAATACTCATAGTTACCCGGATAAATACGCAGTTCACCATAATCAATATCGGCCATGTGAGTACATACAGAATTCAAGAAGTGACGATCGTGAGAAATGATCACCATAGTACATTTACGCTGATTCAATACTTCCGACAACCAATTAATTGTGTAAATATCAAGGTTGTTGGTTGGTTCATCTAATAACAAAATATCAGGATTAGAAAATAAAGCCTGAGCCAATAAAACTCGTACTTTATAGCCTGGAGGAACCTGAGCCATTAAACCAAAGTGATATTCTTCAGCAATACCGGCTTCCAGCAAGATATCCCCTGCTCGACTTTCGGCGCTATAACCGTCCATCTCAGCAAATTCAACTTCCAGATTGGCCACTGTCATGCCATCTTCTTCGGACATATGCGGCAAAGCATACATACGGTCGCGCTCTTGCTTCACTTCCCACAATGCTTTGTCGCCCATAATAACGGCATCAATAACACTGTATTCTTCGAAGGCAAACTGGTCCTGACTCAAGGTACCTAGCTTATCTCCTGGAGTAATGGATACATTACCAGAAGTAGGCGCAAGCTCACCGCTTAGAATCTTCATGAAGGTCGATTTACCGCAACCATTGGCGCCAATCAGGCCATAGCGATGACCATTACCGAATTTAGCGGAGATGTTTTCAAACAAAGGCTCAGCGCCAAATTGCATTGTAATATTTGCGGTAGATATCAAGGGTGTATTCCTAGGGAGTATGCGTACGTAGACTTGCGCGCACTATAAAGAGTTAGGCGATCAATGTCGAGGCTAACTGTTCATTTTTCACACAAAGGCAGTGACTATTTTAAGTCTATAGCCAAACGCTTTAGTGACCACCACTGATGCTGGTCGCTAAAGCGCCGCCTTTTCAACAAATTTAAATTGATCGGATAATCGACTGGTTCCAAGGCCGCTCATTTTCTGAACCTTTATTTGCACTGGAATCCGCTCTTTCATCGCCTCGATGTGGCTAATAACACCAATCATTTTTCCAGAAGCATTTAGGCTGTCTAAGGCATCCAACGCAACATCCAGAGTTTCACTATCGAGGGTACCAAAGCCTTCATCTAAGAAGAGCGATTCAATTTGAGTTTTATGACTGACCAAGTCAGATAATGCCAAAGCTAATGCTAAGCTGACTAAAAAGCCTTCGCCACCAGAGAGGGTCTTGGTATCTCTAACATTATCCCCTTGCCAAGTATCCAGAACTTGCAATTCAAGCGCCTCCGTTTTCTTTCGCTGCAATAAATAACGGCCATGGAGGCGATCTAATTGGCGGTTTGCTAAATAGACCAAATGATCTAGCGTTAACCCCTGAGCGAAACGGCGGAACTTATCCCCTTTCTGTGAACCAATTAAACTATGAAGATAAGCAATATCATCATAATCACAACGCGCCTGCTCAATGGCTTTATACAGTTCTTGTTGTCGGTCCCGAGTTTGCTGATCTTTTTCAAGACTGTGAATGACTTCCCCTTGCTGCTGAGAAAGTAGTTTAAGTTGCTGCTGGCTTGCTTCTAACGCTTGCTCTATTTGAACGATTGACCGCCCTGCAAGTTGTGAACTCAAGTCGCTCTGCTTTAACGCCGCGAACTCCATCCGAGCTTGTTCTAATAACGCTAACTGCTGGGTAAGACGCTGCTTTATCCCCTGCTCTAATGCAATCAACTCAGCTCTATGTTCTGGTTCCATTAACGCAGCCAGAAACTCATCAACAGTTAAAAAGCAACTATCGCTAAGAATGCTTTCCCATATAGTCTGCTTTTCTTCAGCCGAGCTTTTAAAGCGCGCCAAATTCTCTTGGCTAAGCTGCAGTTGGCCTGAAATATTTTGTAAATCTTTCTGAGCCTGATGAACACTAGCCGTCGATAATTTCGCTTTATCAGACAGTTCAAGTAAATGACGCTTAGCCGATTCACGAGCATGGTTCACATCGGTTTCAGCAAATAGCTTCACCCTCTCTTTTTTTATTTTATTCAGTGCTTCACTGCCTTCATTATTCTGACAAGATAGCACCGTTAGCTTCTCATCAAGCAATGAGCACTGTGATTTTAACTGCTCAGTTTTAACACTATTCAGCTGTATATTTTGTAACAGCTTCTGCTCATTCTCTTTTTGTAACTGCCAACGATCCAAGGCAGATTTTTGGTGACTCAACCAAGCGTCAAGATCAGCTAACTGGGGTAATTCTAGTCGGTATTGAGAGAGCTGTTTGGTGAGGCCCTGGCGCAATTTTAATAATACCTGCTCGTCGTTTTGATATTGCAGCTGACTCTGATCGAGTCGCTGTAAATCCCCAACCTTCTGTTGTTGTAATACATTAAGATTCTGCTGCTCGGCTAACAACACATTATTCTGGGCTGACAATTCATTTTGATGAAGCTGCAATTGTTGGCCATCTTGTTTTAATTGATTAGCTTGCTGCTCTAAATTTTGTAACTGCTCTCGGACGTCTTGCTGGCGCTGTTCGGTTTGAGAAATATTCAATCCTTGATACTGCTCAACCTTTGGATGGTCCAATGAACCACATAAAGGACACTCTTCATTTTCTTGCAGCTTGTTTCGTTGTTCGGTTAAATCTACTATCTTTCTTTCTTGCAACAACAAATACTCAATATCTTTTGCTTGCTGGGTAAGTGCCTTATACGCATCCCGCAACTTCTGTAAGGTTTCATCATAACCCGTATGAGGAAACAGCTGCTTCGCGACTTCCTGCTCTATGTGGTAAACCTTGCTTTGGACCGCGTCTAACTGTTTCTGTTTTTCGTCAACGATACGTTCTTGATTAGCAATCCTGAGATTATTTTCATCACAATTTTTCTTGCAGACTGAAACATCCTCTCGCAAACGAACTAAATTAGTTTCTATTGGCTGTAAACGTTCAATTTGAACTTGCCAGACAGGAAGTTGGTCCGCTATAAACTCTAAACTACCATTGTCTTTCAGGTACAGTTGAGCCTGCTCTAATTGATCATAAGCGAGTTGCTTGTCGCGCTCACCTTGGCTTATTTCGTTTGTTAACGCTTGCCTTTGCAACTGCACTGAACTGTACTGCTGCTGGTCATTCAACAAGATAGCCTGCTTATGCTGAATGTCTGCATCAAGAGGAATAACTTTGTCATTGATTAATTTTTCTAAGGTTTGATATTCCTTATCCACCCGTTTAAATTCGAGATCATCCTTATTAGCGACAAGATTAATCTTAGCCACTTCTTGTTCGAACTTAAGGCGCTCATTTTCAAATTGCTGCAACTGAAGCAAACTACTTGCTAATTGCTCTTCCGCTTGAATCTTTACCTGATAACCTGCTCTCAAATTTTCAGCGGGCTCACTTAAAGCCAAACGATTAAGATTATTACTTTGCTCATCCTGCTGGTTATTAATGAGCTCAACTTGCAATTCTAATTGCTTAACTTTTTCTTGGCCTTTATCAAAGGCAGCCATCCATGAGTTCAAGGCTATCAGTTGCTTATGCTGATTCTCTTCTTTCGACAATTCGCTCAAAAGCTGTCGCTGTTTATTTTCCAGCTCATTAATATCATCATCAGATAATAACTCAGCCCCTTCAGAACGAGCGATTAGTTGCTCTAAGGCCTGCTTACTTTGACTATATTTTGTATGTACGCGCTCAGAGATAAGTCCATAAATTTCTGTACCCGTAAGTTCTTCTAATAACTCCGCACGCTCATTGGCCGCAGCATTTAAAAAAGCAGCAAACTGCCCCTGAGATAACATCATTGACTTTGTAAAACGAGCAAAATCTAATCCGGTCAATTCTTCGACTAATGCCGCCATCTTTTTTACTTGAGACGCTAATATTTTCCCATCTTCAATTCTCACCAGCTCAACTACGGAGTCTTGCAGCTTGCCATCTACTTTATTACGAGAGCGACGCTGGCTCCAAAAGGCCCGGTATCCGATACCCTGAACTTCAAATTCAACCTCCGCTAGGCAGTCAGCAGTGCCTCGGGTCATTAGCTCATTGGTATTTTTGTTGATCCCTCCCAGTCGTGGGGTTTGCTGATATAGCGCCAGACAAATCGAGTCCAATATCGTTGTCTTACCCGCCCCAGTTGCACCAGTAATTGCAAAGAGCCCATTATCAATAAAAGGGGCTTGGTTGAAATCAATTTTCCATTGCCCTTGCAGTGAGTTGATATTCTTGAAACGTACGCTATTAATCTTCATCGTCTAGCTCCGCTTCAAGTTCTGCCACTATCTGTGTGAAAGACGTTTTTAAACGTTTAAGCCTTTTCTGTTCACTATCACTGATAAAACTTTCACTGGCTAATCGACGGTCAAATACATCTTCAGGACTCAACTCAGCTAAAACCTCTTTATCATCTCTTTCAATGCGAATCTGCTGTTGTTTTCTCGCTCGCCTAAGCTGTAAAACTTCAACGTTCATGGACTCAGTGAATACCTGGATCCTTTGCTGCAAATCATTTAAGTAGTCTTGGGTTTCTACCTCTATCGACAACCAAGTTGGCAGTTCTGTATCTTTCTTATTATCTCCTAGCTCTAGTTTCTCCAAGGCTTGTAATTGCTGCTCAATACTTTCTAAATCTCCCTTAATAACTTTCATTGGCTGAAACAAAGGAATGCTCTGTGGAGTAATTGCTGATAATTCCCCATTTTCAAAATCAACCAGCAGGACTTGCTTCTCACTGCCTAATTCATCAAAACTTAATGGAATTGGTGAGCCGCAATAACGAATATGCTCACTTTTGGCGACAATTTGAGGGCGATGGATATGCCCAAGCGCAATATAATCTGCAGCAGGAAAATCACTGGCAGGAAAAGCCTCTAGATTCCCAATATAAATATCACGTACCGAGTCTGAACTTTTCACCCCCATGGCAGTTAGATGTCCCGTCGCAATAATAGGAACTGATTTTTTTAGCGCTGAGCGCCTTTTTTTAGCCAACTCGAATACACCTTGATAATGCTGACTAATAGCTTGCCCTAGAGCCTGCTGTTTCTTCTCAGCCGATTCGTCAAGCTGACTTTTTACAACATCCCGAGGGCGTAAATAGGGAATAGCACATAATATTGCCGCAGGGATTCCCTGCTTATTATTAAGCTCGATAACCTGCTCTTCAAGATCCTCTGAAGCCGCTGCAATGACCCGAGTATTCAATTGCGCTAATATTTCTTTCGATTCGTTTAATGTTGAAACTGAGTCATGGTTCCCAGCCAGAATAATCAATTGGCAGCCTAGCTGATTCATCCCAATGACAAACTGGTTATACAGTTCACGAGCGTAACTCGGAGGCGAGCCGGTATCAAAAATATCTCCTGCGATAATCAGTGCATCTACATTTTTCTCTTTCACCTGCTCCAATAGCCATTTAATGAATTTTTGATGCTCAGCTAATCGGCTTTTATTGATAAAAAACTGGCCTAAATGCCAATCAGAAGTGTGAAGAATGCGCATAACAACTCGACGATATAATACAAAGAAACAGAGCGCCTAGTGTAACTCAATATCTTCCCGTTAGAGGTAATAGAAGATAAATGAAGGGCATAAAAAAAGGCAGCCGAAGCTGCCTTTTCATTACCCAACGCTAATAAACTAGCCTGCTGGGCTTATATCACCATGCAACTTCTTATGACGAGCAATGATCTGCTCAGGCTTAAGAATGAAGGTCGCTAGTGCAGGTAGTAGAACCAATGCACCTAACATGTTCCATACGAACATAAAGGTTAACAAGATCCCCATATCAGCCTGGAATTTAATCGGTGAGAAAATCCAAGTACCAACACCAATGGCGAGCGTAATACCGGTGAAGCTCACAGCTTTACCTGTCGACTTCAATGTTTCGAAGAAAGCTTCTTGCAATGACTTACCTGCAATTAGCATAACTTCTAAACGGTTATAAATATAAATACCATAATCAACACCAATACCTACACCAAGAGCGATTACTGGTAACGTTGCAACCTTAACACCAATGCCTAGGTAAGCCATTAATGCCTGACACAGAATCGACGTCAACGCTAATGGAAGCAGAATACACGCCACGGCACGGAATGAGCGGAAGGTTGCGAAACATAAAGCAAATACAACGACGTAAACAAAGATCAGCATGGTATTTTGAGCGGCGCCAATCACTTCGTTAGTCGCAGCTTCAATACCTGCATTACCAGAAGCTAGTTGGAAGCGTACTGGCACATCAGTAAGTTCACCGGCCGCTATTGCAGCTTCAATACCTGCAGTATCCATAGCAAAGTATTTTGCATCTACTTCATCATCATACTTCACTTTGAACTTTTTCACGGCCGCAACGGCATTCTCTAACGTCTCAGCTTTGTGATCATTTAAATACACAATCACAGGGGCCATTGAGCAGTCTTGATTCAATAAGCTAGCAGGAGCACGCTGAATTGAAGTATTCAAAATCGTCTGGTTACGAGAAAGTGCAGACCACTTTAAGTTACCTTCGTTCATACCCTTTGTTACTAGTTTAGAAACCGTCACCATCGAGATGGTGGATTGAACACCAGGAACATTTTCCATATACCACATGAAGCGATCGATGGAATCCATCACCTTGTAGCTATTACATTGCTCTTTTGCTGTTTCTACCATCACTAGGAATACGTCAGAGCTGGTCGAATAATTAGAAACCATATAGGCATTATCTAAGTTATAACGCGAATCAGGACGCAGTTCAGGAGCACCGGCATCTAGATCACCAATCTTCAACGACTGGCTTTGGTATACCCCAAGAACCGCCAAGACGATAGCAATGATAATTGGAAATGGCGCAATTTTCTTGCTGGCTATTTTAGAAATACCCTTCCAAAGTTTTGGTTCTGCTTTCTCATTATTTTCTGCATGACGAATACCAGATTGGCTGATACCAACATAAGACATAACTAATGGCACTAATACTAAGTTAGTGACGATAATCATGGCGACACCCACACTTGCTGCGATCGCAAGTTCTTGGATTACACCAATTTCAATAAATAGTAGCGTTAAGAAACCAAGACCATCACTCAATAGAGCCAACATGCCAGGAACATATAGGCCGCGGAAAGCTAATCGCGATGCCATTAACTTGTTTGAACCTTTACCCGACTCGATGGCAATACCACTAATGATCTGTACACCATGACTGATACCAATGGCGAATACTAAGAAAGGTACCAATACGGAATATAAATCAATGGTGAAGCCCATCAAGGCTAATGCGCCCAACTGCCAAACCACTGCAATTAAAGAGGCGATGATTGGAATTAACGTACCGCGAATACAGCGTGAATACAGGTATAATAATATCGCAGTAAAACAAATGGCGGCAATAAAGAACAAACCAATAGAAGCAACACCGTTTAATAGATCCGCTAACTTTTTAGGCGTTCCAGTCGCATAAACAGCAATCTTGTCGCTAGTGAATGCATCACGAACTTTTTCTTCAATCGATTGCGATAGCTCTTTGTAATCAAGTTTCTCGCCAGTATCCGGGTCCACTTCTACTAAAGGAATATCAATGATTGTTGAACTAAAGTTGTTAGCCACTAAACGACCAACCTGGCCCGACTTCAATACATTTTGACGCAACTGATCTAAGCTTTCTTTAGAACCATCATAAGTGGCTGGAATAACTGGACCACCTTGAAAGCCCTCTTCTGTTACTTCAGTCCAACGTACGTTTGGCGTCCACAAAGATTTCATGGCCGAACGGTCTACACCTTTAATGAAGAAAACTTCATCATTAATACGCTGTAGAGTCGCCATATAATCTTTAGTGAAAATATCACCGTCTTTGCTCTCTATCGATATTTTGATATTGGAAAGACCACTGCCCAGTTCATCTTTATGAACAAGATAGTTTTTGATGAACTCATGTTTAAGTGGAATGTATTTTTCAATACTAGAATCCAGTCTAATTTGAGTTAAACCATAAGCAAAAACAACCGTCAGTATTGCTAAAACAGCAAGAACCAAAGGTCGCGCAGCAAATAAGACGCGCTCTAAAAAAGGCTCTGATTCCGGAGTAATAATATAATGCTCTGGCTCAGTTTTAATATTTTTAAGATTTGTTGTATTCGACATAATTAAAAGTCTCCCTCAGCCATAGTGATTGACTCATTAATCACAGCACCATTAACATCGATGCGTTCAACGCCGGCTTCGCCGACAATCACTATGCTTCCATCAGGAGCTTGTGCCACTGATGCTGAGGTAGTACGACCTGGTAAGATAATGGATTTAGGGTCTTCAGAACGACGATTTAATAAGATAACAGAACCACCATTACCTACTAATACTGAAGTTTTATCAGTTTTGGCAACACCAGCCATTAAGGTTTGTTCAGAGTTGGTATACACCTTTTCCCACTGAATACCACCATCAACTGAATGGTATAAATTGCCACGCAAACCAAAAACTAATACGTTATCGGCTTTTGCCATAATGCCAAAATAAGAACCTTCATAAGGTGAAGGTAATGCACGCCAGTTAGCGCCCATATCATCAGAACGTAAGATTAAACCTTGTTCGCCGACGAGCATCAAAGAACGAGGGCCAACCATAGTTAAGCCATTGATGTGCAAACGATCACTATTTTCTAAATGAGATGACCAATCAATCCAACTTTTACCACCATCGCGGGTATGGAATGCCATGCCATATGCACCGACAGCATAACCAATCTTGGCATCATAAAACCAAACGTCTAAGAAAGGCTTAGTAGAGCCGCTTTTTTTATCATATTGAGCATCTTCCAATGCATAAGTCGCATTTTCGAGATGCATTTCAGCATTATCAATCGAAGTTAAATCACCGCTATTTTTAGCTTTATCGAGATCGGCAATAGCCAGCTCTTTATTGGCACGAGCCCCTTTTACGATTGCACGGTTGGCTAGGTAACCATCAAATTGCTTTACCCAAGTCTCACCAGCATCAGAGCTGTGCAAGATAAGGCCATCATGACCTACTGCCCAACCCATAGTCGCACTCGGAAAGTACACAGCGGTTAAAGTTACAGATGAAGGAGTACGAGCTTGGCGCCAGCTTTTACCACTATCGTCAGAATATACGATATGCCCATGTGCACCGACCGCCACAAGGCGACTGGCTATACGAGTAATATCTAATAATAAACTTTCATGGGCACGGTCAGTTGAAAGCGCAGGTGTTTCTAGTGGATCCTGCCACTGAGCGTGTGAAAATGTGGTAAACATTAAACTGAGAGCAAATAAAGCTGACTTGATTAATGTTAGTTGCGGGACTGCCGTAACGATCCGATTTCGAATCGAGTGGAATCTCATAAAACACTCCATTTTTATAATTTTTTTGAAGGGCCGCAGTTTAGCCGACCCTTAAGGAATTACCTAACGTCCATGTGTTACATAATGTTATTGGTTTAACAAATTAGCGCTTACCACGGCGACGCAATGCCGAAGGTGTAAAGTACTGACTGCCTGGAACATCAAGGCTAAAGTCAACTGTTCCACGCTCTTCATTATCCAAACCCTGTACATGGTAACGACGCGCCTTAATGTCATGGAATACATCTAAGGTTGTCCAAGTCACCGGTAATTCATAATAATTCTTAAGATACGCCATGCTGACACGCCATAGCTCACCCGCACTATCATATTGATCCGCGACCGCAATGCCCCAAGTATCTTCATCGATAAAGAAGCGACGCTTTTGATAAACGTGACGTGCGCCTTCTTTTAAGTTCGCTTCTACAACCCAGACGCGGTGTTTTTCATAACGCGTAAAATCTGGATTTAAGTGACCCGGCTTTAAGATCTCTTTATAGGTTAGGTTATTACTAGACAAGTCGTAGTTGTTATAAGGAATAAAGATTTCTTTTTTGCCAACTAGTTTCCAATTATAACGATCCGGAGCACCGTTATACATATCGGTATCATCGGCATAACGAAGGCCATCGGCAGCAGCAATTGGCGTATCATA
Organism: uncultured Oleispira sp.; assembly: GCA_913019965.1. Taxonomy (GTDB): domain Bacteria; phylum Pseudomonadota; class Gammaproteobacteria; order Pseudomonadales; family Oceanobacteraceae; genus Oleispira. The sequence goes on from CAJVZR010000028.1 coordinate 10,962, forward strand.
AGCTAAGTTAGGTGCACGGCGTACACGACGCTGGCCGGCGTTATAACCCCAAGCCTGACGAGCTTCTTCTACCTGATCAATCGTTTCATGAACCAGAACCGCACCACCTGCTAGACGAGCTGGCGCTTTGGTGAATGACAGATAATAAAAAAGAATATTATTTAATTCATCAATCGTCGCATCAGGATTATAAAAGTTGAACAATACATCCTGCTGAACCGTCACTAACGAGAAGTCACCATCTTTATGAACCGCTACTTCTGAAGAGCGGCGGCTGAAGAAAGTACCACGCCAGCGAGTAATGTGATTCCAAATCGCTTCTAAGCCATTCTTAGCAATCGGAAAAGGAACGCCGCCATAGGCATAACGCAATCCCGCGCCGTTTTCGTTTAATTCAGAGCGGATCGCATTCTTATAAGTATTCTCATAAATCCATTCAGGCGCCGCCGCTGTACGACGTGTCTTATAGATTGGCATTTTGAAGGTATCAGGATAGGTATTAAATAACGCTATCTGACCGTCGGTTAAATGCGCTTTATATTGATCTTTGTTCGCAGAAGTAATTACAAACAGAGGCTTATCTTGAGGATAAGGATTCGGATGATGCTGACCTGCTTTTTGATAACTCAGTGCAGGAACCGTTAAACCGCCACGCCATGGTGGAATATCTTTGCCATTACCCGCTCGTTCAGCACCCAAAGGTGTTAACTCGCCTTTTAATTTTTCAGCTTGTTGCACAGATACTGCTGCGTTGGCCATTTGGCAACAAGTCGCCAAAGCCAATACCCCAGCCGCGACCCAATTATTCTTTTTCATTCTGCGACCTCTAATTAAACCCACTTATGTAGGTTATCTATGCCCTTAGCATAAAGAAACTTGGCCTTAGGCTCAATGCGCCTAAGCCAGTTAATTAATCTTATAATAAAAAAATCAATGTTTTTTGCTTAAAAAATGCCCTACTCGGCAACTAAACTCTTGCTAACGACCTCATAAACATCTTTTGATAAGTCTTCTTGAGCCATAATACGCTGCAATTGTTTCTTCATTTGCTGCCCCTGATGATCAACATAACGGCGCCACTTACTTAACGGAGCCACCAAACGGGAAGCAATTTGTGGGTTCAAAGCATTCAATAGAATAATTTGATCCGCTAATAACTGATACCCGGAACCATCAACCGCATGAAAATTGATCAAAGATTGACCCGCAAACGCTCCAATAACCGAACGCACTTTATTAGGATTTTTTACATCAAATGCCTCATGCTTCAACAGTTTATTGATGTTATCAATATTGCCATATTCAGCCGACCCCGCCTGTACCGCTAACCACTGGTTGACAACTAAGGGCTCCGCACTCCATTGCAGATAAAACGCCTGCAGTGCCCCATTGGCTTGAGTTAAATATTTCGAATTTACCAAACTCGATAACGCGGCCATGCTATCGGTCATATTGTCGTTATGCTTAAACTGCTGTTCGGCAATTTGACAATATTGAGCATCGGTAGATTTCAACAGATAGGCTAACGCCGCATTTTTCAACCCTCGTTGCGCCATTTGCTCAGGCTCGGGTAAATACTGAGGCTGAGTATTGAGTTTGTTATACAAGTTCAATAAATCATCGGCTAACGCATCGGCTAATATTTCTTGCACCTGGCTGCGAGCATTATTGATTGCATGAATATCGATTTTGCTTTGAGTCTCAGCGATATAAGAGACGCTTGGCAATAACAGCATCTTGGCTAACATGGCGTAATCAAGAGCGTCTTGCTGTAATAAACCTTGATAAGCGGCAATCAAACGCTGATCAACTACCACAGACTCATTATCTTGTTGCTGCTGCATGACTTCAAAAATCACATCCAATGCTAAACTTTGACCCGCATCCCAGCGATTAAAGCCATCGTTATCGAATTGCATTAAAAACAGCAATTGGTCCCGGCTATAAGCATAATTCAATTTAATCGGAGCCGAGAAATTTCGCAGAAGTGAAGGCACAGGTTCTTGATCGATGCCTTTAAAAATCAAACTCTGCTGTGTTTCCGTTAATTGAAAAACTTTGCCGTCAAAACAATCAGCTTTGTTTTCTGAACGATCACTTAGACTCGCACTAATCTGTGTTCCATCTTGGGCAATCAGGCCCAGCTCAATAGGAATTAAGAACGGCTCAGCATTAGATTGCTTAAAATCCAAACGGTAAGTCTGTGCTTGCTCATCATAATGACTGACAACATCCACCACTGGAGTACCAGCAGATTTATACCAACGCTTGAACTGAGTCAAAGAGATACTATTTGCGTCTTCCATAGCACTCACAAACTCATTAATAGTGACTGCCTGCCCATCATGGCGATCAAAATACAGATCTGAACCTTTTCGAAAGCCCTCATCGCCCATCAATGTATGAATCATGCCGACTATTTCAGCGCCTTTTTCATAAATTGTAACTGTGTAGAAATTGGATATTTCAATAAACGAATCCGGCTGCACCGGGTGAGCCATAGGCCCAGCATCTTCCGCAAACTGGACGGTGCGCATAATCGCTGCGTCTTCAATACGTTTAACCGTTTTTGAATTCATATCCGAGGAAAATTGTGCATCACGATAAACCGTAAAGCCTTCTTTTAAACTCAACTGAAACCAATCACGGCATGTAACCCGATTACCCGACCAGTTATGGAAGTATTCATGAGCCACAATCGCCTCTATACGCTGATAAGCCGCATCTGTCGCCGTTTGAGGGTTTGCTAAAACACAAGAGGAGTTAAAGATATTAAGACCTTTATTCTCCATGGCTCCCATATTGAAATCATCAACCGCAACGATCATAAAGATATCCAGATCGTATTCACGACCGTACTTCTCTTCATCCCACTTCATAGAACGCTTTAAGGCGTCCATCGCGTAATCTGTTTTATCAATGTTTTGTGGTTCAACAAATATCTTAAGCTCAACATCACGACCATTCATCGTCGTAAAGCGCCCCTCTTTCACCATTAAATCGCCGGCGACCAGGGCGAATAAATAACAGGGTTTCTTATGAGGATCATGCCAAGTAATGCTGTGTCGTCCAGCCTCTAATTCAGCTTTGGCTACCGCATTACCATTAGACAATAAAATAGGGTATTGGGATTTATCGGCAATCACTTCTGTAGTGAAAATACTCATCACATCCGGGCGGTCTAAATAATAAGTAATGCGACGGAAACCTTCCGCTTCACACTGAGTGCAAAACATACCACTGGATTTATATAATCCCTCTAAAGCGGTATTATTTTGTGGCTCTATTCGGCAAGAGATTTCTAACTCAAAATCACGAGAGACTTTAAATATGGTTAAGTTATCACCTTCGAGCGAATAATCACCTGCGAGCAGCAGCTGACCATCAACTTTTATAGCCAACAACTCTAATTGCTGCCCAACGAGAACCAAGGGACTATTATCATCCGGGTGCTGCTGACGATTACGACGCATAACCAATCGACTATCTACCTGAGTATAATCTTCAAACAAATCAAAGCGTAAATGCGTTTGATCTATCAAAAAAAGTGGCGATTGATAATCTTTTAAGTATATATTTTTTGGCTGTGCGTCGCGCATTAATCAAGTCCTTGTTTTGACTGTCTATTTTTTTGCTATTAATTTAAAGTGAAGACGGCTTAATAAGTGAAATCAATGTGATAAGAAGTGAATTTTCTTAAGTTAATCACACCACAATCTAGAAGCAAATACTGACCTTTAATCCCCATCAACTTGCCTTCTATCTCAGGGGTTTTATCAAAGTTCAAACTTGATACCTTAGTCGGATACTGCTGCACAGGATAGTTGAGTTCAACCACTTCAGCTTCTGGCAAATGACTAATGGCTCCAGGTCCATGCTCTAACTCAATCTGCTGCAGGCCTTCAGCGTATTGCTGATAGAGTTCATCTCGAATAGTGAGCAAGTCGATGGCATCGGCATCACCTTTTAGCATAGCGCGCCAATTCGTTTTATCCGCTAAGCTTTGCTTAAACAAGGTTTCTACTAAGCCTGAAAGTAAGCGATTGCGCACTCTAAAAATGGGCAAGCCTTGAGTCGCACCCTGATCACACCAACGAGTAGGGATTTGAGTCCCGCGGGTAATACCCACCTTCAAGGCTGAAGAATTTGCCAGATAAACAAAATGATCTTGCATGCAAAAATCATCACCCCAACTTGAATCTCGACAAGTACCCAAATGATAATGGCACTTTTCAGGACTCATGATGCACAAATCACACTGAGGTAACTTTTTAAAACAAGGGTAGCAATAACCCTGACTAAAACTTTTATTAGTTTTACGCCCACAATGACTGCAATGAATCTCACCGACATAATTCATCTTGATCGATTGCCCAATCAGTGGATTGAGGTCAATTTTTTGATCATTCAGCACAAGCTGGTACTGAACTTGATGACTCTCTTCAGCCTTCAGCTGAGTTGCCATCTTATTCAGATGACCCGATATCGTTGGCATAAATTGTTAACCGCTATTTAATTGTCAGTGTTTGCGTATCATCATCTTTGGTCGATTTACATGCAGACTCCATATAGCCGATACGCTGCTCCGCAGGCATATCCGATATGTCTTCATAGCGAATCAACGCTTCCATACATAATACTTTTTGATCACTATCCAACTTGCGACCATCAGGCCATCGACTTAATTCTAAGGCACTTTTCATATTACAATACATATCTGGCGTCATCGCCTTGATTAATTCATCAACCGTCATTTTCATCACCTTTAAGTTCTTCACGCACATGAACCGATTTAATCTGCGGCCAAATAGCAGCCAATAAGACTCCTAAAATTGCACCCGATAAATGAGACTCATGGCCAATTTTCAATTCTGTCACAGTGCCATCAACAAACATCATCAGCACCATAGAAATCATCATAAATGGAAATAACCAGCTTGGTAGTTGATAGCGGGCCTGCTTAAATGTTTGCCTTCCCCATACCCAGCCCATCAAACCATAAGTCACGCCAGAAAAACCTGCAAAATAAGGCCCTACGGCTAAATACTGAGCATAAGCAGCACCGATAGAAAGACTAGCAACCAAAAATATTAAGATGAAACGGCTATCATGGGCCTCTATTTCCTTGGCTAAAACCCACCACCAAAAACCATTCATGAGCAGATGCATAAAAGACAAATGGATCAGTGCTGGTGACCACCAGCGATAAAAATCATTTTGCCAAAAGCTACTAAAATCAAGCTTCTCGCCAGACCAGAGGTTTGCGGATAACAACCAGTCAGCCAATACAACAATGCCTAGCTGCTGCATTATGAATACTAGGGTTAATAGGGTTAACATGATAATCGTGACAGGAAAGCGAGCAGTGAATATCAGCGCTTTTTGCACCTCTAACTGCCAAGGCAATTGTTCTTTTGGATCAGGTTTAGCAGTTAACTGCCCTGCTTGCCACTCTTGCACCCAGATTTTTACTTGCTCAGCATCTTCAATTCGAGCGACCCAAAGGTCTTGGCTATTATCATTCATTACCACGCGATGCGGAATCTTAGCCTGCCATAAGCGATCGGTAATGGGACTCAAATTGATTTCAGGGTTAGCTTGAAAAACTAAAATCGAACTCATCGTTATTGTTCCGTTTTTTCTACCCGTACCCAGGTAAATTTGCCATTATTTAAATGACTCTCAGAATCCATTCGGTAAGCGACCAAGCGGCCGTATTTAACCGCACTATAATCGAGACAAGCAATATTAGAGCGAATAACGGCAGGAACTCCCGACATCCAATAATGGCCGAAGAAAAGGGGTTTCTCATTCTCAGAGTAATAAAGTAACTTTTCTTTATCTTCTGGGGTTAACCGTGCGTGGGTTAGATCTGCAGGCAATGGGTCAGGCTGAAAAATCACATCGTTATACACTTGTGGATTTCTTGACCAAAACTTGGTTCGAAAGAATTGACGAATCATACCGTCTTTCGCCGTCATAGAGCGATTATCCGGCAGCTTCAATGACGTGCCTCGCAATATTCGATCTAGGAATTGGAATAAAAAGCTTTCCGGATTAACCGACTCCGATAACAAATCCTTATGAATTTGATTACCACCATGACGACTAATGAATTCATTGATTAACGCATGATCCCAGCAAGCATGAACCACCCTAAAATGGTCAAACTCCATAAATAACGGCAATTCCGTAAACCAATCAAGATAGTCTTTAAAGTCTTGTTTATGATTGGCAAATTGCTCAACTGTCTGCTCAACAATAAAGCTATTACGCTCGGTATGTGGTCGTAAGTAAGGTCGCTCTACGCCCGCGGGAGCTGGGGTCATATAGGTTACGAGATTATATTCATGATTCCCCATAATCATATGCGCATGGCCCGCATCAACCATCGAGCGCACAATTTCACACGCCAAACGTATATGCGGCCCACGATCAATAATGTCTCCCAGAAAAACCACCTTGCGGCTTTTATGCTGGTAAACCCCATTAATTTTACGATAACCCATCTGCTCTAAAAGCAAGATCAGGGTTTCGCCACAACCATGAATATCACCGATTAAATCGTAACCTTGTTGCATTAGTTACCCGATCTTTCCCAACCCAGTTTAGTTCGACATATCTCGTAAAAGTTATGATCTTTTGGATGAATCAACTTTAATTTATGGGGTTTTTTGCGAATGGTTACCGCATCCCCAGGAGCACACGGCAAATGCTTTTGGCCATCACAACTGACGGTAGGATAGGTTTCATTACTTTCACCAATCACCAATTTAATCTCACTATTACCATCCACCACAATCGGGCGGCTGGATAAGGTATGAGGGAACATCGGCACCAATACAATCGCATCTAGCTTAGGGTGCATAATGGGCCCACCACCCGACAAAGCATAAGCCGTAGAACCCGTAGGCGATGATACGATCATACCATCAGCACGTTGATGATGAACAAACTGACCTTCAACATACAGATCAAAGGCAATCATTCGAGCGGATTTACCTGGGTGTAATACCACGTCATTGAGGGCTTCACTGGTGGCAATCGACACGCCATTACGCTTGATTTCAGCATCCAGCAAGAAGCGCTGTTCTTCAATGTATTCACCATCCAAGACTTTCTGAACCGCGTCTTCCATCCCCTCATCAGGGCTGATATCGGTTAAAAACCCCAGACGACCTCGGTTAATACCGAGTACTGGCGTATTGTGCTTTGCTAATGCCCGAGCAGCACCCAACAAGCTGCCATCACCGCCGACCACTATCACCAAATCACAGATTTCACCCAGTAATTTCTGAGTGCTCACCTGCATACCGTGACCCGGCATAACCTCGGCAATACGGTCTTGCAAGATTACGTGATACCCTTCTTCAACCAAGTAGCGCTTTAAACGGCGTACAGTCTCAATTACTTTTTTACTACCTAATCGGCCTATAATGCCAATATTACGAAACTCTTCCATTTCGATGGATCCAAAACATTCTTTGATTCAACTTATACCATAATTGTCCAATAAAGGCTTGTTCGATATGCACACCAGTATCAGCCAATGCGATGTATTTAGCCTTAAACATCAAGCTGTTAGAGATTTGGCTTGGAGCCTTTGGGGAAGTCCACTATTTATTCATCCAGCCCCCCATGGCCAACAATCTTGTCACTTCCCCCTTGATTGGAGTTGGCTAAAATCCTTAGACCAATCCCCCTTGGAACTGGACAATTATTTGGAAAGACAAAATACTCGCTTATTGGGCACTTATTTTGAAGCTTTATGGACTTTTTACTTTAGCTTCCACCCAAACTTTGAACAAAGTCACTTTAACCTTCAAATCCAGGATGATAATAGGACACTTGGGGAGCTTGATATATTAACCCGAGATACACAGGGCAAGATTTACCACATTGAGTTGGCGTGCAAGTTTTACATGACCTGGACCGACCAATATCACAAGCAGCTCTGGCTTGGACCCAACTGCAGCGACCGCTTAGATATAAAATATAATAAAACCTGTAGCCACCAACTTCCCATATTACATACGCCTTTAGGGCAGCAAAGTTTTCAGACAAAGTATCCAGGTTTTAACATTCAAGAAGTTCAACAGATCGCAATTTGGCGCGGTTTACTCTTTCAAGAGCAACAATGGTTCCACGATAATCGGTTAGCTCAAGTACCCCAGCATCAAAACCCATCACTTCGCTGGATAATTGCCGATAAAAGATTGTGGCTTTCTCCGGTAATAATCAAAGACCCGTCAAAACTGCTTGAGTTTTCACAAATAGAAAAGCAAATCCATCATCATTTCCAGCAAAACAAACCTTATTGCCTAATGTTAATTGGCTTATCTTTTCAACCTAGCAATAATCAATGGCAACAGGTTCAACAAGTCTTAATCACACCGAACAACTGGCCTCAAGGCAAGCTTTCAGACAGTGCCTTGACCCCTCTTCGCCCTTGTAACCCACCACTATGAATCAGCAGATAGCGCTTATTTTCATTCAACTCACCATTAAGCCAACTAGATTCAAAAGCACTCACTAACTTAGCGGTATATACAGGGTCTAATGGCAAGCAATGATCATCATAGTGACGAATCAATTCAACCAATTGCTCAGGACAACGGCCAAAACCACCAAGATGCTTATCACAATCGATATCGAGTTTAAGGTCGCAACCATTAAGTTGCTGTATCAAATTAGTCTTTAACTCCTGCCCTCCCTTGATGGCCATTATCCCTTTAAGCGTCAGCGGATTAGAATCTAAGCGCTCCCCAAGAGCAGCAGCCAACCCCAGAAAAGTACAACCGGAGCCGATACTCAACCAAATTTCATCATAACCTTCACACATTGCAGCCACATCAGTGCAGCCATGGCGACCCAGGGCATTATTACCACCTTCGGGAATCCAAAAACTGTTATATTTTTCCCCTTGCTGCTCACACCAAGCATCATCATAGCGCAGTTGATAGGTTTTTTTATCGACGAATATCAGTTCCATCCCCATTCGCTGACAATCCTCTAACGTGGGCGTCAGCGCTAAGTGAGAATAACCTCGAACCAGAGCGTAGGTTTTAAAGCCAAATAATTTTCCCGCTCCTGCTAATGCATGCAAATGATTAGAATGAGGGCCACCACACGATATCAGTGAGCTAAACCCTTGCTGCTGGGCAGATTCAAGGTTGTACTTTAATTTGAACCATTTATTGCCTGAGATTAGCGGGTGTAATTGATCTAGACGAAGGACCGATACCTGTTTTAATCGAGGTGCGCTGGCTAAACGATCGCTGATAGGGAATGGTTCAATACCTATCCCTCCTAGCTGGTTAAATGTTCGCGAAGGATCCAAGGGTTAAGATTCTCTCAGGTAAAACCCGTAATTATGCGCTAATTCCAAATTATTAAGTAGTCACAGTTAATTGCTTTAGCTGATCGGTTAACTCTTGATTCAAGTCCTTCTCTACGATTAGAGCTTGCTGTAAAGCTGAGATCTCTTCTTCATGTAAGCGCTTAATTTCGGCCATTTCGAGTGTCACTTCATGGGCATCAAGTCGTCGCTGAGCTTTTTGAGTCAATTCTTTCTGGCGTTCAATTTCTCTTTGCAGTTGCAGCAATTGACTGCGATAAGCAAGAGTCTCTGTCTTTAGCGCTTGCTTTAAAGCTTCAACTTCTGGATTTTCATGACGCTTTGATAACGCATTGGCAATATCAATACTCTCAGATTTAACAGGAATGGATGACGTTGCAATAGTCTCTTTTAAAGACGGGGCTTTACCCATCAAGTCATCTCTAATCGCTTTACGAATCGCCATGAAATCACTGGTTACAGGCTCCCACATAGAGTCAGTATGCCAACTAATTGAACACTGGCTATTACAGGTTAAACGGATGCGGCCATCTCCCATATTAGGGCCATGCCCGCCACCATCGGCTAATCGACGTAACGGTAGATACCAACCAGAATCAACAAACCCCTGCTCATTCACTGGCAGGTTAAACATAACAATCGCCTGAGCAAAATTTTGAGCACCGATAGAAACATAAGCCGCTTTTACAACCTGCTTCTTAAATGTATCAATTTGGGCCTGGTCTTTTATTATGCGTTCAAATTCTGACAACCAAAATCCTTGGCTGACCGCATTATCTGTAAAAAGATAAATCGCTTCTTTTGGACTAATACTACTCACAAAGTCACACCTTACAGCTATGTTTCATTTTTTATTCTTATGATTGACAACATGCCGTGATTTAGGCCAAAGCTCAAGGGCCAATCTGGCCAATTCGTTTAACCAATTAAGACAATTTAAAATTTTTGCTTTGTATCTTGATTTGGATCTGTCGGAAACCCATGCTCATCTTTATCAGAATCAGCCTCTTTAGATAGCTCTTTTGCAAGGCTACCTACCTCTTCATCCTCTTCACCATTAAATAATGCAGATGATTTTTTCGCCAGATCTCTAATACGTTGGTTTTTTTCAGGGTATTGCATATTAAAATCAATGAGTATCTTTCGTGCCGCTTTATAGTAACCACTAGCCGTTGTGACATCACCGCGTTGAGCAGCAACATCCCCTTGAGCAGTAAAGGAATCGACTTCCATATCAAGAATAGAAATACGCAAATATCGTCGAAATTCAAGGATGGTAGCCTCTGATGCGGTTTTATTTTTCACCATAGGGCCAAAAGACTTTAATACCTTAGAAAATTGTTTCTTTGCATAGCGTATTTCACGATCACTTTTCAATACTCTCTTTTTCTTCCCTCCCGCACTGACCTTTTGCTGAAGATCTTCCATGTCTACAGCCGATGCGCCTTCCTGCTCTTTTTTGGGGAGAGCCGACACGTAGCGCTCATTCAGCTGTTTAATTCTCTCATAGACCAAGCTCTGTATTTCTTTTTGATTATCTACTTTCACCAAGAACTCTAGGGCTTCAGCTAACTCCGAAATAAAGTCCTTAACAACTCTCGCTTGCCCTTTTCGCTTCACATTCTTTTGCTGTTGCTTACTCGCAAAAACAGCAATGGCCAGTAGTATCAAAATGGGAACTGCAATGGCAATAACCAATCCTATTGATGACATTTATCTTCCTACTTTATTGATTATTCTAAATTTCCAGCTTAGCTATTATTGTTGCTAATACCTGCTTCTATATAGACAGTTTAGCAACGATTTTAGCACCCGTTGGAAGGTAGTCGAATGAAAATTCATTTCACAAATGCTTGACCCAGCGCCTCAGAGTGCATATAAATTGTCGTTTTAGACTGAATTGACTCGGTTAATTATTTCTTTACATAAGGTTTTTTAGATCAATATGGGCAAATCGCTGGTTATTGTGGAGTCGCCTGCCAAGGCCAAAACCATCAACAAATATCTGGGCAAAGATTTCATTGTGAAGTCCAGTGTTGGTCATATTCGTGATCTGCCGACGTCAGGATCAGGAGCAAAGAGTGACCCTAAAGAAAGGGCTCGCCAAGCTGCGATTACGCGTAAGCTATCTCCTGAAGATAAGATCATTCATAAAAAACGAAAATCCAAAGAACAGCTGATCAATCGTATGGGCATCAACCCAGATAACGATTGGGCCGCCAATTATCAAATTCTTCCCGGCAAAGAAAAAGTCGTTGAAGAATTACAGCGATTGGCGAAAGACGCCGATACTGTCTATCTCGCGACGGATTTGGACCGCGAAGGGGAAGCCATTGCTTGGCACCTGCGGGAAGTTATTGGTGGTGACGATAGTCGCTACCGTCGTGTTGTTTTTAACGAAATTACCAAAAAGGCCATTCAAGCGGCTTTCGAACAACCTTCCGATCTTGATATAAACCGCGTAAATGCCCAGCAAACTCGCCGTTTCTTAGACCGCGTAGTAGGTTTCATGGTCTCGCCATTGCTATGGGCTAAAGTAGCTCGCGGCTTATCTGCGGGCCGAGTACAGTCAGTTGCCGTTCGTATCGTAGTAGAACGTGAACGTGAAATTCGCGCTTTCATCCCAGTTGAATACTGGGAAGCGTTTGCCAAGCTTGAAAGTACTCAAGGCGATCAACTGCGTTGTCAGGTCGTTAAAGAAGATGGCAAAGAATACAAACCGAGCAATCAAGCACACAGCGACAAAGCGATGGCGACGCTTAATTCCTCGCCTTTCAAAGTCGCCAATCGTGAAGATCGCCCAACAAAATCGAAACCTGCTGCGCCATTCATTACCTCTACCCTGCAGCAAGCCGCCAGTACACGCTTAAGCTTTAGCGTTAAGAAAACCATGACTCTGGCCCAGCGTCTGTATGAAGGTGGTTATATCACCTACATGCGAACCGACTCGACCAATTTGAGTAGCGAAGCGGTAGAAAATGCCCGCAGTTTCATTACTGAAAAATACGGCGAGCAGTATTTACCTGCGGACCCACGCTCCTATAGCAGCAAAGAAGGCGCACAAGAAGCTCACGAAGCGATACGCCCTTCTAATGTCGAGCTGTCAGCCAACGATTTAGAAAAAATGGAGCCTGATGCTCAGCGTTTATACGATTTAATTTGGCGTCGCTTTGTCGCATGTCAAATGAACGATGCGCAATTCACCAGCTCAACAATTACCGTAAAAGCGGCTGATTTTGAATTAAAGACCAAAGGCCGCGTCATCCGCTTTGATGGTCACTTACGTGCCTTGCCTACCGGTGGTAAAGGTGATGAAGATATCATCCTACCCGACGTTGCTATTGGCGATGAGCTTAAGCTGGATGAACTTCAGCCTAAGCAACATTTCACTAAGCCTTCACCACGTTATTCGGAAGCAGCACTGGTAAAAGAATTAGAAAAACAAGGTATTGGCCGTCCTTCGACCTATGCAGCGATTATCTCTACAATTCAAGATCGTGGCTACGTTAGATTAGAAAACCGACGTTTCTATGCCGAAAAAATGGGTGACATTGTCACCAGCCGTCTGATTGAAAACTTCGACGACCTAATGGATTACAATTTCACCGCCACCATGGAAGAAAAACTCGACCATGTTGCTGACGGTGAGCTTAAGTGGAAAAACGTTCTAAACGAGTTCTACAACGACTTCCAAAATAAGTTGGATATTGCCGATGGCGAAGAAGGCATGCGCCCTAATGACCCGGTTAATACCGACATTGAGTGCCCTACCTGCTCTCGCAATATGCAAATACGCACCGGTTCGACCGGGGTGTTCTTAGGCTGTTCAGGCTATAGTCTGCCACCGAAAGAACGCTGTACTACCACCATGAATCTAACGGCGGGTGATGAAGCCATCAGTCTAGACGGTGATGAAGAAGCAGAAAGCCGTCGTTTAAACGATATGCGCCGCTGCACTATCTGCAATACCGCCATGGACAGTTATTTATTGGATGAGCAGCGTAAACTTCACATCTGCGGTAATAATCCCGATTGTGATGGCTACGAAGTCGAACTGGGTCAATTTAAGATTAAAGGCTATGACGGCCCAACCCTTGAATGTGATAAATGTGGCAGTGAAATGCAGTTGAAATCTGGCCGTTTTGGCAAGTATTTTGGCTGTATGGCTGATGAGTGTAAGAATACCCGTAAACTGCTTAAGAGCGGTGAAGCAGCGCCTCCTAAGATGGACCCTATCCCAATGCCTGAGCTGCAATGCGTTAAGGTAGACGATACATACATCTTGCGTGACGGTGCGAGTGGCTTATTCTTAGCAGCCAGCCAATTCCCGAAAAACCGTGAAACTCGCGCGCCTTTGGTATCGGAGATCATTCCTCACCAAGCGGAATTAGATCCTAAGTATCACTTTTTATTGGATGCTCCTCGCTCTGATAAGCTAGGTAACTCTGCGGTTATTCGTTACAGCCGTAAAACCAAATCCCAGTATGTGATGTCCGAAATTGAAGGCAAAGCATCTGGCTGGAGTGCCGTCTTTGAGAATGGCACTTGGGTAGAAACTGAACCGAAGAAGAAAGCGCCGGCCAAGAAAAAAGCCCCAGCTAAAAAGAAAACTACTGCCAAGAAAACCACCACTAAGAAAGCAGCTGATAAAGAATAACGAGGTTATCAGCTCAAACCCCTCCAGCTTTTTTACTACTTAAAGCTGGAGGGCTTCCACCCTAAGTATGAATCTTTGTTAATTTCATAAAAACCAGCCTATCTTCGTAAAGCACGCCCCGTTTCTTCTGCTATTTTTTTAATTCAAACATTAAAAAAGGAAGAAGCTCATGATACTACGGACAGTACTACTTACTTTGGCCATTTCTTGTACGAGCCTTGGCGTTAGTCAAGTGCACGCCCGAGACCAAATTGCCTTGAACATTAATAATGCAAGCATCGAACAGCTGGAGAAAATGAAAGGCATTGGTAGCCGTAAAGCTCAAGCAATCGTTGAATACCGATTACAAAACGGCACCTTCGCGACCGTAGAAGAGCTCGCTAAAGTCAAAGGAATTGGCCCTAAATTCATCTCCAAAAACCGCGCTTGGCTATCCGTTCAATAACGGTCACGCCCAACTGATAATGATCTATAATCGCCAAATAACTCATCATTTTTGGCGATTTATACTAATCTTTCCATTAACCGAAAGGATTAATTCAGTTTCACTTGCTCTCACACTGAAATTCATGTCAAATTTGCTATTATTATTGTTACCCCGCTTGTTATCTAATAACGACCTAGATGGCAGAGCAACCCGATAGGAAAAGGATCATTCAGTGCCTGAAGCTGTTCAGCAAGCAATTACAAAAGAGTCAGATAACAAGACTAAATTAGCCGTAACCCTGCTTACTTACGTATTAATGTTCAGTTTCTTTGTGACTTTGGCCACATCCGCCTACATTATTTATTCCGATTACCTGCAAGGCGCCAACAAACTCAATCAAAGCATCACTCAAATAAAAGCCGGTTACCAAGAAAGTATCAGTTACAGTTTATGGAACTTTGATAGCCAACAAATAAAAACCCAGTTAGCGGGTATCCTAAACTTTCCTGGAGTGCTTAACGTCTATATCGAGACAAAAGAAGGGTTACTCCATAGCGCCGGAGATTTTGATCAAGGGGCGACCCAGAAGCATGCTTTTGATCTCTTCTTTACCAGCGCCGAAAGACAATATCCTCTTGGCGTATTAAACATAACCTTAGATTATAAAGGGCTTTACGAGACTCTGTTTTATAAAGCACTTAACATTTTAGCGACTCAGTTTATTAAAACCTTCTCGGTCTCCCTCTTCATTCTCTTTATCTTTCAACGCTTAGTCACGCATCGTTTATTAAGCATGTCTAACTGGGCTAAGAAATTTACTATCAATGACTTAGACTACGAGCTATCCATCGAAGCACCAAGCAAGAGCAGGAATAATAAACCTGACGAAATCGATGCTGTTGTGAGTGCCATCAACAGCATGCGTAATAGTTTGAAAGAAGATATCAAGAAACGCGAACTAACCGAGCAAACCCTCAATAAAACGCAATACAAGTTATCAATCGCTATTAATAATGCCGAGTTAGGATTTTGCGAATACAGTCAAAAAACGGATCGCTTCTCTGGTAACGACCACTTTGCTAACCATTTAGAGTTGGAGCCGACCCAACTAGAACAGCTTGAACACCCAATTGATTGGTTTAAAAACTTAATCATGGGTGATCGCACGATTGAACAGCGAGAGCGTATCAATCAACTATTACATGGGCATATGGAACGGATCTGTACTGAGCTAAGCCTTCGTTGTGGCAATGATAAAATCAAACACTTTGATACCACCATCCAAGTATCAGAATGGGATGATAATGGCCTTCCTGTGGCCATCGTATTTTGTATCTTAGATAAAACAGAACAAGTAAATGCCAGCAAACAAGCCGCTGACCTCAATTATGCCCTTGAACAAAAAGTGACTAAGCGCACTGAAGAGCTGACCCATGAGCAAGTGCAATCTAAAGCCGAAATTAAGAAGTTACAGCACCAGCTAACGAATTTAATTCAACAAAAACAACGCCAACAAAATCAACAAAATCTTCAACCATTACAGAATGCGTTATCTCGTTTAGAAGAATTACTTAAATCCACGGGACAAGAAAAAAGTCTAGAGCAAGCCCAGAATCTAGCCTCTCTATTGACTGAGCATATTGGCGCTAGCAACAATACTAAAACTCAAACGTTTGATGTTGTTAATATGATTCAAGATGAGATTGAAACGTATTCCGGGGCATTAAAGTTAGATGACAAGATAAACCTTCGCCTTCCTTTCTCTCTAACCCTCGATAGCCACGAGTACATATTGAAATATTGTTTCAATCGCTCGTTAGCGGCTATTAGTCATTATTTTCATCAAGATTTTAATAGTGAAAAGTTATCGATTACTCTCGAGCTTGAAGAAGACCATGGCATCATTGACCTTCAATACTTAAGTGATTCTACAGTGACCAGTGACGACTGGTCGAACCCCAGCAGCAATGACATCATTATTTTGAAGTTGTGCAACTCGGTATTGGAAGAGCTATTTGATGGGAATATTACGCTTATTCATGAAAATGATCAGCCACTCTCAATCAAGATGCGTTTCAATATTAATGCCCGCAATTAGGGCATCAAAAAACTAATGGCTGCTACTGAATGACTACTTCTGAATGGCTACCACTGATCTCTAAATTTACGCAGTGTTTTAAACACGCTGCGCTTAGAATCACCCCCCTCACCTTTTTGCGTTATTTGCTCAACAAGCTCCGGACTTTGTAAGCGTAAGAATGGATTATATGAGCGCTCTTGACCTAGTGTCATATACGGCATCTCATCTGGCTGAAAACCCCCAACCTCTCCCTGCCAAAACAAGGCTTCTGAATTATTTGGCTCCCAAGTTAATGCAAAAGCTAAATTCGTTTTCATATAATCATGCCCAGGATACAAGATCGTATTATCTGGCAGCGGCGCTAATTCTCGTTCGAAGCTATCAAACATTTCATCAACATCACCACCATTAAAGCAGTTACCTGCACAGGCGTTGAAAAGCGTATCACCAGAAAATAAAATGGGGACTTCTTCATTCAAGGTTAAAAGACAGACATGAACCGGTGTATGCCCTGGGGTTGGCAATACTTTAAACTTCATGCTGCCGAGCTCTATCACCTCATTTGCAATTAACCCCCTAGCAACATTAGGGATTTTACCTTTAGCGTATTCACTGGCCCATATAGGCGCCCCAGTCGCGGCTTGCACCGCGGGGTTACCTTCAATATGGTCATGATGTTCATGTGTATTGATGATGAGCTTAATCTGCCAGCCTTCCTGAGCCGCAGCATTAAGCACCGCATCTCCATCGAGTGGATCTAAGGCAATGGCTTGGCGGGTTTGCTCGCAACCGATAATATAATTGAAATTACGCAAGCGGTTGTTCATGTAAAGACGGACTACTTTCATGTCTTTTTAATACCTAGAGATAAAAATTCAGCAGAAACTACCAGTAAGCGATATTCTCAACATCATCCAACGCTTCTAGATCTTCAACAAAATGATTACCCAGAATATTTTGTAATTCCTTTACCCGAACTTCAAGCTCATCCGCTTCATAAGCGATGGCAGGGCTATGCCCCCACACAGGCCCAGGCCAAGCAGGATCATCGGTATAACGACAAATATGATGTTGATGCAGCTGAGGAACGACATTACCTAGAGCAGCAATGTTCATCGAGCTGGCAGAGAAGTGATCAGCCATTTTCTCACTCACCATAGTCGACTCTTTCATCAGCTGACTGCGATCTTCTTCCGATAGGTGATAATACTCATAAATGTCATTATGAGCCGGCACCAAGATGACCCATGGATAACGCTTATCGTTCATCAGCAGGACTTGGCATAAGGGAAAGCGCCCAATTAAAATCGTATCATTTTGCAATCTTTGATCTAAAACGAACATACATTCTCTCAATCAGATATTGAACTATTGGCTTATAAAACCGTGATAGATTTATTTTAGGCGCTTTTTCCCAATGGGTCACCTTAACTGCGTCACATTAAAAGCGATAAGCTACGCTCACTCTTAGCATTCTCGGCTCCGTAGGATGCAGGTGCACATCTTCTTGTTCTTCTGACTCACCCGGAAGCCTTGAATCGTATAGGTAAGTAATGTCATTGCCTTCTTCATTGGTTAAATTGAGTACTTCCACAGAAGCCGACAAATCCTTGGTGAAATCGTAACCCAACTGAGCATTCAACATAGTCACCGCATCTGCTCGCTCGCTATTATCTTCATTAAGGGCAAATTCCCCGAAATGACGTAAACGTAAGCCTGCTTGCCATCGCCCATAATCATGTACGGCGATGCCTAAACTAAATACCCGCTCAATCGCACCGGGAATGTGTTGCTCACGGTTACCTTTAGGCTGTAAACGAGCACGACTGAAGGCCATATCAGAATCAACAATCAACCACGGCTGGGGTTGCCAAAAGATACTGGCTTCAATCCCTTTGCGTTCAGATTTATCCGATGCCTCTGTGGTGCCATCATCGCCGACAAAAATCAGTTCTGAGTCCAAGGTTAACCACCAGATGGAAGCGGCCAATTGAATACGGTCAGTTAACTGAGATTGAATCCCCAGATCAGCACCTTCACTGCGCGCAAATACATCGGCCTTCTGGTTCGTATCATCAACATTGCCTTCGGCAAAACCACGGGCATCATTAGAATGGAAACCTTGTCCATAATTTAAGAATAGAAAGGTATTATCCGTCGCAGTATAAATTGCACTGAATTTTGGACTTACCATACTGTCATTTTCATCGGACGTTTCATCATTTAAACGATTTTCAACATTCGCTTGCAAATAATCCCAGCGCAAACCAATTTGTGTACTCAGTGAATCACTCCAGCGGTGGTTGTTCTGCAACAATAAACCTAAACCCGTTTCTTCAACCGCATGACGAAGAGTACGCTCTCTGATTGAACGATCTGTGGTCGCAGAAAGCCCCGTATCTGAAATATGATCATGACGAAGATCAAGGCCTAGCTGCCATTCTCCGGCATCAGTGGGAAGCGCGTCATACAATAATGAACCACCGAGGATTTTGCGTTCATCGTGTTGACGTATTTCGTCACCATTCACCGGATCGGTGGCATAGCTAAAATTAGAAAATAGCTCCAGTCCATAATCAATCACATAAAAGTTACTCTGCAAGTTTTTGCCCGCAATATCATTCCAGCCTTCATAGTTCAGACTATAACGGTGAGTTTTACCCCCGGCATCATCATCCAAAGAATCGTAACGATCTCCACCAGCATCAATATAGCGCTGAGGTAATTGATCCGTCGCGGTCCACGAATTTTCAAACGCCATGAAGCTGAAATTAGCGCCATTCACCGCATTTCCTAGGCTGTACTTTACAAAGCCAGACGTTTTCTTTTGCTCTTGCTCTACTTCCCAAGGACCGTCATAACGTGTGACATCTAGAGCGGCAACCAGGTTATCATTACCCGTGGCAATGAGCCCGCGTTGATAACCGTATTGCCCAAACCCTAACTTAACTAAACTACCTTCCATTGAAGATTTAGTATGCATACGCACAGCGCCGGCATTGGCAAAGTCACCTTCTGTCGCGTAATAAGGCCCTTTCTTATAATCCAAAGATTCAATCATTTCGGGAATGATAAAATTAATATCGGTATAACCTTGTCCATGGCCATGGGTACGATTATTCACCGGCATACCATCAATAAAGGTTGCCATATCGGTGCCGTGATCCAAGTTAAAACCCCGTAAGAAATACTGGTTCGCCTTGCCCTCACCGCTGTGCTGAGTCACGATCAACCCTGGTACGGTTTCTAATATTTCCCCAGCACGGCTGATAGGACGCTGCTCAATTTGCTCGGCAACCACAGTACCCATAGACGCAGATACCGCATCGCCAATTTGAGAGTTGCCACTAATCGTGATGTTACTTAGTTCGGTAACATCTGATGAAGAATTAATACCAGCGGCCTGCGAATTAGCCACGATAAGTAAATTGGAGGCGAACGAGATCGCCAAAGCGAAAGAACTTTGTTTCATTTTTTTCCTAATAACTTTTAAAGTTAGCTTATTAAATGAGTTTATTAATTTGATTTATCTAATATGTATATAACGAATATATTTATTGACTGATCAGTATGAGTTTTCCCGTTTTAGGGTCCTTATAAACCTGTCCCATCGACTGATACCCTTTTGTCCCTTGCATCGAATCTTTTAATGATTCTGGCACCTCGATTAATTCTTTACCCTCTTGAATCGGTTTAGAATTTTCGACATTAAAATGCTGTTTTAAGTCAGCACTTTGAGCCACTAACGCCGCGATAAGTCCACAGGCAAAAACCAACATGATGTCGACAAGGTTCGCCAATGGCCCTAAAGGTTCATCATCTTGGGCATCGAAAGAACTGGAGCGCCATTTATCCATTGACCGCCCCCTCATTCATTTCTATTTTTTCAATCGCCGCGTCATACCAGCGACGGCGCATGCGCCCCAAAACAAAACCAATAATTCCGGCCAATAAACCAATCACCGTCGTATCAAAGGCCACTGTCATGGCAGTGGTTAGAATGGTTAACTCCCCTTCTCCTAATGCGGCTAACCCCGGCCCCAAAGGAATTAAAGTTCCCATTAACCCCAACATAGGGGCGATACGGGTAATAAAATCGGCTCGTTCAATGCGACGCTTTCCTGCCTGACGCAATCCCGCTAAACCCGTCGTATCGGCTAAGCGTTGAATACCGCCAAACCGCTCTCCCAGCGCTAGGCCCGTTTCATAAATAGCGAGGGCGATAAAAAATAATAACCCCCATACCACGGGGTCCAATAAAAACCCCGTGAGCTGATGCATTAAATTAAGTGATATAGATGAGAACATAATAACGGACCTTAACTAATAATTTATAAACGACGTGCGCGAATGAAGCCCGCAATCATCAACAATAAAGCAAATAATAAAACGCCATATAAATAATTATCAACGTTCTTCTCGACCGAGTCGTCTGTACTTTCTTGCGTTGCTTGCTCATCAGAAGGTTGTTGCTGCTCTGCTTGCTGTAAATCAATCTCTTGAATACGCACTGGAGCTTGCTCAAGTGTTTCTTGCTGATAATTCATTCGACTCGCGGCTAACGTCTGCTCAAGCTTCTGCGCCTGGTCGGCATCTAATAATGGCTTCACAAAATCATACACCGGATGATTGGCATGAGTATGGCCACTGCCAGGAATGCCTTTCTCGATAATATTATTAGCAAATGCCTCGGCTAACTGCTGTTTAGTCGCCTCATCGGTTTGCCAGAAATCTTTATCAATCGCCACCAGCATGACTGCAAGAATATTGGTCTGCACATGGATGTTATGGCTGTCTTTTAAGAACTCATCTAAACCGACATTTAATGAATCATCGATATAAACCGACTTCACTTCTTCCCAAACCCAAGATTGAATAATCTCAGGGCTGGTTACCTGCCAACCCCATAAATATTCGACAAACTCACTGCCCATTGTCCGTGCGCCGGCATACCCTTCTTTCATCAAGGGCTCAATCCACTGGCGATTTAAAAAGCGACCGCGTAGTTCGCCCAGCAGTGCAACCTGCAAAGGATCCATTTTTAAGTTCTGGTTATTGGCATGAGAAATAACAAAACTATCGGGTTGCTCGCCCGTCACCGTTTCAATGGCGAGATTTAAACCACCGAGATAATCAAACGCATCGTTATTATCGATTAGCCCATAAAGATTACTGGCACGACCTAAGTAAGTATTACCGACATTATTAAGCTGAGCTGTAAATAAATTCTGCGCCCCTGCACCACTATTTAATCCTAGTGACTCAACACCATAGGCGTGACCCATGCGTTTAATAAAGGCTTTACCTAGTTGCTTTCTATCATCCCAAGCACCAGAACGTTCGGCTAAACGGTTGACCCCAGCGCCATAAGCACCGGGGGCAGTTCCGAATACACGTAAACTGGCTTGGCGCGCCAATACATTCACATCAACCTCAGGGTGCGCTTTCAACAAAGCACGAGCTTCGTGCGCCCAATTTCGCGCAATTAAGTTTTGCTCAAGGCTTTCATCATCCCAGTTATCTCGACCTTCTAATTCGATGGCCTCGACAAGGTCAGCAATTGGCTTTAGCGCCTGTACTAACATCAAGGTTAACGCTGGGTATTGCTTATTAATTGTTTCTCGACTTGCAGCTAGCCCTAATAAAACCGATTTATCTAACAGCTCTAATTGCGAACCATAAAGATCTCGGAATAAGCCCGAGCTGGTAAAGAGTACGTCCCGGCGCTGTGTTCGTTTATCATCCAAGGGCAATAGCGCCAGACTCTTAATAATACCGCGACTGTTCCAAACCGGTTTTACTCCCAACATATCCAAACCAAAAGCAATCATCGCCCCTTCATCACGCACCGCATCCGACGCCCATAAAATAATGGCTTCTTTCTCGGCAATGGTATTGGGTTTTAAGTTCACCTTATTTTCATCACGGGCTTTTTGTGCGAGCTGCTGGCCAATTTCAACCCCCAGTTGAGTCGGTAATAAACTGCCATCTAATGCATAAAAGTTTCGACCAGTAGGCAGCGCCTCTGGCGTTCGTATCGGATCATTACCTTTACCCGGCGCAACAAAACCACCATTTAACGCATTGATAAACGCGTTCATTTCCGCTTTAGGTGAAGCACCCAATGCATCACGAATAAAAGACTGATCCTGATCTTTTAAATTGTCGCCATCTGCCATCGAGGTCATCATGGTATCAATAGATTCTTGCTTCCAATCACGACCAAATACATGCAAACCTAAAGGCATAAACTCTTCTTGTAAGTGCGTCAGGTAATGGCCAACCTCATGTAATAAAAAGTCGTCATCCACATCACTAAAACCCACGCCGCGAACAACAAGCTCTTCATCCATACTGGCAATCAGTTCATCACGCAAGTTCAACACATCAATTTTATGACGTAATGCTTTAATGGCTTTTTGTTGCGTCGCATCATCTGTCGCCGCCTCAGCACTTTCAATCAACTGTCGAAGCTGTAGCAGGCCATCATACAATTCTGTAATGGCCAAAGGCGGAGTTAAATGGTCTACCATAATCGCTAAACCACGACGCTTTGCTTGAATACCTTCACCTACCCCATCAACGATATACGGATAGATGCTTGGAATATCCTGCACCACAATCGACGGGTAATCCATTGCCGTTAGGCCTACCGCACGCTTAGGTAAAAACTCATAGGTTGAATGACGACCAACATGAACAAGGGCGTCCGCGGAAAAATCTTTAGCCAGATATTTATAGAAGGCTAAATATTGGTGTGGAGGCGGAAACGACATATTAGCGTGCAATAGCTCTTCATTAAGCTCCCAGCCACGTGGAGGCTGCGGGCCTAGAAATACATTTCCTAACTGAATACCAGGAATCAATAATTTATTATTCCAAACCATCGTTCTACCCGGAGCAGCTCCCCAACCACGTACCCCTTCAATATTCATCGCCAAAATGGCCTGCTGAAGATTATCGGCTTGTTGCCAGTAGTTGGTATTCTGCTGATCCGTTTTAAAAGTATTGATGTCGCCCTTCTGCTGTTCGATTAGATCAACATATACTTCTTCTAATTGATCCAATAAGTTCAAAGCACGTTCGCGCCCTTTATGACGAATACCATCAAGAGCATGATGCAAATCGTGCATGGTCGAATCCATCATTTCGTACAGTTCAGTTAAAATACGCTGTCGTTCAGGCTGCGATAGGCCCAATAAATACTTATGCCCTTCACTAAATAAGAAGTGCTCAATCCGCTCATGCATATACCCTAGCGGTCCCTGCTGCATTTCTTTTTGCACGGCTTCAGGCAAGGTTTCAAACCAAGATTGATAACTCGCCGCGCTCATATTATGAATAAGCCCAGACATCTGCTCTAAAGCTTTTGCATCTTCTGGCAAGTTCACCGCTTTTTTCTGTAATAAATCTAATAATTCTTCCGAACTGCGAGGGAATGATTCTTCTGCCCCTAAGTCATAACCTTGCTGCTTTAACGCATTAAGCATCTGCCATAATGAATCAGGCACATTCAAATTATCAGCACCAATATTGTGTCGTCCTGGTGGGTGATTATAAAAAACAATCGCTACTTTCTTATCACTATTAGCTTTATATTGCAGTGCGAACCACTTATCAATACGACTCACCAAACGAGCAATTTCAATAGTAACCGGCTCCGTTTTCGAGACCTGCGCGCCGGTTAACTCATCAACATCTGTCGCCGCCGCTAATGCCAGCACATGTGCCTGGCCAATCCCTTGTAACTCAGGCATCGCAATACGGTAATGAACACTGTCGGCGGGTAAACCTTGGCTGGATAAATCATATAAGGCACTATTTAGTTCCGTCACACGTACCCCTTTAAAAACCGGTACATTTAATTGGCTAAATAAATCACTGACTTGCTTACGACCATCGCCACCACCGACCACAAAGTCTTGCAAAGAAATGATTACAAACGGCGCAGAACCTTGCCCACTCATCGCCTTAATCGCTTCCACTGCCTCGATACTGGGTTCCCCCCAAGCGGATAAGACTGAAATACAATTGGCTGAAATGGCTTGGCAAAGCTGTTGGTGCAGCTGCCAATCTCCTGGGCGATCTCCGGTATCATGGTCGAGAATAAATACGTTGGCCTTCGATTTGCTAATCGATTGGCGCTTAACTAAATCAGCTAACTCTTGCTGGCTTTTCTTATGCTTACCACCAAGATAAAAACGAATATTTTCACTCTGCTCTAGAGGCTTCCATGCTTCTTCAGGGTTCGTATCATTCGATACTAATAATTCAAACAACGCTAAACGGTTTTCATCACTACGGTTTTGCCAAAGACCCTTGGCTTGTAACCAATAACGAAACTGTGGCCATTGTTTCTGCTGAACGACAAGCTGATCGCTATAAGTTCCTAACTCAGTATTGGTTAAACGCTTAAATAACGATTTTTTTTGCTTAGCCGACAAAATATCAAATAGACCGGTTTGATATTGATTCAACGGATCACTATTTAAACTTAATAAACGACGATCACCGTTAATCGCAATACGCGTCTGTTTGCTAGGGTATTGCAGGTTTAGTAGACGCTCAACAGGTTCAGCAAAAATTGCAGCCATCAATAAAGCATCGGCGTTATTGACCAGATGAGATAGCTGTTCATTCGACATCAAATTGATTTGACTGACCGAACGTATTTGAATGTTGTGCTGCGGGTATAAGTCTAAATAACGATGAGCCGAAGCGACCAAGCTGCCACTTGAGCGATCAGACACAAAAGCGACAATTTGTTTCTGAGCGTGCTTGGAAACGTTCTCTAAAGCGCTATTTTCAGCAAAGCTAATAGCTGAAAAGCTCAAACAACAAGACAAAATAAATAACAGTCGAATAACAATAGGCATAAGCCAACCTCGAGCAATAAATGCAACTAAACTAAGTAGCTAAAGCGAGGTATTAGGCGTGCAGAATATCGCGCTCACACAGCAGTTTCTCTAAATATAAAGAAACTAAATCGTTAACAGCAGTATTCTGTCATGCGTTTCAGGTCACCCCGCCTGAGATATCATGCTTTAACAGGCCGGTCTCCGGACTCAGAATAGATTATAACAATCACATTCCTTACCGTTGCGGGGGCAGTACAGGTTTTTCACCTGTTTCCCGATTATCCCAGTTTTATATTGCGATAACGCAAATATAACGGTGGGCACCTGAAAAGACCGCAGAATAGCAGTGCTTTGATTGAAATCAAAGCGAATATTCTGCACACTGCCAATGAAATCTCTTCATCATTATTAAGATTGTTATTTATCTATGGGTTATACCGTCCGCTTTGTTAACTCTATTCATGCGATAGGAATAGAAAACTGGAAATCCCTTTTGCAAACGGACAACCCATTCTTGCGCTTTGAATTTCTTGCGGCCTTAGAAAATACTCACTGCATCGATCAGGGTAGCCTCCACAAACCCACTGGCTGGGCCCCCTATTACGCAATTTTAGAATCCTCGAGTTTAGAGACAGATAATCCTAACCCCATACTGGCGATCGCCCCGATCTATCAAAAACACAACTCCTATGGTGAATACGTATTTGACTGGGCATGGGCGGACGCATACCAACAACACGGCTTACAATACTACCCCAAACTCAGTTGGTGCATCCCCTTCACCCCTTCGACAGGGCCTAGACTTGTCAGCCAAGGAAGTCAGCAACAGCAGCAGGAGTATTATCAGGCTATCGCGGAAGCTCTCAGTATAGAATGCCAACAAAAAGGGTTTTCCGGCTGGCATTGTTTATTTCCTGACCAGACTGGGCAAGTAGCATTAAAGCAAGTTTCAAATTCTCAATTCACCAGTATGCAAAGAAATAGCTGTCAGTTTCACTGGTACAATTTGTATTCAATGGATAATAAAAGAGAGACGGGTTATCAGGATTTCAACGATTATTTAGCAACCTTCACTAGCCGCAAGCGTAAGAATGTAAATAAAGAACGTCGCCGCTTATTAGAAGCAGGGTTTAGCTTTCAAAGAAAGACCTTTGATATAACGGCTGCAGATATTGATAGCTTTTATCATTGTTACCAGCTGACCTATGCCAAACGTAAGATGCGCGGTTACTTGAGTCGAGATTTTTTCCAAACCCTCGTTAATACCATGCCTGATCAGTTATTACTGGTGCAAGCCTATTATCAAGATGCTCCTGAGCAGCCATTTAAAATAGTTGCCAACGCACTGTATTTAAAAGATAGCGATAATTTATATGGTCGTTATTGGGGCTGCTTAGAAGAATTCGATAGTCTGCATTTTGAGTGCTGCTATTACCAAGGCATCGAATACTGTATCGAACACGGCTTAAAACATTTTGACCCCGGTACTCAGGGAGAGCATAAAATAAGTCGCGGATTTGAACCAACCCTCTGTTCTAGCCAACACTGGATAAAGCACCCGCAATTTAGCCAAGCCATTGATAACTTCCTATTAGAGGAAGAACAGCATATTCAACACTACATTGAACAAGCCAATCAGCTTTTACCTTTTAAGAAATAATGAAACTCCAATTATGACAAATTCTCTTTCAGCATTAACGACCTTTTTATTGCGCTATCAACAGATCTTTCGTATCGCTTTTTTCTTATATGCAGGATTAGTAATTTGGGCCTCTATCCGCCCTGGAGGGGGCCCGCAACCGATAGAACATTTTGATAAAGTAATGCACTTTGTATTTTATGGCTTATTTACGATTATCGCTGCAGGTTGCAGCCAGTATAAAAAGACCTTTATACAGTTAGCCGTATTCATCGCCTGTTATGGCGCTCTAATGGAAGTCTTTCAATCTTTTGTGCCATCACGCTTTATGTCTTTAGCCGATATAGTGGCCAATACTTCTGGCGTCTTTATTGTTGCTCTATTTGTTTTAAAGTCACGTATTCTTATCGCAGATGAATAATAGGCAAGCTATGGGGTTACTGAACGTTTGGGCATGAGCATTCGCTTCAGTTAATATGACTTGGAAACGTCATTAAGATAGAGAGCCCCTGCTGCGGATTTTCAACCACAACTTCCCCTTTTAATAGCTGTGTTAGCAAATTAAACGTTAAGTACATACCTAAGCCAACCTTACCTTGGCTTCCTCTCATCGTTGTATAAAAAGGGTTAAATAACTCCTCCACACCTTTAGCCGAAAGCCCTCTACCATTATCTTGATAAAGTAATTCAATATTATTCGCCTTCACATTGACTGTAATCCCAATTCTTCTATTCCCTAACGCCTTAAACGCATGGTCAATACTATTACTCACCAACTGGGTAATAATTTCACTGATTGCTTCACCATATGTATTTACATTAATATCCTTCTCGCAATTAACAACGATAGTGATAGAGTTTTCGGTTAATGCTTTCTTATACCTCGCTAGACCCGAGGAGATTGATGCAAATAAATTGACCTCTTCAACCTCATAACCGTACTGATTAACCGAGATTTGCTTAAATTGCTTAATTAACTCACTGACCTTATCTAAATTACTCTGCGTTAACTCAATTGTTTGAAATTCTTCCGCTATAATCTCATCAAATTCTTTCATGCATAATTCGTTCTTTTGCTTCTTGCCCTTCATGTCATTCATCAATTCATTTAAATAACTCAATCCCGTTATAGATGTACCCAGCGGCGTATTTAGCTCATGACTAATACCAATAACCAGTTGCTCTAAAGTTGACATTCTATCCTTCATCGATCGCTCTTTTAGAATTTCATTTTCTTTGCGTTCGTTGATATCTAGCATTGATCCTTCATAATATTCAACAGCGCCCTCGCTATTGGTCACCGACCTAATTGATAAAGAAATCCAAATAATATCGCCACCTTTCTTAGCGACTTGCTCCTCAAAATCAATAATACAACCCAAGTTTTTAACGGTATTAATTATGGTTCTAGAGGCTTCATCATCAACCGAAAACTGATTAATATCTCGAACCATTTTCGAATCGAATAACTGCCCGCTACTTTCGTACCCTAATATTTCTAAAAAAGCATTATTGACTGAAACTATCTTCCCATCTAAACCTACCTGAAAATGCCCCGATAAGGATTCACGATAAAGATCTTCATAGCGCTTCAAATTTTTAATATTTTCTTTTTGAGCGCTTGATCGCTCTTTCTGTGCGATGTCAATTTTCTGCGCTAAAGCCAAAGACAACACAACCATATCTACAAAAAATCCAATTTGATATGCATGCTGAGTGAACAGGTTGCTCGGTAATAAACCTAACGCTTTTAAATTACTGCTCACCACTCCTACTAAAAATAAACTAACCGCGACCGTAAAGTACATGGCCGTTCGATCACCTTTATATGATAAATAAGCACCCAATAGCAAAGAAGAAATATAAACGATCAGTGTAAATAAGACTTCAATAGGAACGATGATTGAATACGGTAATAACACAGCAAGAAAAGGAAGAGTCGATACGGTTGCAAGTAATACAAGAAAATACTTTCGATACCAACTAGGGCTACCTAGCCCTTTCAATAAAGAAAACATGAATATAATACTGGTGGCTAAAACCAAACCATTAAATATGGGAAATACGTAATCATTTAAGCCGGGAGTATTGGGCCATAGAATCTTAAAGGCCCACCCTTCATAAGCATTAGAATTGACAATATGTGAAAATAAATTCAACACATAAAAGCCATAAACACGGTCTTTTAAAGAAACAAAGATGAAGCCATTATAAAATAACATCAAAAACGTTACGCCCAAGATCGCCCCTCTGAACATCGCATTATCAATATCATCTTTTTGAAAGATTGCTTTTGTTGAGAATAATAAAGGCACATCAACGCCACCAGCAGTATCAACACGAAGATAAACAGAAAGTGTCTGGCCAGCGTCTAGACGATAGGGAAATATAAAGTGAACGTGATCAACATCGCGACTTTCGAATCGGCGTGCGTCCCCTGTTTTCACCTCTAAATAAAGTTCATCATCTACGAAGCTATAAAGATCAAGGTAATCAAGAATGGGATAAGGGATTTGTAATATATAGTCATTACTATTTTCAACTTGAAGTTCGAAGTGAAACCACGCGGCCTCTTTAATGAACCCAAAATTGACACTGTTCTTATCAATGGACTGCCATTCATTTGAAAACTGCACATCTGATAACGTAAGGTCATGGGATGCATCTAATAAATAATCTACCTGTCTATTAATACTATAGCGCCGATCATCCCCAACCTGAATGACGGTATTGGCATGGGAAGTGATTGAAACCATAAGAAATAGCAATCCAAACAACAGGCGATTCATTCAGTGAGCAACTCCAACCTAAGAAATGACATTTCTTATAGAAGCCTAGCATAGGATGGAGGATGTATGACTCAAAGGAATGGCTCAAAGGCAGGTTTCAACTACACTCACAGTAATGCATGAATGAGATTATTGAATGTGAGTCGATTAACCATACCACCTGAGCTAAGAGAGGAGTTTAACCGTGAAGTAAGAAGTCCTCAGCTGCGTAATTCTCGCAAATACTCTTTAATTGGCGTATTTCTGTCTCTCGTTTTCTTATTCTCTGATTATTTTTTGCTGGGCGATCAGTTTTCTCATGTACTGATTATCCGAGTTGTCGCACTAATGATCTTCCTTGCCATCTTGTATTTCAGCCAACATACCGAATTGCGTATAGCCTTCTTCTGTGTCGGAACCGTTTTATGCCTATTCAACGGAGTGATTGTCTATATTGGGATCGTCGCGGCTGATTTTGGCTTAGATACTTATCAATCAGGTACTATCCTCATCATAATCTATACCTTCACCCTGATGCAGGCTCCCCTATTCACGTCAATCATCATAGGAACAATCAGCTGGCTAACTTACGTATTAGGGCATGGATTATTCTCTTCAACCGATATTGGTGTCATTGTAAATAACGCCTTTGTTTTTGCCTCCGCCTTATTATTAGGGGTTATGTCGGTAATGCAGCGCGAGGAGTACTTAGAAGGCAATTTCATGCAAGCTCATGAACTCATTATTAAAAAAAACACCGCCAGAAAACAAGCATTAACAGACGCCTTAACAGGGCTACCAAATCGATACGCACTGTTAAAAAAACTGGAACAGTTTAAAGGTGAAGTCCCTGAGAAAATGCTGGTTATGATGATAGACGTTGATAATTTTAAGAAACTGAATGATCAGTTTGGCCATAACATAGGCGATATTGCCCTGCAGAAAATTGCCAGTACATTAGTCGATATCGTCAATAAAGAAGAAGGGTTTGTAGCCCGCTACGGTGGAGAAGAGTTTATCATTTTCATTAAGCATGCGAACAAAGCCTATCCGCAGAAAATTAGCCGCCTTATTCTAACTTCCATCGAAGCCATACAGGTTAATGAATTACCCCCCATGACCGTTTCAATAGGCGGCTACATTACCGAAAAAGAAGAAAGTTCCATTGGCGAGTGCATAGTCATCGCCGACCAGGCACTCTTACAAGCCAAAGAAAAAGGGAAAAACCAAGCCGTTATTTGCAACCAAGATAAGGGGTAACGGTTAAAGGCTATTTCTGTAGATGCTTAATTTTATCCATAACACCCGCAAGCTCAGGGCGGTGCTCACGAATCTCTTCTTCACTCAGCTCATCCACTTCATGGGGGAATACCAACCAATCATGAGTTTCATGGATAAAGTAGTCCGGAATGCGGTCAGTTTTATTATTTTTCGGTTTGTAATACGGCGTCGCAACACGAATTTCAGGGGTGTTTTTCTTACACGCTCGTTTTAAATCGGCAATGGTCTGCTCAATACTTAAACCACTGTCATGAACGTCATCAACAATCAGAAGACTATCTTCACTTTCAATGCGTTTAATTAGGTAGGTTAAGCCATGCACACGCACATGCTTATCGCGTTCACCAATCCCCGTATAGCTGGAAGTACGAATCGCAATATGGTCCGACTCCGTGCCCAATACATGCAATAATTCTTGTACCGCAATCCCTACCGGTGCACCACCGCGCCAAACACCGACGATATAGTCTGGGCGAAAGCCACTTTCGTAAACTTGCAGGGCTAATTTGAATGAGTCTTCTAAAAGCTGCTGAGCGCTGATAAACACCTTATTCATAGGGAATCTGGTTACCTTTGTTAGAATCCTATCAGCACTAATACTTGACGGATTGGACAGTTAATAATGGGCGGTGCAGTTTACAGCATAACCAGCTCAGGGCAAGTTGCCATCCCTACGGGTTTACTGTCATTACGACTAAATTTAAGTGTAGTAATGAACAACCGATTAGCCATTAACTGGCTTTGGCCAATTCAAACTTAAATTCACTGCCTTTATTCAACTGACTGGATACCGATATTGTCGACTTGTGCAGATCGCAGATCTTCTTAACAATGGCTAAACCCAGACCCGACCCCAGTTTTGAAGAATGGCGTTGCTGCTGACAACGGTAATAACGCTCAAAAATATAAGGAATGTCCTCGGCCAGAATACCCTTGCCTTGATCCGCAATGTGCAATTGAATGACGCTCTCCTCTTCAACCATTTGAATACGAATCAGACTATCTTCAGGGCTGTATTTGATCGCATTGTCTAAAAGGTTCTGCACAACGCGCTGTATCAAGGCAATATCCGCGTTCACCCGATAATCCAAATCATCAGCCTCAACTTGAAAGTGGATATTTCGTTCTTTAGCGCTCCAAGTCGCGTCTTGCAAGCTGTCGTGAATCAACTCCTTCAATGAGAAACCTTCCAACGTAGGCACCATACTGCCGGACTCTAATTTAGCCAACTCAAATAGCTGATCAATAAGCCCCGCTAAGGTATTGCTTTGCTTTAACGCCGTGGTGAGATATTTCCTTCGCTCTTCTTGCTCTAAGGGCTGGTTTTCCTCTTTGATCAAGATGGTTTCTACATAACCTTGAATCGTCGCTAATGGGGTTTTTAAGTCATGTGACACATTGGCGATGAATTCTCGTCGCTGGGCATCAATACTTTCTATATGCTCCAGCTGCTCTTTCATCCGTTGCGCCATCGCCAGTACACAATAAGATAACTGATCAATTTCATCTTGCGGCGCGGCATTATGGGTATTTTCTTCACTGATAATACTGGCAAAATCTTCGAAATTGGTTAAATGAAATTCTTTAACCGCCAGCGATAAAGTTTGTAAGCGGCGGGTCATCAGATAAAAAATTAATACAGAAAAAACCAGCGTTAATATTAAACTGGCGAATATAGCGGCCATGCTCAGGGTTAAAATAGAGCTGTTTTTAATCGAATCAACTATGCTCTGCTCAACCGCGCCCCCTAATACAACGTATAAATAACCAACAACGGTACTGTTCTCCATGATCGGGGATACCGATATCGGCTTTAAAGTCGAGGCCAATTTAGGATCTTGACCTAATATAGGGAGCTCGCGATCAGCAGATAAAAACGCCTCGACTGGAGTTAGATCTACAACCTGATGTAGTAATAGCTCTGGCTTCACAAGATTTGAAATCACTTGCCCTTGCACAGACAAAAGATAAACTTCCACCGAAGGATTGATCACCATTGCTCGATTAGCGAGGCGCTCTAATTCTTGCTGATTTACAGCACCATCAACTATAAGCTGTTGCTGTTCCGTAATGTACATCGCAATGCTTTCGTTCAGTCTTTGCGTCACCTCTTGCGAGTAAGCTTTATTACCTTGCTGCCAAAAAAAGGCTAATACAATACTCTGCAACAGCAGTAAGACAAACAATGCCAAGGATAAACGAATGTATAACCGTTTACCGGTACTCAATAAAAACTTCATCGCGACTCACCTATTCATGGAAGTTCAAGCTGATAATATTCACGCGGCTCATTTCAAAGTTCCTCCGTCAACTTGTAGCCCGCGCCCCACACAGTTTCGATACAATGCTTGCCTTCTAAAACCGTTGATAACTTGCTTCGTAAGCGATTGATATGAGAATTGACCGTATGCTCATAACCTTGATGAGAGATTCCCCAAACCGAATCTAATAACTCCATACGCGAAAAAACCCGCCCTGGAGAGCGAGCAAAGTGAGCCAACAATTTAAATTCACGTCCCGTCAGCTCGACCCTCTGACCAGCAAGCGTCACCTTGTGCTTATGAATATCTAATGAGAGCTTGCCGTAAGTAATAAATTCATCGCTATCGTCCTTGGGGATTAAGGTTTGACTCGTGCGCCTTAACAAGGCTTTTACTCGTGCGCCTAATTCCAATAAACGAAATGGTTTGGTCACATAATCATCGGCGCCAATTTCAAAACCCAACACCTGATCCAGTTCACTGGATTTACTGGTAAGCATTAAAATAGGAACCGTTAACCCTTGGCTACGCACTTGCTTACAGATCTCTAAACCGTCCATACCGGGTAATCTCAAATCTAATAGAATAAGATCCCAGCGTTGATTTACTATCGCCTCTATTCCGGCTAATCCGTCGTACACAGCAACCACTTCAGAATAAATATCCGCAAAGTGCATCAACAATAACTGAGCAATATCCTGCTCATCTTCAATCACCAAGATACGTTTATCGATTAATGTTGATGCATTGCCATCCATCTTCTTTCCTTTAATTAATCACAATCACAGCTGAAGGTAAGGTTGCGGCTACATTGCTCGTCATGGTTTGTGGCGCGGTCGTATCTTCAATATCAGCGACCAAGGGCTTTAAGCTAAACGGCGCTGCCGAGTTATCTGGGTCTGGTTCAACCGAAATAACCGCCTTGTAGCCGACTAAATCCGTCGCCGGAGTAATAAAATCCTGCCCAGGATAATTAGGAGTTGCTTCAACCCCCGCCGTAGCGCCCGCACCATCACTGTCCGCCATATTCACGTCGGTAAAAGTGCCAGTAGAAACAGGTCCGTTCATATTGGCGACCCAACCTTCATATACCCAGCCCACAGGTAAAACAGGCAAAGTCAGGCCTGCAACAGCACTACCACTCGAGTTGTCTAAAAACCAAATCCCTTGCGTCGGCGTCATATTGCCATTACTTGGCGTAGCCAAAATAAACGTCCCTGCTACCTCAGAGAAATCGGTCCCTAAAGCGGCACTATGACTGGTTACAGCAACGGTTTCGCCCTCCATTAAATCACCCGCAATAAGGTGAACATTTGAAGGCGCTGGAACGTCTCCGACTTCCGGCTCTATGGTTAAGATAAAGGTCGTCGCTCGACTCGCCATATCAGCATCCAACATAAACTGGCTAGGCTCAGTTTGACCTTCAACAATATCAAAAGTTCCAGTAGACACAGCCTGACCATCAACAATGATCCACCCCTCATAATTATACTCACTACCCAAAGCTTCTAAGTAAGTTGGCGCAATAGTCATAATCGAAGTTTCATCATTATTCGTATTACTGTCATTATCGGAGTCACCTCCACAGGCAACCAAGCTACTAGCAACAGCGGTACATAAAAGAATACGAGTGAAAGTTTTCATTATTATCTCCTAACTTAAATTCAATAATTGTTAATTACCTTTTTAAAGTACGGAAATACGCTCAATCAATCCTCACAGAAGTATCACAATTTGTTGTTCTTTTTTTAACATCTAGATTGGGGGAGATTAGATACTGAACCATCTTCTAGTAACTGATACCTACGACAGTTATTAATAACTACCAGTCTGTTGATATAAGTAAATAACAACTTCAT
Organism: uncultured Oleispira sp.; assembly: GCA_913019965.1. Lineage (GTDB taxonomy): Bacteria > Pseudomonadota > Gammaproteobacteria > Pseudomonadales > Oceanobacteraceae > Oleispira. The sequence continues at coordinate 46,150 of CAJVZR010000028.1, forward strand.
AATCAACGCGCTATCCACATTAGCACCCATAGACTTCTAAACTACTCGGTAACCATTGTGCCCCGCCTTCCTGCATTACCCACCCACCCCATTATTCTAGGCGCCTTACTGATATTACTCGGTGAAGCTCTACTCGGCATTATGGGCGGCATCATCAAGCATTTATCCAGCGATTTATCGACTCAACAAATCGTCTTTTTCCGTAATGTTGCGGGGCTGATCATGCTCATGCCCATATTAATTAAAACCGGCTTTTCAGAACTGAAAACCCAACGCTTCCACTGGCATCTCATGCGCGCCTTAGTGGGCTTAAGTGCCATGTATTGTTATTTCTTTGTATTGGCGCGCATGCCATTAGCGGAAGCATTTTTGGTTAAGCTAACCAGCCCCTTCTTCATGCCCTTAATTGCCTATATCTGGTTAAAAGAAAGCATAGGGCCGAATACCCGCTGGGCGATTGTGATTGGTTTTATTGGCGTAGCGTTTATTCTTAGGCCGGGCACCGATACCTTTTCTTACTTAGCGATTATCGGCTTAATCGGGGCGGCCTTAGCCGCGCTTGCGAAGGTCACCATCCGCAAAATGGGCAATACCGAAAGCAGCGTAGCCATTGTTTTCTACTTTGGCGTGATCTCAGCAGTCATCTCAGCGCCACCGGCGTTTTATGCTTGGCAAGCCGTTCCCGATCATGCTTGGGGCTGGATTTTATTAATGGGAGCTGTAGCGACTCTGGGACAGTTAGCGCTGACTCGCGCCTATCGCACAGCTCCTACGGGTAGAATTGGTATTTATGTGTATTCTTCAGTTATTTACGGCGCCATTATGGGTTGGTTATTTTGGGAAGAAATACCGCTTTGGACAACTTGGCTGGGCAGTGGGTTTATCATCGCGGCTGGGTTGATTAATATTCGTAAAGCAACGCCTAAATCAAACTAACAAATACTGATGATGAGTCAGCATTATGACTCGGCAGGGCTAAGTTGTTAGGCTAAGAAGCTGTTTTATTTCTCCCCCTTTCTAAACTGACTCGGCGTCACCCCATTAGTCTTTTTAAATGCCCTAGCAAAGCTCTTGTAGTCACAATATCCTAGCTCAGACGATAACTGCTGCAAACTCGCAGAACTGGATGACAAAAGAGTTAACGCCTTGGTATTCATCACCTCTAGCTTCAAATCAATATACTGAACCCCTACCGACTCCAGCTTCCTTCTTAGGGTTCTTGAAGAGATATTTAAGCTGCTCGCAATCACATCAACATTCGGTAAAGGTAGGCTCGATTGAGACAGTTTCAACCGTACCAACTCAGAAATTTCGCTATAATCTTTAACCGCCTTCAACTCTTCCCGGCAAATTTCCGACGCCTGATGGGATTCGTCTTGATTGGAAAACAACAACCTTTTATTTAAAAAACTGTCAGGGAATTCAATTTTATTTCCCTCCTGATTAAATACCACAGAAGTACGATCATGAATATCTTGCCAATGCTCAGGCGCAGGGAAAATAACCGAGATATCAATTTGATAATCATCGGAATCTAACTGCAACGCACTTTTTAAAGTATTAGCAAACATAAGTAAGGTAGATAACACAGTTAAACGATCAGACCGCAGGTTGGTTTTAGGCACGTTAAGCGTAATCTGCACCTTTCCCCCAATGCTCACCATATCGATATCGATACCGCTATAACGGGTGCGAATGTATTTGCGAATAATACAGATGGCTTCATCTAGGTCTGCACTTAATAAAGCCGCAATACCCAGTGAGCCATGGGTTAACGCATCTCTTTCAAACGCCAAATATCGAATAAGATCAGATTCCGACGGCACCGCCTCACACGCATAGGCATTCACCTGGGCAATGGACTCATGCCCTAAGTACAAGTGTGGTTGCGACAACGCCAAAAGGGGCAAATCACTCGTAGACAGTAACTCAATCACAGGCAAATTCACCTGCTTAAAATAGGACTGCAATTGCTGTAAATAAGAGCTGACAACAAAATACTGCCCCCGGCCGAGAATCTTCATAGGGTACTGGTATCAATAAGGCTGGAATCAAAAAGACAGCCAATATCGTAAAAACTAATACCGCAATAAGCAAGCAAACGATCCGCCCTGTCCGATAAAGGGCACTTAATGGCCAAAAGTGAAGTCGATAGGCATTCGCCAGCAAGATATGCTCTCCCTTTTCATGCCCAAAGTGGTCAACATGCCTATCGTTTTTATTACCATCATCTTTTCATTATTCTTAACCAGCCCCAACAGCTACGCCAAAGAACAAAGAATATTAGAACAATCATTGCATCAATATTATCAACTCAATATCAACATCAACCGATACTGGAAAGACGACAGCAACCACGCAATAAAACAAGAAACCGTACGGACTTTAGAGTTAATGAACCAGGCAATGGAAAGACTCTTAAATAAACAGTACCCCGCTGCCGAATACGAAAAGATTAGAAACAACTGGATTCAACTCAACGAGTTAATCAATGACACGTCATTTATTGATAACGGTTATTCAGATGTCGCGCTCATCGCATCTTATCGGGTGTATTTCGACAATGTTCGCCAATCCATGTTGAAGCGATATCAAAAGAACCCACCAACATCCGACATTGCAAACGTACTCATATTATTTGACCGCATTATTTCAACCTATGTTGAAGTCAATACTGATGCTTTTGGCTCTTTCATTCGCAGTGCAACCGACGAAGATATGGATTTAGCTAAGCTGGCCCTGCAAATCGACGCAGAATTAGAAAAGCTTGAACAATCAAACTCTATTCCTAAAGCTGATTTATCTACCATCAAACTGAAATGGAACTTTATTCGCAAGGTCGTTATTCAAAGCAATACTCAATCCTCTCCTTTTATCGTACTGCTCAATGGCAATAAAATAATCAAGATTTTAGAAGGGTATTATTGAGGTTCAGAGATTTAAACACTGTTGATTAGGTTTATAAGTTCCGCTATCTCAGTGGTTTTCGAGAGCACTGTGGGCTAGTTAATAACATTCGAGGTGTGTTTGATTATTCATATTGGCATAAGTAGTTTCTTTCCACTCATTAACGTTAAAAGCCCCAATTCTTTCGAAGCGGGGCTTTTTCTAAACCGTTAGTAGAGATTGTATAAATAGCGAACTGGGCTCTACTTCAATACATCTGGGTCATTCAACAATGGATCATGCATTTCAGGAATTAACTGGCCTTCATGCCCTGCGCATTCACTTTTTGAGGGGTAGCCTTTAGACCAGGTTAATTTTTGAATTAGGGTTACGTAAGACAGCGCTGAGATGGGTGTCCTATCTATTCTGGGTGTCCTATCTATTCTGTAAAGCCGTTAGAGAAAACATTCATAAAGCCTTTTCTCAAGCCAATGACGAAGCCGCTGCAATGTTTGAAGGCGAACGCCAAGATACCTATCGATCATTAAAGCTCGAAGGCATTCTAGAATCACCATTAAACATTTGCATAACCTGCGACCGCGACCGCTGTGGCCCAACCGTATTAGGCGCACCCAAATTGATATCATGGATCATTATAGCAGCGTATGCGCGGTGCAAAACTTATGGTTAGCCGCAAGGGCCGAAGGGCTAGGAGTTGGCTGGGTGAGCATCATAAAACAAGAAGCCTTACAAAAAGCACTGAACATTCCGGCAAACATCGTTCCTATTGCCTATCTATGCATTGGCCACGTCACGCATTTTCATCAAAGCCCTGAATTACAAAAAGCGGGTTGGCGTAACAGCCTGCCATTAGAAGACTTAATTCATTTTGATCAATGGCAACAGCCTGCGGCAAGTGAAAATGACAATATGATTGAAGAGATTAATCAAGGCCTCAGTTTTCCAGAAAGGTTCATAGATTAATTCTACAGCGAGATTAAGAATCGTGAGCTTTTAGTTTGACAACAGGACACTGCATTAGACAGCACTAAGATGGGTGTCCTAGTTGTTCCCATCCACAACCCCAGCATAAGCTTGTGCGATGAGTAGGTTAAGCAGCTCTCCGGGGACATTTTTTGTGCGGTTAGTTTTGTTGAACCGCTAGAAGCAGATTTACGCGATTTTTTCTCCATTTAAATAACAACTCAAATCAATAAGTGTTCCTTTTACTGAACCATAAGGCCCCATATCACCTTTAGCGACCTTGTCCCAATGTTCTTTCAATAATTTAAGATAACGTGCGGTGCGCTCTATTTCAGTGCCTGAAATATTTTCTGGTAACGTTCCATAAAAGGCAATCTTGCCATTGAATTTAGGATTTATATCAGGTGCTCCCCACATAGTTTTTCCGTGATTCCCAGGAATCAATGCGACTTCAACTTCTGCTAGCCGGATGAGTTGATCAGGAGTTTGAGCATCAAGATCTATTCGGTAGGATTCTTGATTTTGAGGTTCTGATATCACTGATATTTTATGAGGTGGCTTTTCTTCCATAATAGAAACAGGCTCTGCACCGAGCTCACACGGAGTTAATTTCATCATTAGGTAATCGCTAGGGCGATCTTGCTCTTGAATTCCTCCTCGCAAAGCAAAACAAACAGATCCTTCTTTAACAACCGGCTCTCTTTCTGCATCAATATCATAAGGGTCAGGAATACGTATTACCTGAATCTGTTCCAACGTAGACCGATCATGCACTGATATGGAAAAATCACCTGAGCTAACGAAAAGCAGGTAGCCTTTAACATCCCAAATACCTACATACTGACAGCTCAACCTGTGTGCTTCGGGAAGTTGCGTATCAAACCGTTTTAACTCATCACCCGTTTCAGCATCAAGCTCAACAATATAACCAAGATAGGTAACAATTAGACGTTCATCTACATTAATAAAGCCAGAAACCATTCGTTCAAATGCAGTACGCCAAACTTCCTTTCCACCTTGAAGCGATAGCCCCAACAAGGCACCATCGAATTTTTCAACATAACCTTTCAAGTTTGAAGAGTTTTGATAGCCAAGGTTATGTACGAGGTTACTTCCAACTTTTACAGGCGCTTTAGGCCTCTCT
>CAJVZR010000029.1 GCA_913019965.1 uncultured Oleispira sp.
CAAGACACCGTTTTAGGCTTACAAGTTCAAAAACAAGTTAATGACTCAACCTCTGCTACTGGCCAATTGGTTTCTCGCGGATCTAGCGACTACAACACGGAAGCAGCTTGGGCCTTTGTCACTTATGCTGCTAGTGACGATCTTGATTTAAGAATGGGTCGGTTACGTATTCCGTTCTTCCAATATTCAGATTTTCTTGAAGTAGGCTATGCCTTTAACTGGATTCGCCCACCAAGTGAGGTTTACCGAGTTCCCTTCTCTTCTTTAGATGGTGTAGATCTTACTAAACGCTTCAGTTCAGGCAGTATTGATGGCAGCGTTCAAGTTTATTACGGCAGATTTCAAGGAGTATTCGACACTGGTGTCGATAAATATGATTCTGACTATAGAAACTTCACTGGCTTAGCGATTACAGCAAATATGGGCAATTTCGGTACTCGATTAAGCTACCACCAAGCCGAAATCATTATGGATACATCTGATGCAACTACTCAATTAGGTGGAGCCAAAGCAGCAGCAGGAGCAATTGCCGCAGTACCAGAAGGCGTTGATGTTGGAACAGCAACAGGAAATCCTGCTTTAGCAGGTCTTACCGGGGTTGGTGATGCAAGCGCAAGTGAAGATTTTGACTTCGCTGGACAAACAAGTCAGTTCGTTGAAGCCGCTTTTACTTATGACGATGGCACTTATAGCGCAGTAGCTGAGTGGACAGCCTTAGATCATGAGTCATCATTATTTCTTGATGACCAAGCATGGTTATTGGGTATTGCCGCTCGTTTTGGCGATTTCACTCCACACCTGACCTACACAACTGAAAAAGATAGTTTTGATTCAGGCACCGAAGGCGAAATTCAAAAGCAACTCCCCCTTGAATCTGAGCAAAGCAGCATCATAGTTGGTTTACGCTACGACTACGATTCAAGCACCGCACTGAAGTTTGAAATTCAAAATAATGATGAGACTACAGCTTCGGGTGCCGATGGCGATTCTGCAACTCTATACAGCGTTGCTGTAGACGTGGTCTTTTAAGGAGAATGATAATGAAAACATTTAAACATTCATGTTCAGTGCTCCTTATAGGATTGGCATCAAGCTTAGCATCAGCAGAAATCTCTGTAATTGTCAGCACGAATAACCCTAATGAAAGTATTGATCAAAATACCGTCAGTAAGATTTTCCTAGGTAAAGCTAAAAGTTTTCCTGACGGCAGCCAAGCAGTTCCCATTGATCAAGATGATGGCGCCGCTGCGCGAGTCGCCTTCAACTCAACAGTTCTTGGGAAATCCGCTAGCCAACTAAAATCCTACTGGTCCCGCTTGATTTTCACAGGTAAAGGTACACCGCCGAAACAGTCGGGCAACGACGCTGCTGTCAAAGAATTGGTCGCAAACAACCCAAATATTATCGGTTACGTTGACTCTTCAGTCGTTGATTCATCGGTTAAAGTTGTCCATAAATTTTAATGAGGGAGTCAATAGAAATGAAAAATATTGCTAAAAACCTACTATTGGCATCCATAGGCATTGCTTCTTCATCACAAGCGAATGACCTCAACATCAATGGATTTCTCAGCGTTGGCGCATCAATGCTAGACAACGACAAGGTTGAAATCTCAGGCTACGATACAAACGGAGGTTTCAAACAAGATACAATTCTTGGCCTACAATTAAGCAAACAAGTGAATGATTCTACGACGGTTACAGGGCAGTTAGTATCGCGCGGTAGCGAGGACTATAATACTGAGTCTGCTTGGGCATATATTAATTTTGCTGCCAATGATGATTTAGACCTGCGCATGGGGCGCTTGCGTGTTCCATTCTATTATTACTCAGACTTTTTAGAGGTAGGGTTCGCTTACGACTGGATTAGACCTCCAGCTGAAGTTTATTCTGTACCTTTCTCTTCTGTCGACGGCGTTGATGCTACCTACCGTTTCTCTATCGGCAACTGGGATAACAGCGCACAAGCTTACTACGGGCGCTATACACCTGAAGGAGCCGGAGTCGACCTAAGAAACTTTACGGGTTTAGCACTGTCTGGGCAAACTGGAGACTTTTCATTGCGCGCCTCCTATCACCGACTCGAAATTATTAGTGATGGAACTGGTAGCTTTGGAGCCGTCAACCAAGGAGCCGCTGCCCTTATAGGCACCACTGGCTCAGCTTTAAATACTGGCTTACTTGCTGCTGGTTATAGCAACCAAGATATTGCTGGGGCTGTTGATGACTTTACTCTAACGGGACAGGAAATAGGCTTTTATGGTATAGCCGCAGGGTATGACAATGGCGATTACAGCGCCATCGCGGAATACACACAAAGTTTTGGAGACGCTCCATTTATTCCTATCGTTAATACCTATTTAGTTAAAGCAGCTAAACGCTTTTCCGATATCACAGCACATTTAACTTTTACCAGTTCGGAAACAGAACTGGATTCAGGAATAAATGAGACAATTCAAAAATCTCTAATGTTAGAAGATAAACAGTCAAGCATTATACTTGGAGCTCGTTACGACTACGACTCGAGCTCTGCGCTTAAATTTGAAATTCAGCAACTAACTGAAGACATGCGTAGCGGAGCTGGTGAAATTGATGAAACCGGCATGCTTTATAGTGTTGCTATTGACTTGGTCTTTTAAGGGGAATACTTATGACGACAATTAAACAGTTATTTTGTACATGCATAATTAGCTTTTTCACAATTACTGCTGCTGCAGAGACGTCAGTTATTGTGAGTGCTAGCAATGGCAATGCGAGCATTGATAAAAACACGATCAGCAAAATTTTCTTAGGAAAAAGCAAGAGTTTCCCTGATGGTTCACAAGCCTTACCTATCGATCAAAATGATGGTACCGCCGCAAGGGATGCTTTCAATAGTAATGTATTAGGGAAATCTGCAAGCCAATTAAAGTCATATTGGTCTCGTTTGATTTTTACTGGGAAAGGCACCCCACCAAAACAATCAGGTAATGATAGTGATGTCAAAGCGCTTATATCCAATAATCCAAACATGATTGGGTATATCGATTCTTCTGCTGTTGATGCCAGCGTAAAAGTTGTGCATAAATTTTGACCGAATAACTATAGATCTAGATCATGGGCAACGTTTATTTTTAAACGTTGCCTTTTTTGTATCAAGAATTACTACTACAATGGCTTTTTTATATTAATGAAAAAGGCTCTCCTGAGTGACAATTCCAAATCAAGATAACCTCCCCCAGAAGACCGCTGAGAAATCATCATTCGGAGTATTAATGGTAAACCTCGGCACCCCTGAAGAACCTACATCTAAAGCGGTTCGAGCCTACCTAAAAGAATTTCTATCAGATATTCGAGTTGTGGATGCCCCGCGTTTCATTTGGTGGTTTATTTTACGCGCCATTTTAATCATTCGCCCTAAGCCCGTCTCTAAAGCTTATAAGAGCATATGGACCAAAGATGGATCGCCTTTATTGGTAATATCCAAAAGACAAGCGAAAGCACTACAAATTCAATTAAACAAAGATTTCAAGAAAGATATTCCCGTCGCACTTGCCATGACTTATGGCAACCCAAGTATTGAAACTGCAGCGTTAGAGTTGCGGACTAAAGGTGTCGAGAAAATACTCATATTACCAATGTACCCTCAGTACTCCTCATCTACGACTGCTGCAATTTACGATAAGCTTTCTGACCTACTCAAACTATGCCCTCATCTACCAGAAATGCGCTGGATAAGAGACTTCCATAATGACGACCGCTATATTGATGCTTTAGCTCAGTCTGCAAAGCAACAATGGTCAAAAGAAGGTCAGAGCGAAAAACTATTAATGTCATTTCACGGCGTACCAGAACGCTATACAGCGAAGGGCGACCCGTATGAACACCAATGCCGAGAAACAGCTCGATTATTATCAGAAAAATTAGAATTGCAGCCAGAGCAATGGGCCTGCTGCTTTCAATCACGTTTTGGCCGTGAAGAATGGGTTAAACCTTATACTGACAAAACACTAGAGCAATGGGGTGCAGAAGGCATTAAGAGTGTTGATGTAATCTGTCCAGCATTCTCAGCAGATTGCTTGGAAACCTTAGAAGAAATACAAGTAGAAAATAGAGACATATTTTTAGAAGCTGGTGGTCAAGATTATCATTACATCCCCGCACTTAATGATAATAAAGATCATATTGAGATGCTAAGTGAACTTGTCCAGCAACATAGCCAAGGCTGGAACTAATATTTTTGACTAGCCTGAATTAAATGAGACTAATCCCCTGCATCAAACACGGGGTTAGTCTCCATGATTATTTTTAATTTTTCTTGAAATACTTAGCAATCCAATAATCTAAACTTACCACCTTACCTGCCCCTGTAAAGAACAGCGATAACAACATAATTAAGTAAGTTACACCAAACTCAATGCCGTTATTGAGAATAACGAAATTGCCCTTCTCGGTTAACCAATTATAATTTCCGTGCTCTTGCAATATTGATCGAGCAGCAGCCGTTCTTTCAGCGACCCCAGCATCAGCAGCGCCATCGGCGATAGCAGCCCAACCATTTCCCCAATGGACTGTAAAGATAGCCACTACCATAGTAATCATCAAAGGCACCGCAATATAGCGAGTAGCAAAACCAAGTAGTAAAAATATAGCCCCTAAAATTTCAGTCCAGGTGGCCAAAAATGCCAATAGCATAGGTGCCGGTAGACCTAGCCCCCAGTCCGCATTACCAAACCAGCTGGCCGTATCTTCAAAATGCGCCCACTTATTAGTCCCTGCCATCCAAAATGGAAAGAACAAATAAATTCTTAAGGCCAAAGGAGCGATAGCATCCAGCTTTCGCGTTAGGTTAAATTGCTCATGAGCCCAAAGCCCTATATTAGTGATCGACATGCTGTATCCTTTTCCCTTCCTGATAAGTGCTAATTTATAATCGTTAAATCATTTGAACATTCATAACAAGCATAGTTCCCTTCAAGCACTAATTTGTAGTTTTAGCTTCACAACCCCAAATAATGCCTAATTGCTGCCAGTGCCGCAAAGTATTAATCCCCCCCTCTAAGGCCGCCTTATTCTCAGCAAGACCACTTTGGGTTAATAGCAATAACAAAGCCTCTTCAGCGCTTCTACCTCCTTCTTTCAGTAGAGCCAATAACTGCAAGGTAAACGGATTGGTTTGTGCGAATCCCACTTCGTCATTACGATCACGATATACAACTAAGGCACTAGGCTCTGGGTCCGGAGCGGCATTAGTGATAGATATTTTATGCACGGGATATTGATATAAGAACCCTTCGACTACCGGTGACATAACAGGGATGGAGGCGAGAATATCCCCATCGACAAAATTCGCGTCATCACAGGCTTCGACATCAACAAACAGCTCAAGCCATTCGTAGTGTGCCAACTCCAACATATAGGCGGGATCATGCTCAGTTAATTTGTATTCATGCTCAAGAAAAGACAAAAACTCTCGTGAGATTTCAAGAAAATAAGGGGTTTTACTCTGATGCGAGGAAAAGAATTCTCGGCCGATACCTTGCCAGCGCTGCTCACCAATAATTTCCGCAAGAACAGGAAAACCACCGGATAAAAAACCCATGACATTCTTAAAAAACAAATCTCGATAGATCGCCATATGCCGATCATCCACATCAGCAGGACGGACCACTGTATCCGGGGTTTTAATATGATTAGCAAAGCCTTGCTGGATCACTCTAAAATCATGCTGTCCGTTGGACATGATCACCTCCGGCCAAGCGCTGAGCCTGTTTTATCAAACGAATTTCAGACATCAAGTCATCAACACTAGGAATATTAAAATCACGCTCCAATAACGTCGGAATGACTCCGTGATGCTGATAGGTAAAATCTAAAAGATCCCACACGTCTTGCTTCACACTTGCTCCATGAGTATCTACCAGTAAGTCAACCGCTTCTTCATAATGCCCTGCAATATGCAGGTAAGAAATTTTATCCGTAGGAATTTTCTGAAGGTAGTCTTTGGCGTCAAATCCGTGATTAATACTATTTACGTAGACATTGTTTACGTCGAGTAATAGGCGACAGTTCGCCTCTTCAACCACTGCATTAAGGAATTCAATCTCTTCCATTTGCTTGCCAGGCTGGGCATAGGCTGAGACATTTTCTATGATCAAAGGCTGCTCAATAATATCCTGCACAGTCTGAATCCGCTGAGCGACATATCTTACCGCTTCTTCGGTGAAAGGAATGGGCATAAGGTCGTACATATGCCCTTCACTACTACAATAACTTAAATGCTCACTATAGGCCTTAATATCGTGCTCTTTCATGAAGTCGCGCACTTGCTTAATGAACGCTATATCGAGCTCATCAGGGCTTCCAATTGATAAGGACAAGCCATGACACATAAAATCAAAACGCTCGGTATAGCTGCGGAATGCCTTACCCAATCGACCACCCACTCCGATCCAATTTTCAGGCGCTACTTCCATGAAATTAATTTGTTCAGGGTTCACAGACGACAACGGACCCAAAAGGGCCCGTCGTAATCCGAGACCTGTGCCACTAACTGGATAGTTAGGCATGTAGATCTCCTATTTTATAACGATATGGACAAACTAGCCGCCACACTTACCTTCGCTAGACGATTTTTTATCACCGCCACACTTGCCTTCACCACATTTACCTTCGCCAGCCGCTTTCTTTTCACCGCCACACTTACCTTCACCGCATTTGCCTTCGCCAGCCGCTTTTTTATCGCCGCCACACTTACCTTCGCCACATTTGCCTTCACCAGACGCTTTTTTATCACCACCGCACTTGCCTTCACCACACTTGCCTTCATGGTGAGCTGCTACTTTATAGCCGCCTTGCAGTTCAGTCGTTGCAAAAGGATTTTCTGCCGCTTGCGTAGCAGGACCATAAGCCATAGCTGTTACAAATGCAGCGCCTAGGGTTGCGGCTAAAGGTTTAGTAGTAGATTTAGTCATGATCAATTCCTTAAAGTTTTCTGTCTGTGCTTATAGTACGTTTATTATATGGAGCAAAAACTCCTTATGCTTTGTTAGTCCAGCTTGCCATTGAATAGTTCAATGGCAAAGGAAAAAAATCACAAAGATAGTTTTAGTTTGATTTCATTCCACTGCTGACGCAAGCGTTTACTCGATACTGGCTCACTGGTACCCAATGGTTGGGCAAATAACGACATACGAAGTTCCTGAATCAGCCAATAAAAGTGCAATAAGTCTTGATTGGCATAAAATGGCATTGAAAGCTGCTTAATCGCGCTATTATGCATTTGCTTTATTTCTTCAACCTCGGCTATACGAAGGCGGTCTCGCTGCAATTGCCCTTGCAACTTATCTAATCGATATAAAATCCCCTCAAGGTAGCGTGGATAATTTTTGAGGTAGTGCCAAGGCGTCTGGCTAATAAAATGATCAGAAAATAGCTCCCCAACCTGAGCTTTGATGTCGCTATAAGCAAACGCTCTATCGATTGTAGTCTGTCCCTTCATCTGCTTGAAAATCTTATGCCTTAAAGGTAATACACGTTTTAGCCAATCAATGATTTCAACTAACGTTGCATGAAGCTCAGATCTTTTTTCTAGGCAGTCTTTGAAGGCCTTATCTGTTCTGGGCAATTCATCCTCTGACAACATACACAAGTTATAGCAAGCATCAATCACATCATCATAAAGAGCCTGCTTAGCCACCATTCCTTGCGCATAGGGCATCACAGGATCCAATAAGCGTAATTGTTTGCGCAAGTCTTTATCTTGGCTCGCTAAAGATAAACGCAACAAGCGAATAATTCCCCGACGACTTGATAGCTCAGCGACATTCTCATCCGCATGCAGCGTCATATCGACATGACTCCCCTGATCAACAAGCATGGGGAACATTCTTACTTTCAATCCTTGTAACTCTCTTTCAGTCACATATGGAAGTTCAGAAAAATCCCATTGTGTAATATGAGTACGATCAAATTCTTTATCCGTTAAAACCGTCGCTTGAGCCTGGCCAATACCTTCATACTGCTCAATAAGCTTATTTAAACCTCTCCCTTGGCCAACCATCTTCTCATTATCAACAACCTGATAATTCATTTTAAAATGATCGTCGAGCTTGATTGCGCGTAATTCTTCTATATCAACGGTAATTCGATAATGAGCGTATAAGAAACGAATCAACTGAGGGAATAAGCCACCATCTTCCGGTGACGATTCACGTAAGAAGTCATCAACCGTATTTGGCACAGGAACCAATAATTTACGTATCGGCTTCGCTAAGCCTTTCAAAATAGCGATACACTTATCTTTGATAAACCCAGGGACCAACCAGTCCGCCTGATCTATAGATATCTGCCCTAATACAGAAGCAGGCACGGTCATCGAGACACCATCATCCTTAGCACCTGGCGAAAAAGCATACGCTAACGGAAAGCTTATACCTTGATAGCTAAAGTAACTTGGATATAGTGCATCGGTTACACTATCTTCACTTTGTTTTAACAAATATTCCTTAGTTAAATACAGGGCTTTCTCTTGAGCAGGCGACTTTTTAAGCCAAGCCCTTAAACTGATGACTGAAGCGACATCCGTTGGAATATGCTCGTCATAAAAATGACCTACAACCGCATCTTCAACCACATAACTTCGAGTACGGGTTTTTTCTTCAAGCTCAGCTAATTCGTTTATCAGTTCAATATTATGTCGATAAAAACTCGCTTTTAAATCAATATCATTCGTCACCAAACCTTGTTGAATAAATAGATTACGAGCCTCTGGTAAATTGATACGGCTAAAATCAATGGCCTTTTTAGGATTGATAATCAGGCCGTACAAACTGGTCTGCTCAAACGCAATTACCTGCCCACGCTTCTTACTCCAGTGAGGCTCAAAATAACTTTTCCGTAATAAAGGCTGAGCAAGCTGTTCTAACCATAACGGATCAATTTTTGCGACGGTACGCGCATACAAACGAGATGTTTCCATTAACTCAGCAGCAACAATCCATTTAGGGCGTTTTTTGTACAAGCCCGAGGCTGGAAAAATCTGCAACTTGCGTTGGCGCGCACCAAAATATTCAGCCCCTTCATCTTTTTGAGCAATATGGCTTAATAAACCGGCTAATAAAGATTTATGCACGTTCTCGTAACTAGCAGGCTCAGGATTTAAAACAAACTCCATTTCACGACATAGAATATGCAGCTGTTTATGAACATCTCGCCACTCTCGCATACGCATATAATTAACAAAGTGTTTTTGACACCATTTACGCAGCTGAGAATTTGTCAGCTCCTGGCGCTGTTCTTCAAAAGCATCCCACAAATTCACATAAGACAGAAAATCAGAATCTTCATGGGCTAGTTCTTTATGCTTTTGATCTGCCGCCTGCTTTTTTTCAGCTGGACGTTCTCTAGGGTCTTGAATACTTAAAGCCGAGGCAATAATCAGCACTTCCCGCAAAGCATTTTGCTTCTTGGCTTGCAGTAGCATTCTAGAAATCCTAGGTTCTACTGGCAGCTTCGACATCTGCCGACCAAGCTGGGTTAAATCAAAATGACCCGCTTTATTAGGGCGCACGGCTTCAAGTTCTTGCAAAAGATTAAAGCCATCTTTAATAAATCGAGAATCTGGCGCATCGACAAAAGGAAATTGATGAATATCCCCTAATTTAAGTGAAATCATCTGCAAAATGACAGCCGCTAGATTTGTTCGTTGAATCTCTGGTTCAGTGAATTCAGCTCGAGCTAAAAAATCCTCTTCCGAAAACAAGCGAATACAAATACCATCCGCGACTCGACCACATCGTCCCCGACGCTGATTCGCACTGGCTTGGGAGATCGCCTCGACGGGTAAGCGCTGTACTTTAGAGCGATAACTATAGCGACTGATACGGGCGACACCAGAATCAATCACATAACGAATGCCGGGTACCGTCAAAGACGTTTCTGCAACGTTTGTTGCAAGAATAATCCGTCGCCCTACTGATTCAGTAAAAATTTTACCTTGCTCACTGACACCCAAACGAGCATAAAGCGGCAGAATCTGACTATTTCTAAGATCCTTATCATGCACTGTCATCTTACGAAGAAATTCAGCGCATTCACGAATTTCACGCTCACCCGGCAAGAAAACTAAAACGTCTCCAGCCTGTTGCTTAATTCGATCTTGCTCGGCTAATTCTTGCAAGCCATGCAAGATGCCTTCTTGAATGGTTAGATCCGTATCATCTTCGCTTTCCCGAACTAGCGGCCTAAATCTATCTTCAACCGGAAAAGTACGACCAGAAACTTCGATCACTGGGGCATTCGAAAAATGATCACTAAAGCGTTTTAAATCAATAGTCGCAGAAGTAATTACAACTTTTAAATCGCGGCGCTTGGGTAACAGTTGCTTTAAAAAACCCAATAAGAAATCAATATTTAAACTGCGTTCGTGAGCCTCATCGATAATGATGCAATCATATTCAGATAGAAACCGATCATGCTGGGTCTGTGCTAACAAGATCCCATCCGTCATCAGCTTGACACGAGTTCGTTCACTGGTCTGATCACTAAAGCGAACCTGACAACCAACCTCCTGCCCCATTTCAACTTCTAATTCTTGCGCAATTCGATTCGCTACAGAGCGAGCGGCAAGACGTCTAGGTTGAGTATGCGCAATCGTACCTGATTGGCCTAAGCCCATTTCTAAACATAGCTTAGGTAGCTGAGTGGTCTTACCCGAGCCCGTTTCACCAGCGATAATTATCACTTGGTTGGATTTTAACGCCGCTAGAATTTCATCTCGTTTTTGACTGACTGGTAATAATTCAGGGTACTCTAGCTTTACCTTGCCTTGTCGAGCTAATACAGCTGCTTGACTACGCTCTATTCCCGCCAATAATTTTGCTAGTTTTTTATCGATGGGTTTTTGTTGCTTAAGCAAGGTGGTAATGGTCTGTAAATCTCGATTAAACCGAAATTTATCTTTCGCCAAGCATTGCTGCACAGCTTGCTTTAGCGCCTTATAATCAAGCTCGTTACTCTGACTCACATCAAACCCAATAATCTATTCATTAAAATACAGTCCGTTTTCTACGGCATGCTCATTCTACCTAAGCTTATCAGCCAGAAACGAAAACGCCCTGCATAAGCAGGGCGTCATTCTATCAAACTCTTAACTAAGCGTAAGCTTAGTCAAATTAAATATTAGTTTGATTTAGCCATTTCTTCATCACGAAGTTCACGACGCAGAATTTTACCCACATTCGTTTTAGGCAGTTCATCACGGAATTCGATGTGCTTAGGAATCTTGTATGCAGTTAAACGCTCACGAGCCCATTCTTTCACATCTGCAGCGGTCAGATTTTCATTGCTTGAAACAACAAATACTTTAACCGCTTCTGAACTCTTAGGATCAGGAATACCAATAGCCGCTGCTTCAACCACATCTGGGTGCGCGACAATTTCGTCTTCAACTTCGTTTGGATAAACATTAAAGCCAGAAACGATGATCATATCTTTCTTACGATCAACAATCTTCATGTAGCCATCTTCTGAAATAACCGCCACATCTCCTGTTTTTAACCAGCCTTCACTATCAATAGTTTCTGCTGTCGCTTCAGGACGCTGCCAATAGCCTTTCATTACCTGAGGGCCTTTAACGCACAACTCACCAGCTTCACCCAATGGCAGCTGATTGCCATTATCATCAATCACTTTACAGTTAGTACTCGCAACAGGAAGACCAATAGTGCCTAACTTAATGTGACCCGGAGGGTTGAAAGAAACAACGGGAGATGTCTCCGTCATACCAAAGCCTTCGGCGATATCACAATTAGTCACACTCTTCCATTGATCCG
The DNA here is from genome assembly GCA_913019965.1 of uncultured Oleispira sp. Classification (GTDB taxonomy): domain Bacteria; phylum Pseudomonadota; class Gammaproteobacteria; order Pseudomonadales; family Oceanobacteraceae; genus Oleispira. The sequence goes on from CAJVZR010000029.1 coordinate 11,813, forward strand.
CAGCATCTTTGGTTAATGCCATACCACCAGAAATGGTTAGCTTAAGACCACTAAAATCTAGACCTTTGAAAATAGGTTGATTGCACAAGGCTACAAACAAGGTATTCAAACCAACAAAGCAAGAGAACTTAGTATTTTGTAAAACTTTAATGAAGCCAGGAATATCACGCGGATTTGGAATTAAGACACTGTGATTACCGGTTTCCAGCAGAACCATGCAGTGCACAGTAAACGCGTAAATATGGTAAAGCGGTAAAGGCGCAATGGCTGTTTCTTTACCCTCATCAAGGGCCATTGTGAAAAGACCATGACACTGCATCATGTTCGCAATCAGGTTGCCATGAGTTAGCATTGCACCTTTAGCAACACCGGTCGTTCCACCGGTATATTGAAGCACAGCAACATCTTCTTGCTTCATTTCTGGTGTCGTAAATGACTTCCCTTGACCCAAGCTTAAAGCTTTACGTAACGGCACGGCGCCAGCAATATTGTAAGCTTCTACTTCTTTCTTAACATATTTCAAAACGCTATTAATCAGTACACGTTTAACTGTATTGTGCATGTCACCTACTTCGGTAACGATGACAGTTTCAATCGATGTATTGGCAAGAACACGTTCCGCTTTGCCTGCCATATTGGCAAGAACAACCAAGGCTTTAGCGCCAGAGTCATTGAACTGATGCTCCATCTCACGTTCGGTATATAATGGATTGGTATTAACAACCGTCATACCAGCACGCATTGCGCCAAACACGACAATTGGATATTGCAGAACGTTAGGAAGTTGAACCGCAATACGATCCCCTGCCTTCAAGCTAGTTTCGTTTTGCAGGTAGGCAGCAAAAGCAGCACTTTGTGACTCAAGTTCAGCATACGTTATCGTCTGCCCAAGACAAGTAAAGGCAGGTTTTTCTGCGTACTTAGCGACAAAGCCATTAAATACTTCGATTACTGACTGATATTTGCTCGTATCAATTGTTTTAGTCAGGCCTGCAGGATAATTATCCTGAAAGAAAGCTTCGTTCATATCGACTCCCAATATAGTTTGTACAATAATTGCACTAAATAGGTTTTGCCGTTAATCACTTAAGTTTTTCTTAAGCGACAACGTCTAAATGCTTATTAAATATGGCGATGAGACTACCAGTTTTTAATAGTGCGAGCAAAAAACCTTAGTGAAAACATACAAAAAAGAACGAAATAGCAGTAATCTATGCCTTCTACGATAAAACCTATAATAAAGCCTATATAACAGGTCAAAACATGAACAAAAAATCAACGACTATAACCACCAGTGATGGTCGTAATATCAAGGTAACGACTTGGACCTCGCCCCAAGCAAAAGCCTACCTACACATTTGCCATGGAATGGCTGAACATATAGATAGATACCACGAATTCGCTGAATCGATGGTCTCTCAGGGTTTTAATGTTTTATACCATAATCATAGAGGGCACGGTGAAGGTGAAACATTAGGCCATTACGCCGATCAAGATGGTTGGTTAAAAACTATTCAAGACATTAAAGATGTTCAATTGAATACCATTAAAGATAATGCCCTCCCCATTTTCCTTTTTGCCCATAGCATGGGTTCCTTTATCGCTCAGGGATTCGCCATACGACACGGCAAAGAACTAGCGGGCCTCATTTTATCCGGCACGAACTACCAGCATCCCTTTATGTACCATGCGGGTCGCATGGTTGCCAAAGTTGAGAGCTTCCGTATCGGTTTAGGTGCACCATCGCAAACCATGGACAAATTATCCTTTGCTTCTTTCAATAGCCACTTCAAGCCCAGTCGTACTGATTTTGATTGGCTAAGCCGAGATCCAGAGCAAGTTGATCACTATATTAATGATCCGCTTTGTGGCTTTGCTTGTAGCGCTGAAACATGGCGACAACTACTATCCGGATTAATAGAAATCAGTAGCAATGAAAATCTTAAAAAGATTCCTTTTGACTTGCCCGTATATCTTTTTGGTGGCGACAAAGATCCCGTAGGCAGAATGGGGAAAGGCATTCCTGCCCTAGCAAAAAAATTACGACAAACAGGTCATGACAATGTCACATCAAAGTTATATAAAGATGGTCGCCATGAGATGCTAAACGAAACCTGTAAAACAGAAGTTTATCAAGATGTAGCTGACTGGATTAACCAACAGATAAAATAACTACGCACGACTACAAGGAAGTATTATGTCACTTATTAGCAACCGCCCATTTGATACCATTCAAATTGGTGATTTTTGCGATCGTAAACATACGGTATCGGAAGAAGATTTATTATTGTTCGCTCGCGCGAGCGGAGATTTGAACCCATTACACTTGGATGCAGAGTATGCGGCTACGACCCCATTTAAACAAAGAATTGCTCACGGCATGTTTACCGGCGGTTTAATCTCCGCGGCACTGGCGATGGACTTACCTGGACCTGGAACAATATATCTATCACAAGATCTTCAATTCAAACGCCCTGTATGCATAGGCGACCAACTATCGGTTGTTTTAACAGCGGTAGAAAAACATCTTGAAAAACCCATTGTCACATTATCCTGTGAAGTAACCAATCAAGATGGTAAAGCCGTTGTTGTCGGGACTGCAAAAGTCATGGCACCAACCAAGAGCATGACTGTGGAAGCGGCCGAGCTTGAAACCATTGAAGCCTAATTCAATGCTTAAAGCCTGAGTAATATTTCCCTTGCTTAGGCTTTTCACTTCCCTTTTTTGTTTTGAATTTAAAAGGGATTGAATAAGCACCTTTACCAGAGTTGTAACGCATTACAAAATGCAAATGAGGCCCGGTTGAAAAACCCGTATTACCAATCCGCCCTAAAACCTGCCCAACCTCAACTCTCTGTCCGATGTTAACCTTCATACTTCCATACAAAATATGAGCATAGATCGCATAACTGCCATCATCATGCATAACCGTCACATGATTCGCTTTATCTAAGAAATAATTTGCCGCGCCGCCAATCGAAAAACTGTCTTGGCCATCTGCCACGATACCACTCTTAACCGCGATAATAGACTCACCAATGGGCATAGCCACATCGATGGCATAACGATTCCCTCGTCCTTTATGACTGAATGCACCATTAAACCCCTGACTAATTAAAAATCGCTTACCAACCTTAAAAGGCGGAGATATAAGCTGAGTTGAGGGGCGCGCTATCGGCTCACCTAATAAATAGAAGTGCTCGATTTGCTGCTGCTTTTTTAGTTTAAATATTTCTGGCTCTATCATCAAATTCTCATACTGCTTGGCCAGAACCGAAGTTAAGAAACCATCCTCACCTTTAATGGCAAGCCAGTGTTGAACCGTTACCGGAAGAGGATTTTTCAAATGCCATTGCGTTCCGTGTCCTTGCTGTTCACGCTCAACTGCTTCAATCAACAACTCTGGCTTTGCTTTCTTAACTAAACTGTTTTTGATTGTTATTTTCTCGAGATTATTCTTCGAATTCTCTAAGCCACTGCGATCAGACATTGATTTTTTATCGCCAAATACCCAGCGACCATTTGAATCTTGATAACGGTATAAATCAGCAGATAATACTAGCGGACTTACCATTAAAGAAAAAAGCCATAAAAAAACCATTAATACGAATTTAGGCATAGCGGTTCCACATCAATTATTCAAAGAGTTTAATCTAATTTCTAATCAAAAAAAAAGCCACCCGAAGGTGGCTTTAATCAATAAAGAAAACGGGTATTAAGGTATAAATCGAATTGGGAATTCGACAACCGTAATATCTAAGTTCGCTCTATCTTCAAAGGCAATTAAGCGACAACGAGATGCTAAACGCTTCTGCAATCTTGCATCTTTGATTTCACTATCTGATACCTTACAACTAGAAACCTTACCATTCGGCTGAATTTCAAGTTTTAAAGTCACGCTGCCTTCAAGAGCAGCATTTTTACGCAAGGCTTTACGATACAAGCGGTCGAAAGCAGACTTGTGCTGTTCGAATACTAGGCGTAATTCTTCTTGAGTTCGACTGCGACCAGTCTCTTCAATTTGAATTTCCTCACTACTCAACTCTACTGCAGTAACATCACGAGCGGATAAATCCTCTCCTACCGTTGTCGTTGTTAAAGCTGCAACACTCACACCACCAGATCCACGACCCACAGCATTTCGATCGATTACAGAACCCACTGTCGTGGCTTTATTACCTTTATTTGATAAGCCTTTGCTAGAAGTATTCAATGCTGCAATTGGCACCGAAGACTTAATGCTACTTAACGCTTTTAAGGCGTCATTACCGAAAGCTTTTTTCGCTTTTTCTTTCGCTTTAACCCGTTTCTCCTTAGGCACATCCTTTTTAGGTTTTGGCTTAGGCTTGGGTTTCGGCTTAGGTTTTGGCTTAGGCTTAGGTTTTTCCTCAACCTTTTTAGGTTCAGGTTTCTTCTCTTCCTTTACCTCTACCGGCTTCGGCTTAGGTTTTGGCTTTGGTTTTTCAAGCTTCTTGCGCTTTATTACCTTAGCTAACGCCGGTGGAACTTTCTCAAGTTCCTTACGATCAATCTCAGGCAAGGTAATTGTAGGAACAATGAAGCCTACAACGAGTACCAAGCTGAGAAAAATAACCAAAATAACTCGAAAGTTCTTTTGATCAGCGTCGTTCCACGGCAGTTCAGGAGGGCGTGTTCTTAGTGTTGTCATACTAACTCGCCTCCCCTTTCTGACTTACAGCAAGAGAGATGTTATTAAACTCTGCCTTCGCACAAGTATCCATTATTCGCTTGAGTATAGAGTACGGCGTATCCTTATCACCCATAATGGTAATTGGACGACCCTCTTCTTTTAACTCTAACGGCAGTGGTGAACGGCTTGCTAAATAGTCCAACTCCTTCTTCAACTCAGGAATTATTTCACCCTTAAGCTTTGAAAGCGCCTCCATTTTCACAATCGGTCGACCTTGCACAAGCACGTCGTCTTTCGTCACTAAGATACGCACAGTATCTTTTAATTCATTAGCCGCAATCGATTTGGGCAGTTGAATTGCATCACTACTTTGAACTTCAGCATCATTTTGATTCATCATTAAAAAGAAAACCAAGATGGTAAAAATATCCATCAAAGCGGTTAAATTTAACGTTGAACCTGCGGCGTTACGCTTATGGTTACGCTGCATTCTTTTTGCACGTCGTGACATTTTCATAATGCCACCTCAGTCGATGCTTTCTCGATAGCTGGCGCGTCTCCTAAAGAAACTTCAGGAAATAAAACTGCATCAACAACCGACGCAACAACAACCGTCTTATAAGTACGAGCCGTATCCATTATCGCGACCAAAGTTTGATAATCGATCTCAGGTGTTGATAGTAAAACGACGTCTTTTTTATCTGGAAATCCTTTCTTAACTTGCTGAAGGACTTCAGATAATTTCTTATAATTTTGTTTCTTTTCGATCACTGGAATATCTCCAATGATTCGAGATGCTCCGCCAGCGGCAACAACAACTTGCATACCGGTTTGACGAATAGTCACTTCGACAGATACATCTTCAGGATTGGCGCTCCCGACAGAATCCCCTAATGGCAATTTAAGATCAAGTACGGCGGTCTGTGCAAATACCATATTCAATAGCAGCACAGGAACCAAAATAATCATTAAATTCATGAAGGAAGTAATATCGAGATCCGCCTCTGATTTCATTCTCTTATGGCGTCTCATTACAACTACTCCATTAGCCTTCTTTATTAGGGGTCGGCTTGCGCTCAGTAACGATATTTAAGAACTTCACACCGGCCATTTCAATGCTATCAACAATTTCGTTTGTTTTAGCTTGTAGAAAGGTATGGCTAAGAATTAGAGGGATTGCCGCCATCAGACCGAAGGCTGTGGTATTCATCGCAACAGAGATAGACTGAGATAGTAATGTTGCTTTATCAGCAGGTGCCGCATTCGCTACAGCAGTAAATGCAGCAATAAGGCCCATAATAGTACCTAACAGCCCCATCAAGGTCGCAATATTAGCTAATGTCGCAACGTATTGAGTGCGTTTTTCTAATTGAGGAATCGCTTCCATTACGCCTTCTTCCATCGCTAGTTCAATATCTTCACGACGGCCAGAGGGAATACGACTAATACCTGCAGCAAAAATAGTAGATATTTTTGCATCAGAAGAATTGGTGTAATTTAGTGCCGCGCGAAAGTCACGCTTTTGCAACATAGGTAAAACATCTTCGAAAGATTGGCGATTTGCAGACTTCTCACGAACCAAAAAAATAAAACGCTCTAATGTAACGGCTAAACCAATGGCTAAAACAATACCAATTGGGTACATGAAAGTGCCACCTTCTTGAAAAAAGCGAACGATAGTATCCATTTGTACTCCCCTAATTTATTTCTAGTTGTTATATTTTATATGTTGTATTTCAAGTATTTCACTCCCTAGTCGTTCAATTAACCACTAGGTGAAATTTTGTAATTCGATTCAGTATACTGATACCTGTGTACTAATTCTATAATGCAAAAGTTATTTATTTTTATACTCTGCAGGAGAGAAAGCATTTTTCTTTTGAAAGTAATTCAGATATTTGACTTCTCGCTGCATCATTTTCCGATTAATGGGTTTCAACCATTGTTCACGATAACTATTAACGGGAGAAAATAAACGCCCTGTTCCAGGTGCCGCTTGCCAGGGGGTAATATACAAGACATTGGGTTCTTCACTACTGCCTTGAATAGAAATGCCATCTAAACGAATGACTTCAGACGCTTGAGACGAAATTGAGATAATAAAGAAAAGAAATAGGAAAAAGCTCATTTTCATATTTCTTCTCCTGCCAGCTGAGGCTCTGAAGCTTCATGTTCAATCTCATTAGCCGGTTCTACTTCAGTTTTGGGAGCAACATCAGGTACACGACGCTTAATATCGACAACCCAAGACTTAATAGTTTCATCTTGCTGATCACCTTGGGTTTTCAAGTACGCTTGGTAGTAACCTAACGCGGCCACTTCATCGTGCAAATACAGATCTGATAAGACCCCTAAATTATAAATACTCAAGACATCACTCGGATCACAAATAAGCGCTGCCTGATACTGCTCTTTGGCTAATTGAAACTCACCAAGTTCACGCAAAATCACACCTTTCAAAGACATCGCTTGGCAAAACTTTTCATCCTGCTGCAGAGCTTTATCAACATTCAACAATGCATCGCTGTATTTTTTCTGCTTACTTTGCGCGATAGCTAAATTCGACCAAGGACCCGCGAAACCCGGAAATTTGGCCGTTAAGGTTAATAATGCGGCTTCAGCCTCAACAAATTCTTCATCTCTTAATAAAACCAATGCCTCACTAAAGCCTTGCTGCAGTGCAGGATCAATTGGCCCTAATACTTCCGCTTGAGTATCAACCACCTCAGGTTTTGGGGTCAATAGACTACACCCTCCCAAAATAGAGAGCAGTATAATCAATACTGAATGCTTAGCATTAACGAATGGCGTCAACATAGCTCACCTGTTTTTCAAATTTTGCATATTGAGCTGGCATTAAATCCGCTAATGAACCATAACTCTTTTTAACCCATTCATCATACAAACCATCATAGGTTCGACCCGCATTGGTCTGATGTACTTCAATTGCGGCCTCTTCTAAAGGAAATGCCTGGTCTTCTAATAAATATTCATATTCTTCAAGCTCTAGTTCATCCAAGCCCGGTGGACGTTCTGAGGCCATTAAGCCTTTACTGAATTGAGAGTATAACTCTGCAATACGGAAAGTTGCCGACGTTGTATATTCCAACACACCAATTTGTACTGATTGCGTATAACGCTCCAAGGCCGCTTTCATACGCTTATTCTTTTTGTCGATACTTTTCGCTAAAGGCAAAGTGATTTTAATTCTATCGTATTTAATGCGCTCATTTTCAGCCAGCTCGTAAGATGCCTTAGCAGCCAGATATTTTGAACGATCCGTCTTATCTTTCTTAGCACCAAGATGCAACCAAACAATCTTATTCATCCAAAATAGACGCTTGGTATCGTCACCCATTTCGAGATAAATTTGGTCTAATTTATGATGTGCTTCTACCGCAGGGTTAAAGGGTCGTTTATAGTCATGGGCGTAACGCTTATACATGGCTAAAGCATTATCTAAATCTTTGGCTTTTTCGAAATATTCTGCAGACTGGAACAACGCTATCCGCTGCTGATCCTTATCACCCTTTTGCTGCCAAATTTTTTGCAACTCAAAAGCCGCATCCCGCCAGTTTTCTTGGCTTTCGTAAGCGACAATTAATTTAGACGGAATATCTTTTAATAATCGATGCTTAGGATAGGTCTTCCTAAAAGCCAATAAGACCGGCACAGCTTGGTCATACTGACCGGAAGCCATCAATAATGTGGCAGCATCAAATTCTGCACTGACTTTAATATCACTCTCCGGGACTAGCTGAGCAATTCTCAACCAATTGCGAACAGCACCTTCATTATCACCTTGCTCTTTCGCCATTTCGCCTTGTTTATAGACAGATGCCGCTAATTTTTCGCGTAAATCCTTGCGGACTGAGCGCTTAATTTTTTTATATTTCAAAGCCTCCATAATAGCCAGCTCAGCTTCTTCATATTGATCTAATTGAAAGCTAGCATGACTGCGAACCAAGGAAGCGCCATAACGGTGTCGAGTCGATAAATTGCCCTCGCTTTGCCACGCAAGATTTGCCGTTGCCAGAGCTTGCTCATAATATTTATCAGTTAAAAGCATCTCAGACGTATTAACTAAAACCTGACCTCGGCGTTCATCTTCGGGGAACTCTTGTACGAAACGCATCGCACTGGCCACCGTTAACTGACGCCAAATGGCTTTTTCCGCTTTTTTAGCACGATGCTTACTGTAGGTTAAAATAGCCGCATACCCAGATTCACTGGCTTTTTCATATCCTGGATACTGATAAGCGACAATTTCATAATGATCTTTAGCAAGCGGGTACTGCTTAGTTTGATAGGCAACTTCGGCCAATAGAAAATGTGCTTTCGCAGTATCTTCAGCACTTGGAAAACTACGGATATACTCGCCGTACCATTGCATAGCTTCTTGTAAGCGCTCTTTCTTTTCTTTTTTATTCTTAATTCGCTGACCCCAGGCATGATTAAATCGTGCGAGATCCCAAATATACGTCGCTAAAGCAGGTTTGATTGTATTTTGAACAGCAAAACCATGTTGTTGCCAGTATTTACTTTCAACTCCAAAAGTTTTCACAAATATCTTTTTATGTTTGCGTAATAACGTTGGGTATCGTGCCTTGGTATACCCCTCGATTACGCGCTGATAAAACACAGGAGCTAAGACATCTTGCGGGTATCGCTTGATAAAAGCCCGCAAAGTAGAAGCCCCACTTTTGTAATACTTTTTATCATAATATTGATTTGACAACGTTTCATAAACTAGATGTTCATAGTGACGTCCACCCAGCTCAGCATAAAATTGACTGATATTCTCCCAATCTCCTTGGTAGTCAAAAGTAATTGCCATGATACGTAAAATATCTTTCATCATATCTTGCTGGCTAATGGAGGCAGATAAAATATCATCTTCGGTAGGAAATTCAGTATCAAGCACTTGAGTAAAAGACAATAAAGACTGGTCAAAACTACTTTGTTTAAATTGCGCCCAGCCGACAAGGTACATCGCACTTAGATGGTATTTATTTTCATCTGGTCCACGCTCCACAAGACGCCGGTAAGCATTTTCAGCCTGATCATAAACACCATTAGCGTAATAAATTTCACCCAAGCGAAAGAGAGATTCTAAAAAGTACTTAGAACGCGGATACAATTCAGCAAGTTGTTCTAATACGCGAATGGTTTCGAAAGGCTCACCCGCCAGAGAATAGGCTTTAGCCAATTGATAAAGGGCTAAATCATTATCGTTACGGTCGGGGTATTGAGCCAGCAAAGATTCATAGTCTGCGATCGATTCGCGCCCTAGTTCGGCTTCTGAGATTTTAAGCTTTGCCTCATCAGATTCATCGCCCCCTTCCCAAATAAATTCGTCTTTTTGCAAGCGTAAATTGGCGATACGGTGATGGGTTCTAACACGCATTTCTGCATCCGTTGATACCTCAAGATATCGCCGGTATTTATCCATCACTTCATCATGACTAATTTCAATATTTTCATTGGCTAACAAACGCAACTTAAGAGGTTTCATATTCGCTAAAGTCTGATCACTAAGCTCCACAGGCTCTGAAAAAGACTCAAATAAGCTACAGGCTGGTAGTAGCGTTACCATTATTAGAATAAGAATTATATTTTTCATCTTATTCTCCTAATTCTTCAATGGCGCCAGTAGCGACATAGTGCTGCAGCGCATCATCATAAAGACGCGCTATCGACAAGCGCGACTGTGACAGATAATCATTTAATCGATGGGTCAAATCGTCAAGATATACCTTAGATTCTGCCACCAAGGCTTGCTTGCTTTCATTCCTTACCTGTAAAGACAGCTGCTTAATCTTACTTGTTTTCGCCAACATTTTAATGATGCGATCTTTCATCCCCACCCAGGCACTAGGAGCCCATTGGTGAGCCAAACGTACTTCTAATAATTGAGTATCTGCTTGTTTAATCAAACGATTCATCGCGACTAATTCTTTTTTGAGCTGCCATTGCTTTTGTGGTTTATCTTCATTCATTTGCCACAAAAACACCCCTTTGACCCGAGCCCAGCGCTGCTTATATTGTTCGACATTACGACTGGCTTTATTCTTTTTAATTAAGCGCTCAATACTTTTTGCCGAGTTAACTAATAGTGAAATGTTTGACTCTTCAACCTTGTTAGGTAATGCAAAGAGGTCGCCATCAGATTGCTGCAAGTAAGCTTCTAAATGCTTAAACTCATCTTTCGCAATATCTAATTCACGGCTTGCTTTCTCTATCAATGGCTTAGCCTGATCTGCCTTAGATTCACGCTCGCGCTTATCAACCAAGGTAATCCACAAACGTAAACTTTCTTCTTTCTCAATCAAGTAATCACTGAGAAGTACCAGATCACGATATTCTGTCATTTGATTAACAAAAGCATCTTCAACTAATAAATTTTTTAATACCGCACTGGTATCATCTAAAGGAAGTGTTTTTTCTATATTAGCTTGCCAACCCCAGCTTTGATCTTTTTGTTGAGATATCCAGCGTTCCAACCATGGATCTTCACTGAGACCCGTATTAATACTTTCAACTAAAGACTTCATCGCGGTTAAGCGCTGTTCTGTTACTTCATAGGTTTTCAACGCCTGAGTATGGGCACGAATCAGCTCCAATACATGAGGTACACCGAGCATTGATTCCATGACTTCTGGGTCAAAGCGATTAAATCGAGTTTGCAAATCACGCCAAGGCTGAAGAGCTTGATCATATCGCCCTTGCTCCACCTGGCCCCAACCATATTGCAATAACGCCGCGGGGGTATATGGTCCATCTAAGCTGATGTTTTTTAAATGTTTATCCGCAGAGCGATTCTTTCCGCCTTGCAAATAATGCAAGCCAGCAATTAAATTAATCCGGTCCTTAAGATCTTTACCTTCTTGGGTTTGCGGCAAGTAATAAGTCGCATCTTCAATCAACAGGGCTAAACTTTGGCCGCTATTATTACCATCAAACATCGCTAAAATATAATTATGACGGGCATAACCTGTCCAAATGCCATCTCGAGCCATAGTGGAAATTTGTTTTTGTGCTTTTTTATGTTCGCCTAATTCAATGAAAGCACTTGCTTTCATAAATTGTGCTTCAGCAATGACAGAGTCTTTTAACCCCTCAATAGACATTTGACCAATACTGAATAACACCGATTCATAGTGACCTAGTTCATACCATCTTTGGGCAAGATAGAACCATGCCTGTGAAGACGCATCGCTACCCGTTTGTTGTATGCGCTCAAAAATATGTTGGGCTTGTTGATGCAGCCCCAGTGAGAGTAGCATTGCCGCTTCCATCACATCCGCTTCACCGGCAATAGCACCACCGGTATCGCGCCATTGAGCAAGTTGATTCATCGCACTAGGAAAGTCCCCAGTGAGATAATGGTAATAATACTCACCTTTCTTTAAGCGCAAGATTTCCTGCTCGCTATCCACCGCGAACACCTGACTTGTACTAATCATTAAAAGGATATACAGCAAAAATTTCATACAACTACCACTGACTAATCATCAGTTCTGCACTTTGAATTTCTTTATTATCTTGAATTTTTAACTCGATATACAAAGGTTTATCATGTTTCTCTACCGACTGTTCAAGTACTAATTCTCGGTTTTTGCCATTATTATCAACGCCTTTTGCGATTGCTTTAATCGTATGAACACCCGGACCTAAGTTCAAATTCTTTAACGGTTGCACAGCCCCTTGGCGTAGAGCATCCACTTGGCGCTTGGTATATAGATATTGAATTGGCTGTTTATCATCAATTGTAATATTGACTGAATAAGGCTCAAAGAACTCACCATACGACAAAGAAAAATAAACACCTGCTCGTGTTGTTGCAGGGCTTAATAAATCTTCTTCTAACTGATAAAGGTTACGATTCAATTCCAATACTGACTGTTTAATTGAAATTGTTTTTTGGCTAACTTGGCTTGCTTGCTCATTATCAGCAATCGTTTGAGCTAAAACCCAACTGGATACTAGGGAAAATAATAATATAGAGATCAAACGCATTATCTGTTGCCTTCTTGCTTAAACCATTCTTTATTTTTCAGCCAATGTTTTAGTTCATTGGCGACTTCTACTTTTCGCATGTTAACTTTATCGATAAATAGATAATCCAGCGTCCCATCCGGTGCAATAAACATCACCGCAGGGCTGGGTTCAAACCACCACGCCTGAGTATTACTGGCTTGGTATTCCAATACCGGCAGCCGCGACCATGGCGCTGTGTAATTCTCTTTTTTTCGCCATAAAAACCAGGTTGTTAAATTTTCAACAGCCCAGCTTTCAGCAAGGTATTGCCAGTCAATAAGCTTTTCCGCACAAGCGTTACAGTCATTCAGCCATACCAGCATGACAGGGTTACCGAGTTGCTCCGACAAACGCTGTGGAGCACCATTAGTACTTGGCATCACAAAATCAGGGACTTTATCCCCTGGCTCAAGTGCTTCTACTAAAGGTATCGAGCACGCTAAGATTAAAAATATTTGCCAAAGGTAATTGACCATTCGTATCCCTTATCAGAATTTAACTGTTTTAAGCGATCATCATTAATTTGGAAGTGACGCCATTCAAGTGCAGCATAGTTATTATCATTAGATAGCTGCCACCCCAAAGCACCACTAGCAAAAGTACTGCTTGCTTGTTTCAGCGATTGCTCACCGACATTCAATTGCGCATACATTTGCCAAGGCAAGGTTAAACCGTCTGTAATATACGCGGCCCCTTGCAACACACTATAACCTGCTCCTACCGACCAAGCTATGGCTGATTCGGTGGTATTTGGCGTTAATTGCCATTCATTCAGGTCAATTTGAGCCGTAGCGTACCATTGTTCCCAAATAAGATAATTGGCCGAAAAGCCAATTTTACTACTTGAGTCTGAGTTTTCTGGCAACATTTGTCCTAATTTAAGACCCAGTAGCCATTTATATTCAGCCACATCAAGATCACTCTTTAATTCTGGCGATAAAATTTTAGGCTGATAAATTAGCGTATCAACGTCAGCGTGAGCTGACATTGCCGAAAACAAACAGATCACTATAAATACATTTTTCATGTTAAATTCCAAACGACCAATACCAAGAAAGCACAGTTTCATCAGCATCGGCTGATGATGCGGCGAAGAGATACCTTACTGAAAGCCCAGTGTTCACTTGCTTTGTAGGCCGCAGTCCAAGAGCAAGCTCAATACCACCATAAACCGCTTGCTGGGCATCCCCATACTCACTGAATATCTGACTTTTTGAGTTCTCTTGAGCGACCCCTAAACCCATTCCAGCACTGTAATAACTGTGAGCGGTGATGTTATGCTGCGAAAGGTACCAAGAAGCAAGACTATGCCACTCCACCTGAGCATCACTGGCTTTTTCAATTTCAAACAACCAATGACCATAATCTGAAGGTAGCTTCCAACCTAAAGCTAAGCCATAACCCTGATTAAAATTAAACCAACGACCCACAACTTCACCGTTCGATTCTTTTTTTAATTCCGTTAGCCGCCAAGCTAAACGCTCTTTTAGACCGCCTGATTCTCCCACTTCTGCAATTTTCGCCCAACCGCCCTCGTCTCGTTCGTCACGAATAAGCAACCAAGTATTACGACGCTGAGTAATGTCTATGTATGTACCAGAAGGAAGTTCAATGCTGACAGGATAGCCAATACCTGGGCCCAAGCGTAATGAAAGTGCCCCCGTTAATTGCTGGGACAAACTTAAAGATGAAAATAGTAGACAACCAATCATGACGAGCCAATGCGATATTCCTCGCCCTGCCTCATTCCCCAAGCTTCGCATAGTGCTAGCCTTTTATTATTAATTATATTTTTTTAGTTATTATCATCCTTAATAATTAGTACTAGTGTACACATCCAAAAATGGAATGCCAGTCCTTTGGCTTACCCAATGTTACAAAGTCAGTACCCTTTTACTTACTCAACTGTTTCATTGCCTTTTCTAAACCTTCTAACGTCAAAGGATACATTTCATCCTCAAAAATCTGACGAATCACACCTAAGGACCCCCCGTGCCCCCAATGACTTTCAGGTGCGGGATTAATCCAAACAATTTTGCTGAACTTGTCTTTCATACGCTGCAACCAAACCGCACCCGCTTCGTCATTCCAATGCTCAACGCTGCCACCAGTATGGGTCACCTCATAAGGCGCCATCATCGCATCACCAATAAAGATCACCTTATAATCACTGCCAAACTTATTCAGCAGATCCCAAGTCATGGTTTGTTCATTGGTACGGCGAATGTTATTTTTCCAGACAGACTCATACAAGCAGTTATGGAAATAAAAGGTTTCCATGTGCTTGAATTCAGTACGCGCAGCTGAGAAGAGTTCTTCGCAAACCTTAACGTGAGGATCCATCGAGCCTCCAATATCAAAGAACAACAAGACTTTGACCGCATTGTGCCGCTCAGGAACCAGCTTTAAATCTAAATAGCCCGCATTACGGGCTGTAGAAGCAATCGTATCATCCAGATCAAGCTTATCCGCAGCTCCGGTGCGGGCGAATTTACGCAAGCGACGTAACGCGACTTTAATATTACGAATACCCAACTGAATGGAATCATCCAGGTCTCTGTAATTGCGCTTCTCCCAGACCTTTACCGCTTTTTTATGTCGTGAACGCCCCTGCTCGATGCGAAAACCTTCCGGATTAAAACCATTAGCACCGAACGGCGAAGTACCACCGGTACCGATATGCTTATTACCACCCTGGTGGCGTTCTTTCTGATTTTCCAAGCGCTCTTGGAATGCTTTAATTATCTCATCCAAACCGCCAAGCTCTTTAATCTGATCCATTTCCTCCTGAGTCATGATGCGCTCCATCTCTTTGCGCATCCAGTCATCAGGAATACTAGGGTCATCCATAGAGAAATCTAGATTATCGATACCTTCAAAATAATGAGCAAAAGCCTTATCGAACTTATCATAATGGCGCTCATCTTTAACCAAACACATCTTGGCCAATACATAAAAGTCATCCAGATTAGCGAAAGCCAAGTTCTTCTCAACCGAGGCAATTAAATCTAAGTATTCACTCACAGTGCAAGGCACTTTAGCCTTGCGTACCGTCATAAAAAAATCGATGAACATATCGAACCCTTATCAAACTTACGGACTTTGCTTAACCGCGACGACGACTCATAAAGGCTAATTTTTCTAACAACTGCACGTCTTGTTCATTTTTAACCAAAGCGCCATGCATCGGTGGGATCGCTCGAGTAGCATCAGAATCGCGTAACAGATCAATACCAATTTCATCTGCCATCAATAACTTCAGCCAATCGATTAATTCGGATGTAGAAGGCTTTTTCTTTAATCCCGGCACTTTACGAACATCGAAGAAGACTTCCATCGCCTCTTTCACCAAAGACGACTGAATATTAGGATAATGCACATCCACAATCTTCATCATGGTTTCTTTTGAAGGAAAATCAATATAATGGAAAAAACAGCGACGTAAGAAAGCATCTGGCAGCTCTTTTTCATTATTACTAGTAATCAAGATAATGGGACGATGCTTAGCAACAATACGCTCTTGAGTTTCATAGCAATAAAATTCCATCTTATCGAGCTCTAATAACAAGTCATTCGGAAACTCAATATCCGCCTTATCGATTTCATCAATCAATAAAACCACAGGTTTATCCGCATTAAAAGCTTCCCAAAGCTTCCCTTTTACGATGTAGTTCTTAATATCATGAACTTTATCATTGCCTAGTTGAGAATCTCGTAAGCGAGATACGGCATCGTATTCATACAAACCTTGATGAGCTTTGGTGGTACTTTTAATGTGCCACTGAATCAGTTCAGTGCCCAAAGACTCGGCCAGTTGCTCAGCCAACATGGTTTTACCCGTACCTGGCTCCCCTTTCAACAACAGTGGGCGCTGAAGGGTAATCGCCGCATTGACAGCCATTTGCAACTCAGGTGTTGCAACGTATTCATTAGTACCTTGGAACTTCATAATAGCCTCAAACAAGTATCATCGAGTTGTATGACCACTTAAAAGTGATCAGATGCATAATAATTTCCCGCAGTATAAGCGCTTGTCACCCCTTGCAACAAGATGCGCCATTCTGCTAGTCAGCCATCAATACTCACAAAAAACCCAAATATAAACCCCAGACATAAAAAAAGGGCTTAATTAAGCCCTTATTTCGCACAACAACTTTGTTACCACAAAATTGCTACTTCTCTTTCTTCTCACCATCAGCATCACTATCAAACTCTCCCCAAGAATCCTCATCGGTATCAACATCATCATCGGGATCAATTGAGAAGTCCTCGTCAAATCCTCCCGCTTGAGGCAATGCATCCGCCTCTAAACTACTCGGGACGGGTTCCGACTTAGAATCAGCTGAAAAAGCGATATCTTCTTCATCTCCTTCATCTAAAGAGTCAAAATCCCCGGCAAAATCATCCTCCAGCTCTTCTAACTCAGCCATAACCCCTTGATCCATACTGGTTTGCGCATCGACAGCCGGGGCAGACTTACGAAACATGAACCACCAAACACCGGCACCAATTACCGCCACATTCAGTAAAACAAGTATCAAATAGATCCACCATGCGACCCCTTCATCCAACTCCTCAACGGACTCATCGATTTGCGACACATCATCCAGTGATATTTTTTCAATCATTGCTCCTTCAGAATCAGTAGCTAATTGCTCAGCCTCTGCCGTAATGGCCGCCTCAATCTCCTCTGCCGTAGCGACTTCCTCCTCTTTTACATCATTTCCAGCCACCGCATCCTCAACAGCCGCACCTTCAACAACTGCATCTTCGCCTTTTTCACCATCAACGGCTGCTTCATTATTAGCTAAACCTGCTGCTGATAACGATTCATCCGAAGCCGCAATAATAGGCAAATCAAATACGATGGTTTCTGGCTTAACTTTGAAATTTTTACCACTTTGAGTAATACCACGAATATTCAAATCAACGCGATACTCTCCCGCCCCCTTAGTCGGAGATATCTCACTTACCCAAGCATTTTCATCTGGATTAAAAACAACCGATTGAATGATCGTATTTTCATCCGGACTTTTGATCTTAGCAATAACCCTAGAACGCTCAGTATCTAAGTTATCCGATAAGGGCTTTACTTCAATCCGATAGACTTTCTTTTCTTCATCAGCTCTATGTTCAATTTCAACCGGCTGCATCATGGTCATTGAGAAACTACGCTTACGCTGAAACGTTCGCCCCTCTGCTATCAACTCAACCTGATATTGGCCCAATTCTTTTAAACGATATAAACCCTCCCTGTAGATCCCATCGCTAGGCGGGCTCTCGGGGTCCGATAAAATTTTACTGCCTTCGCGACCACTGGCGGTAACGACGGTCATCGTCATATCGGTGAGGCGTAAAATCTCGACTTTGTTAACCACTTCACCGGCATTGGTTAATTTTATTTCCACATCCAGCTTATCTCCGGGAAATATAGTCGCTGGAATACCTTCAACACTTAGGGCCAAATCCGAAAGAATAGTAACTCGATTGGATGGATCAAGATCTGCTTCTGCTACCCAAGTACCCGCCTCTGGCTGTTTAATTGTAATCAAATCGAAATTAAGATCTTTATGCCAGCGTACGTTTTGCGAATGCTCTAATTCTGTAATTCGGCTTCCTGCCGGAGTTAATAATGCTGTTTCTTGTGATCCACCAGAACGCTTAAAAATTAGTGCCGTAAATTCTTTTACACTGCCATCGATGACAAAGGTATTATCTTCCATTGGCACCTGCTCTACAGGCACTGCTCGATCAAACGCGCGTAAAAACGCTTTCATCAACTCTTCAGCATTACTAGCTTCTGAATACAAACCATCGGTTTCTAAGGCAATTTCTTGCAATAGTGTTTTATCAGCCAAATCCGACAGCGCAAGGGTATGAATATTAGCCCCAGACTGACGATACTTATCCAAAACTTCGGACATTAGCTTTTGGCGTTCCGCAGTATTTATTTCTTCAGCATTAGCAGTGGCTTGCTCTGCCATATCGACTTTACCATCGGTCAATAAGATAATACTTTGCTGAAAACCACTCTCTGCGCTCAATCCCCAGGCGGCATCATTTAATGCTCCAGTTAAATTCGTACGCAACCCCAATGAAGAAATTTCAACCGCAGCCTTCAATGCATCTTCTCGCCATTTATCATCAACGGCCGCAACAGGCACTAAATTATTAACATATCGTCCAAACGTCCAAATACCCGCTTGGGCACCCTCTGGCATAAGTTTTAACAATAGATTAAGTGCGGGAATACGTAGATTATTCGGATCAGTCTGCTTCATACTGCCCGAAATATCGATAATGATGCGAACATCAAAAGGGAGGCCTTTATCATCACTTTCTGCGCCTTCGAGGGCAATAGCAGAGTTCGTAAACAACAAACCGGACAATAAAAGGAAGGCAATAAGCCTTCCCCCCGAATACATAAGATCTCTGAGCATTTTCAGAACTCCAATCAGGGGGAAATAACTTATAACGTCGTCTCTAGAACACGGCGACCATTTTCGGTAATGTGCCAACGCACACCGTCTTTACCACTAACTTTACCCGCAAGACTACGTACCGTCAGCACGTTTAGAGTCTTGAGCACAGTGGACTCATCTTGATTCACTTCACGACATAGACCTGCCAATGAACGGAAAATAAAGCGGCCACTCGAAAGGATCTTTAGCACACTGGTCGAAGTCACATCCAGCTCGTCTTGCATCGTCATGATTTTTGGATCCTGCAGATTTACATCCTGCTCAGTTTCCGTATCAATCAAAGGCAAAAGATTCGTTTGAATCATGCGTAAATCTTGCTGAACCTCTTCCGCACGTTGCTTAGCTACTTGAGCTTCGTTAAAGATACGATCAGACAAGTTATCAATCACAAAGCGTGATAATAACGCCGAAATCAAACAAAAACCGGTAAAGATCAATAAGCGAGACGGATCTCCTTGGCTTTCTAGAACCAGCTCACTATTCACTAGATCGAGTACAACGGGCACTAAGAACGAAGCGCCGACACCCACCACTAAAAAGCGCGGTAAGCTTGATGCGTCCGGATCTTTGTCACCGTATAGATAATAATTAACTAGTCCACCAAAAATACCGGCTAGTAACATGACGGTTGCCATGATAAAGATATGATTTGCCATTTTTTGACCTCTCATCCATTAGAGTGCGAATTCATTTCGCTCCCTAAAAAGCTCCACTTACATTAGACAAACGCAGCGACATCGAGCGTTCCTGCTTTAAAACTAGCAAAGAATCCCAAATCCGCCAGAGAGAATGAGAAAAAAATGAAAAAATTGAATGAGTTAGCGCTATTAATGTTAAATAGCGCTAAATCTGTCACTCATTTTGAGCAGTGAACTTAGTTCGTAAGAAGTTAAACAATGACAGGAGAGACATTAGAATTAGGCCGATAAAAAGCCCTGCTAACATATATATTACCGCATCTAGAATAGAGGCATTATTTTCTAAAAAGCTACGAAATAGAATCACTAGAAATGCAGGAGCATAATTTGAAGCATCGACTTCTAGAGCGGTACTATCCAAAGGTGCAGGTGTAAATAACAATACTGCCCCTAAAATACGAATAATGGCCTTCATGTCCTTTTGCTGAAGCCAGAAAAACATTTTATCCCAAGCCCAAAAGCAGGCCAGAGCACATACAAAGTATAATCCCCACTGCACAATACCATTAAACATTAAGCTTTCCATATTATGTGGCTTTGCCACTCCTCCTCTGGGACCTTGTCATCTGGAACCCCTTTGCCTTTAAGAGAAATCTCCGCTTTATGCACAGAATTTGGATCACCGCTAATCAAAGGATGCCAATCATACAAGGGCTTCCCTTCAGCAACCAATCGATAGGCGCAAGTATCAGGCAACCAATGAAAACTCTCTGCTTGCTCTGGGGTTAACCAAATACACTCAGGCACTTTTTCATTACGCGTTTGATAAACAGTGCAGGAACAGTCCTTTTTATCTAAATAACGACAGTGGATATCGGTGTAATACACCTCGTCAGTATCTTCATCCTCCAGTTTATGCAAACAACAGCGAGCACAGCCATCACATAACGACTCCCACTCCTGTTTCGTCATCTGCTTTAGGGTTTTCGTTTCCCAAAACGGCTTAGCACTCACTCGTCAGTATCTCGCTTGCAAAAAACATCCAGTCCCAAGCCCATCTTTTCTTTAGGCGGCGGCATTTGCAGATAAAAGCCATTATCTTCGATTGCAGCCAGAACCTTAGAGGCCTCTGCGCGTGCAAGCTTACGATCTTCCGTAATAATCAACTTAGTCACCAACTCTGGACGACCAAAAGTTTCTAAAAGAGCCTCAGGCACTTTAGATAGATCATCCTTTAGTGAAACGTATAAGTACATTTCTTCTTTGCGACGGCTTTTATAAATATTACACAATTGTTTGTTCATAAGAGTTATTTCTTAATTCTCTATATCACAGCTTGATCTTCTTGCTGCAAATAATTCAGCAAGTCTTCACCGATTTCATTTTTACGCCAACCCAATAAGGGCTCGGGCAGATGATAAGGGCCGCGAGGATAACCAGAACGCAACAAGGCTTCCAGTGTTTTCTTTTTAACTAACATATCTGCTGGAATGTCGATACTGTCAGCACGAACAGTCACGGCTTTCTTTAAAGCCTTTAGCTTCTCGCCTGCTTGAGGAGACAAAGGCTTTTGCAATACGTCTGGCCACAATGACTCATCTGCTTGTTTGGCTTGCTCAATTAAAGACAATGCTTGATCACCTGCCCGTTGGCGGACGTGAGGTTTCATCCCAGCTCGGGCTAAGTCACCCTGATGGAGCGGCTGATAACGCGCCATATTCCACAACACATTATCCGCAACTACTTGAGATCTAGGCACATTCCAAAGGCGCGCCACTTCTTCACGCCAAATAGCCAAGCACTGGAGAACATACTGCTCTTGCGGGCGTAATTTCCAAGCTAGCTTAACCTTTCGATATTGCTGACTGTAGTCATCACTAATTTGTCCCAACTCAATCAAACGCTGACAATCTTCTTGCCACCAAGCCAAACGCCCCATTTCATCCAACAAGGTCAGTAAACGCTCATAACATTGATGTAAATAAAAGACATCGGCGACGGCGTATTCAATTTGCTGAGGGCGCAAAGGTCTCTGCAACCAATCTGAGCGCGTTTCACCCTTATCGATTTCAATGTCCAATACGGCTTTAACTAAACGCTGAAAGCCCATAATTCCGCCCAAACTTGCCAGTGCGGCACCCTGCTGAGTATCCGCAACAGGGTTCGGAATGGTACCGGTTAAACGGTGACATACCTCTAGATCTTCTGAGCAGGCATGGAATACCTTCACAAGATCGGGATTATCTAACAACTCAGCAAAACAAGACCAATCGGTAATCGTTAATGGATCAATTAAATAACACGCCTGATTGTCTGCGACTTGCAGTAGGCCAGCTTTAGGAAAAAAAGTTGAAGTGCGAACAAACTCTGTATCCAGAGCAATAAAATCTAGCTTTTGCCACATCTGACAATGCGATAACAATTCGTTATCGGTTGTAATCCAAATTGGCTTAGGAATAGAATCCAATGGTTTAATACTCACTTATTGGCTGTTTATTTTAATACGAATTAACTCATCACCCGTCGACCGGTGAGTGCATGATTTAAAGTGCCACCGTCAACTAGGTCCAGCTCACCTCCCATCGGTATACCATGAGCAATGCGACTGACAACAACTTCTTCCGGCAACATATCCATAATAAATTGGGCAGTTGCCTCACCTTCGACCGTTGGGTTCGTCGCCACAATGACCTCCTTAATCCCCTGCGTCTCAACCTTACGCTTTAAGTCGATCAAGCCAAGCTCACCTGGACCGATCCCATCAATGGGTGATAAGTGCCCATACAATACAAAGTACTGACCAACAAAATCCACCCCCTGCTCTAACGCCATCACATCAGAAGGCGACTCAACAACACAAAGCGAATCCGTTGACCGCTTAGCATCACTACAGATAGGACACAAATCAGCTTCGGCGTAATTTCGACACGAGCTGCAATGACATAGTTTATTCATTGCCTGCTGAACACTATTACTTAAGCGCTCAGCCCCTAGACGGTCTTTCTCTAACAAATATAACGCCATGCGCTGAGCCGTTTTAGGCCCAACACCGGGTAAAATTTGAAAAGAGTCAATCATTTGCTGCAAAGATGCAGGCAGCTTCATAGCCATTCTAAAACGCCATTGTCAGTATTAGAAAAGCACCCTAGAAAGGTAGCTTCATTCCTGGTGGTAATCCCATGCCAGCCGTCATTGAAGACATCTGACTTTGATTTTGCTCTTCTATTTTACGAACGGCATCATTCACCGCCGCTGCTAACAAGTCTTCTAACAGCTCTTTATCTTCACCCATCACACTATCATCCAGCTCAACACGCTTAACATCGTGGCGACCCGTCATAGTGATTTTTACCAAGCCCGCACCAGATTCACCGGTAACTTCAGAGTTAGCTAACTCTTCTTGAGCTTTTTGCATCTTTTCTTGCATTTGCTGGGCTTGCTTCATCAAGTTGCCCATTCCACCTTTAATCATGACTCTTCCTCTCTATAATTAATAAAACGAGCTTTCTCTTTACGAGTCAGCCGCTCCTACTGGGCGAATTGAACCTTCAATAATATGAGCTTCAAATTCCGCCACTAAACTTTGTACATATTCATCTTCAATAATCGCATGGCCAGCTTGGGCAAACCGCTCCGCCATCAAACGAGTTCGTCGCTGATGAGGGGTTTCACCTCTTGGTAATTGCACATGCATTATCAACTGCACAGACAACCCCGTAATATCACACAATATCTGCTCAATGCGCTGGCGCTGAGCATCATTAAATAATGCACCCTGATCAGGATCAACGTCCATAATCAATTGATTTTCATGACGACTAATTAACGCACTATTAAGCGCAATCGCCATTGGCATCCCCGCTAGAGGCAAGTGCTTAACCCACTTCCACCAGTTCAACGCTGATAACTGGGACCAATCGAAATTGAAAGCGGGCTCCGCAACAATATCCTTATCCATCTCAGCCACGACACCACTGACGATTTCTGGTGCTGGTGCTGGCAAAGGATTATTCAGCAGGTCCGCGGCACCGCCTTTCATCATACTTGGCGCATCAGCTGAAGACACACTTTCAGCAACGACCTCAACGAGAGGCTGAACAGCTTCCGCTACGGCTTCATGTAAAACTTCAGTTACAGGCTCTGGCACCGTTTCACTCAACACATCAGCATAAGACTCGATAGAGCTATTAGCAGTTTGCTCAGGACTCTCGACCACTTCAGAAGTCATGACTTCTGCTGCAACCGCATCGTGATAACGCTGAGACTCGTCAATCTGAGCTACGACCCCTTCAGGGTGCTCTGCCAATTCGGCGGCTGGTGATTCAAAGACCGGCTCTTCAAATGCTGGCGCTTCAATAGCAGGACTTACAGCCGTAGGCGCTTCATTATTCTCAACGACTGGCTCAGGCGCTACTTCCGAGTCAGTTAATGGCTTTTTTTCAGCAGCACCTTCAATAGCGTTGTGCGATTCAGTTTGAACCGTTCCCGGAGCTTCTAATGAACCTACCAAATCAAGATTCAACGGCGCTGCATTTACTGGCTTGAATGCCAGCATACGTAATAAAATCATTTCAAACCCTTGGCGAGGATCTGCGGCCAACGGTAAATCTTTACGTCCAACCAAGGCGGTTTGATAAAACAGCTGAATATCTTCTGCCCTCATCGCAGCAGCAAGCTGAACAATGGCGGCTTTATCACCCTCACTATTATCAACCGAGCTAGGAGCCACTTGCGCAACAGCAACTTTATGCCAAAGCTGCATCAAGCCCTGCACAACCTCATCATAATCAGGGCCATGCTCGGCCATTGAGGCAACTAACGATAACAAATCAGCTACCTGCCCCGTCGCTAAAATTTCAGCCAACTTAAACACGCGTCCGCGATCGATCGTACCCAGCATCGCATTGACTTGATGTTCAAAGACTTCGCCTTGACCATAAGCAATCGCTTGATCGGTTAAACTTAAAGCATCACGCATACTGCCTTGAGCCGCTCGACCTAGCTGCCACAATGCAGGCTCTTCATAGCCTACGTGTTCCGCTTTTAAGACAGTTTCTAAATATGAAACTATCTTCTCAGGGGCCATATTCTTAAGGCTAAATTGCAAACAACGAGACAATACCGTAATCGGTAATTTCTGCGGATCAGTCGTCGCTAATAGAAATTTTACGTGCTCAGGAGGCTCTTCTAGGGTTTTTAATAAGGCATTAAAACTGTGGGTCGATAACATATGTACTTCATCGATCAAGTAGACCTTATAGCGGCCTCTTGTCGGCGCATACTGAACGTTATCCAATAATTCGCGAGTATCTTCAACCTTAGTGCGCGAGGCTGCATCCACTTCGATCAAATCAACAAAACGGCCTTCGGCGATTTCTCGACAGGAGGAGCACTCCCCACATGGAGTCGCACTCACGCCTTGCTCACAGTTCAAGCATTTGGCTAAAATTCGTGCAATCGTCGTTTTACCTACACCACGGGTACCCGTAAATAAATAGGCATGATGCAAACGCTGATCGTTCAAAGCATTAATTAGGGCGCGCAGCACATGTTCTTGGCCAACCATTTCTGCAAAGAAACGAGGTCGCCATTTACGCGCAAGTACCTGATAACTCATGAAAAATCCGTCAATTATTTGATCTTAAAGGGTTATCATAACGGGAAATGAGACGAAAGTCAGAAACAATTAAAACGAACAAAAAACAGAGGGGATAAATTGGAGATGACCCCTACCAGCCACACCTCGGCACACGAATCCACTACTACCGTTGCTCCCTTCCGGGCCTGGCGGAGTTCGTAGTTTCTCGTTGCGAAGGGACCGATAAGGGCCACCATAACACGCTGCAAATTAAGCTGTGCTTAAATGCTGGTCGCCATTATCCTCATCGATAGAATAAAAGCAAGCCAAATTAACAACTTAGAGTATTTTTATGAAGATTAGTCGTTTTGATCTAACAACCGCATCAAACCATTTTCAATAACTTCGGCGCGAGACAACCCTAAATCTTCAGCCAATGCATCCAATACCTCTACGATATCCGAGTTCAACTTCACTTCAATACGACGCATACCTTTATGCTTATCGCGATTACGCTGCAAACGCTTACTCAGTTTCAGTTGAGTACTGCGATCGTAAGGACTGGTTTTAGGTCTTCCACGCTCAGGGCGGGAGAACATGTCGATCGTTGTTCGATCTTCTTGCTGAATAGACATAATAATAACAAACACTTGAGAGCCGGCCATTATCCGAAAAAGAGCAAAAAAAGCAATACTCAACACGCATTCTCTCTTGCTAAAAAGGCACCTTAGCCCTAACTTAGAGGATAACGAATTATATAAAGCGCAAAGATAAGGACACTTCATGCCAAAGCCGGGAATAAAACCAAGCCCGTTACTCGCTGATCAAGTTTCAACTCGTATAGACCCGCAACAACTTGCATTCAAAAGCTCGGTCGAATTGCAGCCCTTCAATGGCGTTCTTGGACAAGAGCGTGCCGAGAATGCAATCCGCTTCGGGGTCGGTATGGACCGCCCAGGTTATAATATTTATGCCATGGGAGATAATGGCACAGGGCGTTCTTCCTACATCCGAGAATATTTAAAAGAACAAGCGGCTAAACAACCAGCCCCCAGCGACTGGTGCTACGTCAATCATTTTGCCAATCCAAGAGAACCTAAAGTTTTAGAGTTACCTCCAACTCAAGCCTTAGCATTCAAAAGCACACTCGACGAGCTAATTAACAACCTACTCGCGACCTTCCCTGCTGTATTTGAACACCCCAGCTACCAACAACAAAAATCGACCATTGATCACGGTTTCAATCGTAAATACGACAAAGCGCTAGAACTGGTTGAGAAAGAAGCGTTGAAAGCTAATACCGCAGTCTTTAGGGATTCATCCGCCATCAGTTTCACCCCAATGAAAGATGGCAAAGCCCTCGATGAGACAGAGTTTGCACAATTAGGGGAAACTGAACGCGAGACTTTTCATCACAACATTGCCGCACTAGAGCAATACCTCAATGAAGCATTATCAGAACTGCCGCAATGGAAGCGAGAATCCACCAATGAACTACGTACGTTAAATCAAAATACAATCAATGAAGCCCTAATCCCACTATTAGAGCCCATTGAAGCAAACTACCAAAATTTTCCGACGGTATTGAAGTTTCTAGCGACTATGCGAGAGCATCTACCCAAGATTATTCTCGAAGAATTAATCGACGAACGCATTTCTGAAAACCGAGATGAATACGTTAAGCGCACAATTTTAGAAGAAACCATTCAGCCGAACATTGCAGTCTGCCATGACGATAGTGAAGGCGTACCAGTAATTTATGAACCTCATCCAAGTTACGGCAATTTATTTGGCCGTATCGAGTTCTCAAGTGATCAAGGTGCCCTCACCACGAATTACCGAAAAATAAGCCCTGGCTCTCTCCATAAAGCCAATGGCGGCTATCTAATTCTTGATGCCGAAAAATTATTAGCCGAACCCATGGTTTGGGATGCTCTTAAGCGGGCAATAAAATCTCAACAATTAAAAATGGAATCGCCATATTCAGAGTTAGGCTTAGTATCCACAACAACCTTACTGCCTGGGGTAATACCTCTCAATATAAAACTGGTGTTAATTGGTTCTCGCAACGTTTATTACCTACTTCAAGAATACGACGAAGACTTCAATGAGCTATTTAGAACCCTAGTCGATTTTGATAGTGAAATTCCACGCACCAGTGAACATATCCATGCTTTTTCACGATTATTAAAAAGCCGCATTGTCGAACAGCAATACGCTGATATTAATGATACCGGCATTGCACGCTTGGTTGAGCACAGCTCACGCCTTGCAGATGATCAGCAATACCTAACCGCACGTATTGGCGACCTATTTGAACTCCTTGCAGAAGCCGAGTTTTTACGCAAGATGGACGATAGTTCGCTGATCGAAGAGACCCACATTAACCAAGCTCTCAGCGCCAAAGAAGAACGTACGGGGCGTATTTACGACCGCATTCACCAACAGATGCTCGATAACGTTATTTTAATTGAAACCGAGGGCGAGGCCATCGGCAAAGTTAACGGCCTCACAGTGATGACGGTCGGTGATACCAGCTTTGGCACCCCTGCTCGAATCAGTGCAACGGTTTATCCCGGCTCTCGCGGCATTGTCGACATCGAACGCGAAGCGAACTTAGGCCAAGCCATCCATTCAAAAGGCGTACTTATTTTATCCGGTTATCTAGGGCATAAGTACGCCCAGGATTTCCCACTGGCTATTTCAGCCAACCTCGCCATGGAGCAATCTTATGGTTATATCGATGGTGATAGCGCATCTCTTGGTGAGCTTTGCTGCCTAGTTTCCGCCCTTATTCACCAACCATTGAAGCAAACATTTGCCATTACCGGCTCGATTAATCAATACGGTGAAGTACAAGCCATCGGCGGGGTTAATGAAAAAATCGAAGGCTTCTTCCGCCTTTGCAAAGCTCGCGGATTAACAGGAGAGCATGGAGTCATTATCCCTTTTGCAAACATTCGCAACTTGGCATTAAAACAGGAAGTCGTGGACGCCGTTGAAGCTGGAGAGTTCTATATCTACGGCATTAAAAGCGTCGATGAAGCGTTTATTTTATTAATGGATCGTGAAGTAGGTGAGCCTTGCAAGGAACATTATTTCAGCGAAGGAAGCATCAACTTTGAAGTGATCAATCGCTTGAAGCAGATAGCCGATGTTGCTAGCAATAATAAATCAGAAGAAAAAAGTCAGCAGAAAAAGTAAAACTATTCGCTCAGGGCTTTTTGCAATGCAGTTTTTAATGACTGCATTGTAACAGGCTTGGTTAGCACGGCATTCATACCAATGTTCGCGCATTCAACCCGCTCTTCGGTACTAACCCCTGCTGTTAAGGCATAGATAGGCACCGTCATTCCACGCTGACGCAATGCTTTTGTCGCCTCAAAACCATCCATCACTGGCATATGACAATCCATCAAAATGAGATCCGGCGCAATATCATCAACACAATCCAACAACTGCTGACCATCGTCAACAATTGAAGCTTCGATCCCCAACTTCACTAACAACATTTGAATAACTTTGCGATTGGTCGGGTTATCTTCCGCAACCAATACCTTCATACCAACAATCGATACTAATTCAGTTTCTTGTTCAGGCAATGTAGATGACTTCGCGTCGCCATTACCCACCACAATACGAGCCGAAAAGGTTGACCCCTGCCCTAACTCACTATGAACCTCAATATCCCCTTTCATTAACTGGGATATTTGTCGACATAAAGATAAACCCAGTCCAGTTCCTCCGTATATCCGTGAGATATGACTTTCAGCTTGCTGATAGGCATCAAATATTTTCGCCAATCGAGATTTATCGATACCGATACCACTATCTTTGACTGTCAGCACCAATTGAAGCTCTTCAGGCTTTAACCCTGAGATATCTTCTTCAACATCAATATTTAAACTAATCTTGCCATCTTTAGGGGTGAATTTAAGCGCATTACTCAATAAGTTCATCAGCAATTGCTGTATTCGAATATTATCGGCAAACATATGCTCAGGAACAGCGGCTGAAATGCTTTGCTGATAGTCGATCGACTTATTCATCATCGGAGCGTGAAACATTGAGTTCACTTCACCAATAACATCCATCAATTTAAACTCTCTGGAATCAAGTTCAAGTTTACCCGCTTCAATTTTGGACAAGTCCAAAACATCATTAATAATCCCTAATAATGCACGGCCAGAGTTATGAATATCCGTGAGATAGCCCTGCTGGTCGGATGATAAAGGCGTATCGGCCAAAATATCAGCCATACCGATAATGCCATTTAACGGCGTACGTATTTCATGACTCATATGAGCAAGAAACGCTGACTTTGCTTGCGAAGCTTGCAGTGCCTGCTGCTGCTCAAGCTCAGCACTAACGACTCGGTGGGTCAGATATTCTGCACGTAATATATCGCGATATGACCTAAGGGCATTGGTCATAGATAAATTCAAACGGTCAGTAGTCGCTTCTGTTTTAGCAATGTAATCATTAATATCATAATCATTAATCACCTGACGCTCAGGGGCTAACCCAGGCTGACCTGTGCGTAATAAAATTCGGGTAATATAATTGTGTAATTTATTACGAATAAAGCTGACAACTTCAAAGCCACTATCATCAGACTCCATAACCACATCGAGTAAAACAATGGCGATATCGGAACGTTGTGAAAGAATTTGAATGGCTTCAGCACCAGAACTGGCACAAATAAGATCTAAGGCATGATTATCAAAGCGAAAGCGCGATAGGACCAATCGCGTCACTTGTAAAACGGTCTCATCATCATCCACAACCAGCACCGGAATGCGATCAGGTAATAGATTGACGATTTCATCCATGCAACAACTCCATGCAACTTTCTAAGTAGAACTTCGGGCTTATCTATAGTGTGGATTAAATAAAGCCATTGTCCAATTTATAACTTCATCATACACTATGGCAACCTACTAAGAACAAGTTAAAGTCGTCTTAGTAGAAAAATGTCTTGTCGGGGTGCCTTAATTAAGAGGCTGAGATCACGAATGTGGATCCCGTTGAACCTGATCTGGTTAATACCAGCGTAGGAAACAAGATGGAAGAGTTTGATTAAACAGCCATAAGACCACCAATATGCCTCCATATTGCCGATATTTTATGGAAAACCATGATCAGCCCTTTCATAGCCGTCGATTATTAATGATTGATTATTAATAATCACTCCCATGACGTGCCCTACCTTCAGAATTCAAGTTAGACAGATCAATTTATTATTCTCAAAAAGAGATAGGAAACAATTGTGTCTGAGCAAACTTATACTATTCAGCAAAAGCTGAGTGAAACCGCCAAAGTTGATGAACTCTCTACCCAGCCTTTCCCAGGTTCAAAAAAACTCTATGTCGAAGGCAGCAAAGCAGATATAAAAGTGGCCCTCCGCGAAATTCAATTAACGCCGACCACCTTGGCCGACGATAAAACGGAGTACAACGCTCCAGTACGGGTATACGATACCTCGGGGCCTTATAGCGACCCCGATAAAACCATAGATGTGCGTAGAGGCTTAGAAAGCATTCGCAAAAGTTGGATTGAAGCGCGCCAAGATACTGAAGAACTCAGTGGTAATAGCTCTGAATACGCACAGATCCGCGAAATGAATATCGCTTTAGAATCCCTTCGTTTTGACCTTCAGCGTAAGCCTATTCGAGCGAGAGCCGGTAAGAATGTTACACAGCTGCACTATGCTCGCCAAAACATAATTACCCCCGAGATGGAATACATCGCCATCCGAGAAAATCTCGCTATTGCCGAAGACGAAATGGCTGAGCACAATAAAAAACAACACCCAGGGCAAAACTTTGGCGCAGCGACCCCAAGCTATATTACGCCAGAGTTTGTGCGCAGCGAAGTCGCTCGCGGTCGTGCCGTCATCCCTAATAATATCAATCACCCAGAAAGCGAGCCGATGATCATTGGCCGTAATTTCTTGACTAAGGTTAACGCCAATATCGGCAACTCAGCCTTAACCTCTTCGATTGAAGAAGAAGTAGAAAAGCTGGTTTGGTCGACACGCTGGGGCGCCGATACCGTGATGGATTTATCGACAGGTAAGAACATTCACGAAACCCGTGAATGGATCGTGCGAAATAGCCCAGTACCTATCGGCACCGTTCCAATTTATCAAGCGTTAGAAAAAGTAAATGGCGTCGCCGAAGATCTAACCTGGGAAGTTTTCCGCGATACCCTAATCGAGCAAGCGGAACAAGGCATCGATTATTTCACCATTCACGCTGGCGTCTTGTTACGCTACGTGCCGATGACCGCCGAGCGCATGACAGGAATAGTCTCCCGTGGTGGCTCCATCATGGCTAAGTGGTGCTTGTATCACCATAAGGAAAACTTCCTTTATACCCACTTTGATGAAATCTGCGAAATCATGAAAGCCTATGATGTCACTTTCTCCTTGGGTGATGGCTTACGTCCGGGTTCAGTGGCCGATGCCAACGATGAAGCGCAATTCAGCGAGTTACGCACCCTAGGAGAATTAGCGAAAAAAGCCTGGGCTCACGACGTTCAAGTCTTTATCGAAGGCCCAGGCCACGTGCCGATGCACATGATCAAAGAAAACATGGATGAGCAGATCAAGCATTGTGATGAAGCGCCATTCTATACATTAGGGCCACTGGTTACCGACATATCTCCAGGTTATGACCACTTCAGCTCAGGCATAGGTGCGGCCATGATCGGCTGGTTTGGCTGTGCCATGCTGTGCTATGTCACCCCAAAAGAACACCTAGGCCTACCCAATAAAGACGATGTTAAGCAAGGGTTAATCACCTATAAGATTGCGGCTCACGCGGCAGATTTAGCCAAGGGGCACCCTGGGGCTCAAATTCGAGATAATGCGATGTCAAAGGCGCGCTTTGAATTCCGTTGGCAAGACCAGTTTAATCTTGCAATCGATCCAGATACCGCCCGCGCTTACCATGATGAAACCTTGCCTAAAGAAGGTCATAAAGTGGCGCACTTTTGCTCTATGTGCGGACCTAAGTTTTGTTCCATGAAGATCAGCCAAGAAGTGCGTGACCTTGACGCATCACAAGTTGCGGCTATTAACGCAGCGGATCAACAAGCAAAACAAGGTATGGATGAAATGTCTGAGCAATTCAAACAGCAAGGCAGCGAGCTGTACAGTGAAGTCTAACCTTAAGGTTATTGGTGCTGGACAAAAAATAGCCATACTAGGAGGCGGCCTCACGGGCCGCTTACTTGCATGGAGATTGTCCAATCAGAATATTGATAACGGTATAATGAATAACCACCAAATCAGTGTTTTTGAAAAAGGCAGCCTAAACCCATGCCCGCAAGGGCCCAATAATCAGTCTAAAGCCGCTGCCTATACTGCAGCTGCGATGCTTTCTCCGATGAGTGAACTCGTGGCCAGCGAGCCAGAAATATTCACCTTGGGTCAACAATCACTATTACTATGGCCAAGCTGGCTCAATGAACTTGGCTGCGAAGAATACTTCCACCAGCAGGGCAGCTTAGTACTGGCTCACCCCAACGACATAGCAGAGCTACAGCAATTTCAACGCGACCTAAGCTATAAGCTTGATCAGCTTGAAAGTGATCATAACAATACCGCTAGCAAGCGCATAAAAGCACTCAGTAACCGCCAGCAACTTGAGCAAGCTGAAACTCACATTGCTTCTCACTTCCACCAAGGGCTGCTACTACCCGATGAAGCGCACCTTGACCACCATGAAATTTTGGCAGAACTATTAACCGTCGCAAAACAGCACGGGGTATCTTTCATTGAGAGCCAGCCAGTGGAACTCGATGACCCCAGATTAGACGAGTTTGATCTGATATTTGATTGTCGTGGTATCGGCAGCAAGGGTTCAGATAAAAACTTACGTGGGGTTCGCGGTGAAGTTGCATGGTTAGAGAGCCAAGAAATCACTCTTAAGCGCCCTATCCGTTTAATGCATCCAAGATATAAACTCTATGTCGTGCCCAAGCCTAACCATCGATTTATTATCGGCGCAACAGAAATAGAAAGTGAAGATACCTCAGCAATCAGTCTGCGCTCTTCAATGGAGCTTATGTCGGCCCTGTATGCGATCAACCCAGCATTCTCAGAAGCACGAATCATTGCCCAAGAGAGCAATCTACGCCCAGCGTTTATCGATAATTTGCCTCAAATAAAACAAACTCTTTCGAAATTTGGCAAACCTATCATTAGCATTAACGGCCTCTACCGACACGGTTTCTTAATTGGACCCGCGATGGTGGAGCAAGCGATTAACAAGGCCTTTTCATGATTACTATTCGAATCAACGACCGCCCAATTAACTTGACCAAAAATAGTACGTTAAGCCAAGTGTTAGAGCAGCTTGTTAACGGACCAAAAACTGAACCAGAACTGAATCAACAGGGCTTTGTTATTGCCCTTAATCAAAATTTCGTGCCGCGCAGTCAATACCCCACAACCTTACTCAATGATAACGATCACATTGAACTCTTATCCCCTATGGCGGGAGGCTAATCATGGAAACTAAACAAGACCTTTTAAAGCTTTACGATTGTGAACTTAGCTCCCGTTTATTAGTTGGTACGGCTCTGTATCCGTCCCCTGAGATTATGAATAAAGCCATCAGCGCGTCTGCAAGCGAGATGGTCACTTTATCATTACGACGTCAGGATCCAGGCAACCAGCAAGGCCAATCCATTTGGCAACATATCCAGCAGAGTAATTGCGCCTTACTACCCAATACCGCAGGTTGCCACAGCGCTCAAGAAGCCATTACCTTGGCGCAAATGAGCCGAGAGATGTTTAATACTGATTTCATAAAGCTAGAAGTGATCGGTGATGACTATAACCTACAACCCGACCCCTTCGAGACATTAAAGGCAGCTGAAATTCTGATAAAAATGGGCTTTAAAGTATTGCCCTATTGCACTGACGACCTAGTATTATGTCAGCGTTTATTAGAGGTTGGCTGTGAGGTATTAATGCCTTGGGGGTCGCCAATAGGCACAGGTAAAGGTTTAATGAATCCTTATAACTTGCAAGCAATTAGAACCCGCTTCCCATCCACCAGCCTGATTATAGACGCCGGCATTGGCAAGCCCTCCCAAGCAATGGCTGCCATGGAGATGGGCTTCGACGGCATATTATTAAATACCGCCATTGCCAAAGCTCATGATCCAATAATCATGGCTCAAGCCTTTTCCCACGCGGTTCAAGGTGGACGCCAAGCATATTTAGCGGGCCTAATGGAAAGCCGTCAAACGGCGAGTCCATCTACCCCTGTATTAGGAACTCCGTTTTGGCAACAAATTTAACGAACAAAGAATTTCCAATCAGTAGCAGACCTATCGTATGGTCTATTGCCGCCTCTGACTCAGGAGGTGGCGCTGGAATTCAGGCCGACCTCAATACCCTACACAGTCTTCAATGTCATGGCTGCACAATCATCACCGCCATTACTGCGCAAAACAGTATTTCTGTTGAAAAGATTCATCCGTTATCGGCTGTCGATCTAGCTGCACAATGGCAAGCCTTAGAGAAAGACTTAGCACCCAAAGCCATCAAAATCGGTTTATTACCCGAGCCTAGCACGCTACGTTGGCTTGCTCGTCATTTGGCTGAATTAAGAACAAAGCAAGACGTATTTTGCGTATGGGATCCCGTGCTTAAAGCCAGTACTGGGGCGAGATTTTTAGATGCTTTTGATCATGGCGAAATAGACCCATTATTACAATGCATTGATTTAATTACGCCTAATCTCAATGAAGCTGAATTGCTGACTAAAATTAAAATTCAATCTTTTGTCGACATTGAACGAGCAGCTCAACAGCTGCTAGACCGTGGCGCAAAAGCTGTACTCATTAAAGGGGGTCATAGCTTCAGTGAAGCTGGGCAGGAAAATAACGATAAAAGTAATGATAGCAATCACGACTCAACTTGCCGTGATTATTTTAGCTCTCGTAAACAGAGCTTTTGGCTAAGCCATAAACGTCAAAACCAACCTAATAATCACGGAACGGGCTGCACCCTGGCTTCAGCAATCGCTAGCTTCAGCGCTCATAATCATAGTTTGAGTGATAGCATCGTCTTGGCTAATCGCTTTATTCAGCAAAGTTTACGCTTGGCGTTAAGCCAAGGTCAGGGCGCAGGCCCGGTTTGGCAAGCCCCATTAGAAAACTACTCGAACGATCTCGCGATATTAAATAAATCACTAAGCGACTTCGTTGATGCAACTGACAGAGATAAAGCTTTCCCGCCCAGTGATGATCTAGGTTTATACGCAATTGTCGACAACCTTGATGATCTTCAGCGCTTAATAAAACAAGGAATCGATACTTTACAATGGCGCGATAAAAATAAAAGCGGCAATTATCAAACCACCCTTTTAAACGCTATTGAGCTCTGTAAAGAAAGTAATGTTCCTCTATATATTAACGACGACTGGCAGCTGGCACGGGAATTTAATGCTTATGGTATTCACTTAGGCCAAGAAGACCTTGAACGGATAACCCAAGAAGACCTTAACCGTCTTCAAAAGCATGGTTTACGCTTAGGCATTAGCTGTCATAACGAAACAGAACTGGCCTACGCTCATAGCTTACAACCCAGCTATCTTGCCTTTGGTCCAGTCTTCAGCCCAAATTCAAAAATTGTGAATCATGAAACCTTAGGATTGAATAAACTTAAACTCTGGCAAGCTCGTTATGGTGAACTCTATCCGACAACCTGTATTGGTGGTATCGACCTTAAGAGCCTGCCTGATGTTCTCGCGACGGGAATACAATCCGTTGCTGTTATCTCTGCTTTAAGCGATGCAAGACATAGCCAAGCATTCATCAACTTCTTTCATCAACAAAGCCGCAATAACCCTTAGAGAATCCAATCAAAGCTGACAAATACATAACCTAAGCTCGCCTTTTTTTGATAAAGGCGAGAATTAATCTGGCAAGTCGAAGAGGTGTATGAAAGTATTAGTCGCAAATTAAAAACCATCTTCAGAAGAATCTTTTCATGTCAGAAGCTCGCGTATTACTCGAAGTTAAAAACAAAATCGCCTATGTCAGTTTAAATCGCCCAGAAAAACACAACGGTTTAGACATGGACATGTTTAAAGAAATGATTGCCACAGCGAAGAAAATCCGTAAAGACCGCACTATTCGCGCCGTCATCATGCATGGTAATGGCCCATCTTTTTGCGCTGGCCTCGATTTTGGAGCCCTGAGTAAAGACCCAATGATGATCCCCAAGGTTTTTCTAAAAATGCCTTGGAGCAAGCTCAATATCGCCCAAGAGATTGCTCATATTTGGCGCGATCTACCAATTCCGGTTATCTCTGCCATTCACGGTAATTGCTTCGGTGGTGGCATGCAGATCATCTTGGCAACGGATTACCGTATTGCTACTCCAGATAGTAAAATGTCGATATTAGAAATGAAATGGGGACTTATCCCTGACATGAGCGGCATGGTGACGCTATCCCGCTTAACCCGCGTTGATATCGCTCAAGAGTTGACCATGACAGGACGCTTTTTCTCAGGTACTGAAGGGGCTGAATACGGATTGGTTAGCAAAATAAGTGATGACCCATT
>CAJVZR010000030.1 GCA_913019965.1 uncultured Oleispira sp.
GTGGGAAC
Source organism: uncultured Oleispira sp. (assembly GCA_913019965.1). Lineage (GTDB taxonomy): Bacteria > Pseudomonadota > Gammaproteobacteria > Pseudomonadales > Oceanobacteraceae > Oleispira. Next base: position 9 of record CAJVZR010000030.1, read on the forward strand.
GGTATCTGAAGGACCAAAAGAATCCCGATTTAGATTCATAGACGATCATCGTGGATGTTTTGGTGTCAGATACCTATGTCGTAAGTTATTGGTTTCCTTCTCAGGGTTTTATAAGTGGCTAGATCGCCCAATATCACTAAGAGCTGTCGAGAACGAAGCGCTTACCGATTCAATAAAATCGATCTTCGAAAAACATGACGGTAATTATGGAAGCCCTAGAATTCATCGTGAGCTAGTAGATCTGGGCGTGGTTGTTAACCATAAGCGTGTGGCTAGAATAATGCGTGAAGAGCGTTTGATAGCGAAGGCTGCGAAGTTATATCGTCGGAAGGCTTTACCCATAAACTCATGTATTACGGTTGATAACCTTCGATATAATATACCACCGCCTTCTGCCCCAAATCAGCAATGGGCAGGTGATGTCAGTTATCTAAAAGTTCATGGTGAATGGATTTATCTATCCGTGATTTTAGATCTTTACTCTCGTAAAGTTATTGGCTGGTCACTTGGAAAAAATAGAACTACGGATTTAACTCTTAAATCATTAAGTATGGCGATTAAGTCTAGGGAATTCGAGCCAGGACTGATTTTCCATAGTGACAAAGGTTCAGAATACGGCGCTCATATTTATCAAAATAAACTGCGCTCAGTTGGTATATTGCCCAGCATGAATCGCCACAAAACGATGACGGATAATATTCATGTGGAGTCGTTCTTTCGAACATTCAAAACAGAATCATTTCATGGTGAGGTATTTGAAGGTATGGAACATCTGTTTGAAGTTACAAAATGGTATTTGGAAGATTATTATAATTGTGTGCGAATGCATACGTCGTTGTGCTTTAAATCACCAGTGCAATATGAAAGAATGGCTGCATAAAATTAATTAGTAGGGCGTCTACTATTTGGGGTGAGCTCTCTGACTGTCTTAAAGAAGGGTTTTCCTACAGCCTCGTTATGCGCAAGAGGTAGTGAGCATCGAATGATATTGAAGGAATTGTACTTATATCCAGATCTGGTCGAATACCCTAGCGGGGTTACTGATGTTTTTAGAGATCAGACAAGATGCCTTTGTAACTATCTAGAGCGAACAGCTCTTAAATCTATTCGCTTCAAGAGTGAAGGTTTTAAGAGAATCTGTGTCATAGGGAGCGCTACACCAAACGATACCGTTACGATTAACAGTTGTAATGTAGCCTGTATAAATACTAATTTTGATCCTGAAGTATATGAATCTAAATCTAAAGTTGAATTGCAAGAATACTTCATTTCAATGTTATGCAATGGTTTGAATAACTTTAGTCAGCAGGAATCAATCCCTATACAAGAAATAGAGGCTGAAATAGAGTCATTCCGTAAGGCTGGCTATAAAAACGAGTGGATACACAAATCAAAGAAACTCAAAGGCAATAAACTCCTTGTTTCCTTAAAATGCGAACTTACAGTTGATAATTTCATATTACGATTATGTGTTACTAAACAAGAAGAAATAATTTTCGTTGAAGAAATTCTTAAAACAGCACCAGATGAAATAGTTTTCGTATCAAAGTTTAAAGATATAATATGTAATGAAGGTGTTTGCCAGGTAGCTGATAAGTTCGGTGAGATTATTTATGAAAGGAATATCAGTGACTTTACTGAAATCGCATAACAAACACCTGCATCGGACAAGTTTCAGTTTTCACCTTTTGTGCAAAGAAACGCACAAAAGCCGCCAACAAAAACTTGCTCGCTGAGGCGGGCGTTGAGGCTGTAGAAAAACCTTATTTTCACCTCATGCTTTGCAAAATAACACCTCTTATTAATAGGTGAAATTGATCAGGTTAGTGAAGAAGTTTTAAACCATTCGTAGTATTTTCTAGGACTCGATAATTACAATTATTTTTAGTTTACTTGCACAGTTTAAAGAAAGATAACTCTATTATGTTAGGACGTAAGAATGAAGCTTGGATATTTATTAATGTTTACACTGTTGAATCTTCTCGTTGCATGCGGTGGGGAATCAAAAGGTGCAAGTCAGCCGTCACCGTCAGAAAAAAGCTTACTGATAGCTGATACGGATTTTGGCGATACCTGTGATGAAGAGCCTTTTCCATCTTACGAGGGGGTATCTGATTTTAGTTTAGGGCCTGTCAATGTTAAGTTCTATTCAGAAGATGATTTTTTTGAAGATCTTCCTAGGGGGCATGGTACTAATGGCACCGATCCAAACATTAGTCGGGACTATATCGGTGAAACCACAAGAAATTATATTTCCTATGAACGTTTAGCTGAACCCTTTTTAAAAAATCACTCTATTCATGAAAAGAAAATAAATATTGTATGGGAAGGAGAAATAATCGTAGAGAGTGATAGTGCAAATATTTTAGCTGGATTTGATTTTGAATATGGTGATGATGTTGTATTTACTCTAAATAGTACGCTAAGAAAAAGAATGAGTTGTCAAATGGGAGTGCCAATTCAACTGTCCAAAGGTGTGCATACATATAAAATTGAATGGCATAGTCACAGTTATTCCGAAGCCTTTAATTCATCATTTATTGATTATAAAATATTAACTAAAGAAAGTATTTATAACGTTATATCTCCTTCATTATCTGGAAGTGAAGAGGTCGCTTATGGATTTATTCAAACTCCTGAAACATTTAACGACGTTATTACAGTTACACCTCCAACAGTCTCTAACGATCTAATACTAGTATTGGATTCTAACGAAGCAACAAATTGGATTTTAAATAACCCAGAGAACGTCAATATAAAATACGTATTACTCTCATCCCACTCTCCAGTATCGACGTTTGAGGGTATTGACCGTGATAAAATCATATACGTAGATGATATTTCTGGTGGGCTTGATGTTGCTCCTGACATACTTCTTATGACAGGTATGTCTATGGGATATCATAAAACTTCATATAATAGATCTTTAGATATCACGACTGAAGACTCTCCTGACTATTACCTAATTTTTGGTCATAGTGAAACTATTTTATCAAATCTTCAAGAGACGAGTGCAACGACTAGTATTTTTGAAAGTAGTACCACAGGGCAGGAAGTTGCTACTAGAATGGTATTGAATTCAACAGCGGTGCTGGATGATTTAACATGGACTTTTTGGATGTCAACTGAAACTAGGCATGATCGAATAGGGGAAGACTTCATATTTAAAATATACACAGGTGATCTTTTACCTGAAGTCGAAGTCGAAAGCATATCGATGTCAGTGGAAGGTAATAAATACTACGATACGGAAGGTGGAACTGTATATCGAACTAACTTCGACTTTAATCCAAAAATTGACTCAAATTTAGAGTTGCCTGCAGGCAATTACTGGGTGTCAATTCAGCATGTATCTAATGGAGCGTCTTCTGGCATAATAATGGAGCAGGGAGGCTTAGGCATTGGTGGTGCTTTTAACTCTACGGGGATGTGGTCGAGTACGATTGCGGGTTCACCTGCTACAAATGGACTTGGCGCTAGTATAGAAATTGATGCATTCCTATTAGATTGAAGATAGCCCACGAATATATTCGATACTTACAACTAATTAGTTTTGGATATTGAAGGTAAGCTTTGCTGAAATTTACTATGACGACTCGCTAAGAAAATTCTTAGCGATTATGATAGTGAGTATATGAATTAAATAAGTTGTAACGTATGTCTCTTCCTCCTTGTCCTAGCTGTCAGTCTGAATTCGTTTATCAAGATCAAAATCATTTAATCTGCCCTGAGTGTGCTTATGAATGGAACCCTGAAGAAGTGCTTGCCGATGAGGTGCTTACAATTAAAGATGCAAATGGATCGTTATTGAATGAAGGTGACAAAGTGACACTCGCGAAAGACCTTAAAGTAAAAGGCAGTTCTCAAGTGCTTAAAATTGGAACCAAAGCGGTTATTAGAAGAATGGTTGATGGAAAAGACCATCAGTTAGATTACAAAGTAGACGGTGCCGGTGAAATGATGGTGACGGCTAAGTTTGTTAAAAAAGCCTAATGGGTTTTGGTATTTACTGTTAAAGGTATTAATCGTTTCGTTAAAGACAGTTTGGAGTATTAATGCAAAAGGTATTTGTGAGTGCTTGCTTGCTGGGTGATAAAGTTCGTTACGATGGTAGAAGTGTCTTATCAGGTAATGCACTACTTCAGCAATGGGTTGATGCTGGTAGGGTGGTCTCTCTTTGCCCAGAGGTGAGTGCGGGGATGAGTACTCCGAGGAGCCCCGCTGAGATTTCGGCTGGCACAGGTGTCAACGTTCTTTCTGGTGATGTTTTTGTTACTGATAATACAGGACAAGATGTTACTGACGATTTCTTGGTCGGAGCTAATAATGCGCTGTCTGTTTGTAAAAAGGAGGGCATCACGATCGCGGTACTGACTGAAAATAGTCCTTCTTGTGGTAGCTCGTTTATTTATAGTGGCGACTTTAGTGGCCAGAAAATCGCCGGTGCAGGAGTTACTGCGGCACTATTGCTGGCTAATGGAATTCAGGTTTTTAACCAGTATCAATTAGACGAGGTTAATCACTGCCTGCTACAGGCCGATGATAGTGCTTTGCCATAGTACTGATTGAACAAACTTCTGTTAAACCTCAAATTGATGGCTTTGATTATGTTAAAGTCATGCGATCAATCTCTACTTTATGATTTGGAAACAACATGACTCCTTGGACTTTATTAGGCTTGGCCAAAATACCCAATAACGGCGGTGAATTGGAGTTAACTCAGCGCGATAAAGAGTTTTCTATTCATTTAAAGGGGGTCCGTGGAGAGTTAATGAATAGCCGTATGCACAGTTCTGAGTTAGCCTTATCTGACTTAGGTTGTGCTCATGTGAAGCATGTTGAAAACGCTAAGGTGCTTGTGGGTGGTATGGGCATGGGGTTTACCCTAGCAGCCGCTCTGAAAGCGACAACCGCCAGCTCAAAGGTTGTGGTCGCGGAATTAGTGCCTGATGTGATTGAGTGGAACAAGGGGCCATTGGGTGAATGTGCCGGTAGGCCATTGGATAATGATCGAGTGATTGTGCACGTAGGCGATGTCGCTGAATTGTTTAAAGCGAAGCAACCTGAGTTCGATGCTATTTTGTTAGATGTGGATAATGGCCCTGAAGGTTTTACTCATGGCGATAATAATAATTTATATTCTTTAAATAGCTTAGCGGCGATTAGCCAGACATTAAAATCTAAAGGTGTTTTGGCTGTATGGTCTGCATGGCATGATCCTAAATTTACCACACAGCTTAAAAAGGCGAAGTTTAAGGTTCAAACAAAAACGGTGAGGGCGCATAATGGAAAAGGCAGTCGTCATACTATTTATTTGGCAGAAAAAATTTAATTAGAATTAAATAAAGGCTTGTAAAATATTCACTAAAGTAATGATAAATAATTTAGACAGCTTAATCCTCGTGAACATGATGGTTAAACTGAAATGAATTTCGTTACTTTATGGATTTCTTTTATTTATTTGAAAAGTAATCCCCAGATTTGTTTATCTCGATAATTTTATCTAGCAATAATGCTAAGTTCATCCAAACTATTAAGCCTTGGCCGCAAGGGTTTAATATCTAACAAATAAGTTGTGTGTGTCCTGTTTTTGTCATTGGTGTACTACACGTATAGCGTGACTTTTATCATAAATACTTTATATAAAATTAATATTTAATAAAGTAATTCTTTGGTTGCACTATGTAATTGTGTGATCCTTTTCCGATTATTATTTTATGTGTTGAATATACTAGCCCCCTGAATCGAATTAGGGTTTGTTTATGAACACGTTTATTAAAGTTTCACTATTTTCTAGTTTTTTCCTTCTTGCAGCTTGTGGTGATGAAAAAATTAAAGTGTTAATCGAAGTGACGGAAGAGCCTATTGAAGAGAACATTGAAGAAACTATTGTAGAAGATGCTATTCCAGTAATAACTGATCCAGAAACTACGCTACCAGAAATTGAAGAAACGGTTTCAGAGATTCCAGTTCAAGAAATACCAAGTACTCCTGTTCTACCACCAATTTCTACAATCCCAGTAGAAGAAACTCCAGTAGTAGAAGAAACCCCAGTAGTTGAAGAAACCCCAGTAGTTGAAGAAACCCCAGTAGTTGAAGAAACGCCAGTAGTTGAAGAAACGCCAGTAGTTGAAGAAACGCCAGTAGTTGAAGAAACCCCAGTAGTTGAAGAAACCCCAGTAGTTGAAGAAACGCCAGTAGTTGAAGAAACCCCAGTAGTTGAAGAAACGCCAGTTGTTGAAGAAACGCCAGTTGTTGAAGAAACGCCAGTAGTTGAAGAAACACCAGTAGTTGAAGAAACACCAGTTGTTGAAGAGACGCCTGTAGTAGAAGAAACGCCTGTAGTAGAAGAAACGCCTGTAGTAGAAGAAACACCTATCGTAGAGTTTACACCTCAGGCCCTAACCCTAAGATGGAATCCTACGTACGAAGATGACGAAGGTAATACAGTGCATAAGTCTGAAATCGAAGTCTATAACCTTCATTGGGGTGATGATGCAGAGAACCTAACTGAAACAATTGAAATTGCGAACTTGGGTGCTGACTCTTATGTGTTTACTGCTCTAGCTGCCGGAGATTACTATTTTGCAATTACTGTCGAGTCTATCTATGGAACTCACAGTAATGATTCAAATGTTGTTTATAAGCGCATTGATTAATACCAGTTATTAAATAATATATTTTAAATTAATATAAAGGCGCATTGGGTTTTACTCTTTGCGTTTTTTTTATATCTTTGTTTCTATTTCTATTTCTATTTCTATTTCTATTTCTATTTCTATTTCTATTTCTATTTCTATTTCTATTTCTATTTCTGAGTTTTAAATTATTTATAATAAAAATAGTATTTTGTTTATTAATGTAATGCTGTGACCGTTACACTTATTTAAAAATTAATGCTGGATATACTGAACTTCTAAATTGATTAGGGCTTGTTTATGATTACTTTATTTAAAACTCCACTTTATTTATCTTTTGCTTTTTTAATTGCTTGTGGTGGTGCAGAAAGTGGTGAAACTGTTGAGTCTGGTTTTACTGCATTCGGCGGGAAAAAGACTGAGCATCCAAATGATAAAGAAACGGGCCCTAACAAATCAAAAGGTGGTAAGCCTGTTGCAGAAGAACCAGTAGTAGAAGAACCTGTAGTAGAAGAACCTGTAGTAGAAGAACCTGTGGTAGAAGAACCTGTAGTAGAAGAACCTGTAGTAGAAGAACCTGTAGTAGAAGAGCCAGTAGTGGAAGAGCCAGTAGTAGAAGAACCAGTTGATGAGGTAATAGCTCAAGCGTTAACATTAAGATGGAATCCTACTTATCAAGACGATATGGGTAATATCGTTCATAAGTCAGAAATCGAAACCTATACTCTATATTGGGGGCACGAAGAAGATAATTTAACAGAGGTTGTTCAGGTCGCTAATATGGGAGCAGACTCTTATGTATTTACTGCTCAAACTGCCGGTGATTATTATTTTGCAATCAGTGTCGAATCAATTTATGGCACACACAGTGAAATTTCGAATGTTGTTTATAAGCAGGTGAACTAATATGAAAACTTTAAAGAATAATAAGTTCGTTAATAAAACGGGAATTACTTTTTTTCTTTCTACATTAATCAGTTCTTATGCTTTATCTGCTGTGCCGACATTACAGACGATTGATGATCAAAGAGTTATACAGGGTGAAACTTATTCCTATCAGCCTGAGTTAGATGTTACTGAAAGAGTTTATTGGACTAAGACCTATGGTCCAGATTCGGTTGTTGTTCATCCAAGAACCGGTAAAGTCAGCTGGGATATTCCTGCTGATATGCCGGGTGAAAGTTATCACTTAGGTATTAAAGCCAGTAATGGCGATGGTTCTGATGAAGAAACTTGGATTGTCACTGTGGGGAATGGAAATCTTTTATATATTGGTCCTGATGAAACCTATAAAACCTTAAAAGATGGCATGAAAAATATTGCTTCTGGGGATACTTTGGTAATGAGGAATGGTGATTGGGTTCATAATAGTTTAGCCAATACGATCCCTGGTAATCCATACAAAACCCAGACGTTACCTGCAGGCACAAGCCAAGCCTATACCAACTTGATGGCGGAAGATCCGGGTAAAGTTGTTATTGATGGTCAAAACCAAGCTCAACTGATTAGCCTATGGGGTAGTGAAAAACATCCTGATTGGCCGTTAAGCAATAATAATTCGACCATTGATACGGATTATCTAACGATCAAGGGTTTAGTGCTGATCAACTCCGATAACGAAGCGTTGCGGGTGAATAATAGTAAGTATATTAAGTTAATTAATATTGGTATTGGTCCTTCGTCAATTGACCATGGTGCTTATGCTAATGTTTATATCTATCGTTCTCAATATGTATTAATTGAAGGTATGTATGTTTGGGGACATGGACGCTACAAGATTCAGCTAAAAAACTCTTCAGAAAGTATTGTTCGCCGCAGTATTGCTCGTATTGATGACTATATAGGTGGCGAACCTATTGGCGGCTTCATTTCTTATTGTTCTAGAAATATTTTATTCCAAAATAATATTTTGATTGATTCGGACCAGTCTAATTACTGGGGCAATCATAATGAAATTATTAATGCCTTTGGTGTCCCCGCTACAAACTGTGAGGCTTACCCAGAGTTTAATGAGTTTAAACGTAATATTGCTCTGAATATCCATATGGGGTTAATGAATACGGATGCACGTCAAAATGTTAATCCAACGTTATGGGAAGATTTAGTGGGTTGGGATTTGAAACCAAATCGCCACTCTGGTGGCACTGGTAGCGTAGTACCTATTTTATCGGGTGTTGGTGCAACGGTTACTAACCGTATGACTCTTGGAGAGGTTGAAACGGAAGGTAATTATTTCATGTATTCCAGAGAAAAAGATTCAACGGTGAAAAATTCTATTTTCCATCGTGTAGGTTGGGATGGCACAGAGGTGGTTGATCAAGGTGCTTTAGTAAGACGGGGCAGTGGCGGTCAGTTTTATTTCAGTAATAACAACTTAGAAGACTTCATGGGGGACTTAACCGATAGTGGTGGAGTGGGCGCGCCGATTGTTTCAAATACCTTGTCGCTATCTCCTGAAATTCAATATATGACGATGTTACCTCGTAATTCAGCACTGCGTGATAGCGGTGTTGATAATGATCGAGTGGGTGCTGAAGTGATGACGATGCTGGGAACTTCTGGCACACTTTATGGCGATTCTGGTTACGACTCTGAAACCGGTATTCCTATGTGGCCTTTTCCTAATCAAGACTTAGCGCATAAATATTTTGGCAGCTTTTCGCTTACTGGCGTAGACCGTGAAGGAGGTTCAGCCGGTATTGAAGGTGCTCGAGGTTTTGCTGTTGAAGATCAATCAATGAGTAACTATATTTGGACGTACTTAGGCGCTCCAGTTCCTCCGTTTGGTGTTTCTGGTTTAGCCGGACATGAGCAAGTGAAGCTATTATGGAATGCATCGGCCCCTATTTCTCAGAGTCAAATCACTGCTTATAACGTTTATCAGGTTGTTGATGGTACCGCGACATTATTAACCAGTGTTGCAGCCAATGTGTATGACTATACTGTTAAAGGCTTAGTGAATGACGAAAGTGTACAATTTGCGGTAACGGCTGTACGTTCAGATGATGTAGAAAGCGATTACGCTTATGCGACGCTGAATACTCCTGAAATTAAACCTGCCCACTTGCCGCCAGTATTGACTATAGAATAACGCCTACTTAAGGTTGTATTTTTTGCTGATTGCCTATTTTACTAAGTAGGTATTCAGCAATAGGCCTTTGGAGTATCGGCTATTATGAGTATCGGCTATTATGAGTTTTGATCTATTTGCGACGAGTTCTGATAATGGAGTTACTAAAACTCAGCTCGCTGATCAAGCTTGGCACCTACCTAATTTCATTCAAAATCGGGACAATCTCCTTAAAGCCTTATTAAATGAACTTATTCAGCTAGCCCCTTTACGGAAGATGAAAACTCCTAGTGGCAAGCTAATGTCAGTAAATATGACCTGCTGTGGTGATGTCGGCTGGGTAAGTGATGCGCTAGGCTATCGTTATCAGGGTACTGATCCACTTTCTAATTTATCTTGGCCAGTCATGCCGGATTTATTTAACGCACTGGCAAAAGAAGCGGCTGCAGCTGCGGGTTTTGAAAACTTTGAACCTGACTCTTGTTTAATTAATTACTATTCAGTAGGCGCTCGCCTTTCTATGCACCAAGATAAAGATGAAGCCGACTTTTCTCAGCCGATTGTTTCTGTATCGCTAGGTTTACCTGCGACCTTTTTATTTGCGGGTTTACAGCGGAATTCGGCACAAACACGAATTGCGTTACATCATGGAGATGTTGTTGTTTGGGGCGGGGCTTCACGATTGGCTTATCATGGGGTATTACCTGTAGAGAATGGTATGCATGATCTATTTGGCTCCCAGCGTATTAATTTGACCTTTAGGAAAGCGTGTTAGTGTTCAAACAACTGGTTAGCCCCTTGCTCGTATTTTTTTCATTAATGACCAGTGCTGTAGCACTAGGTCAGGAAACGATACGGATTGCTGTTGATAACTGGCTACCCTATCAAGATGAAAAGGCCGTCTATTTGGGGTCAATACACCGAGTTATTACGGAAGCTTTCGACCATGAAGGGATTAAGGTTGAGTATGGATTTCACCCTTGGGCTAGGTCATTAGCATTAGCGGAAGAGGGGATTTGGGATGCGGCAGGGATTTCCCAGAGGTCAGAAGAAAAAGAGCGTAAGTTTTATTTTTCTGAGCCAGTCATGAGCGCTGAGAAAGTCTTTTTTCATTTGAACAACAATAATTTTGATTGGAAAGTGTTTTCTGATTTGAAACAGCAGCGCATCGGTACAACCATTGGTTATTCCTATGGTGATGAATTTGATCAGTTTATATCGACAGGTGTTCTGGATATTATATCGAGCACACGTAATCAGCAAAGTTTTAGAATGCTTTTGAAAGGGCGCATTGATTTATTTCTTCTAGAAAAAAGAGCGGGAGAATATTTATTAAGTTCTAAATTTTCTGATCAAAAAAAACGTATTGTATTTCACCCAAAACCAGTACAAACCACCCAATACCACCTCATATTCTCTCGTCATTCAAGCAAAGCCAAATACTATCTTTCGGCCTTTAATCGAGGTCTAAAATGGTTACAAGACCAAGGCTTAGTTGAGAAGTGCCTAGCCGAAGGATTAGCCGGCGAATATCAGATATAGCTTATATACACTTTTGCTTATATAGAGTGGCTTTTAAATAACACAATATTATTAATAGTATTGTTATTTCTGTCGATACACTCATATGGCCATACATTCAAATCTCTCTTCACTATTAAATCAATTGGCGCAGCAGCCGATGACAGAGACTGCTCGTATACCTTCACTTTTGCAAACGCCAGAAGAAGCACCTGTGCGCGCTCCTGTAAGAGATAAATCATTTTCGGGCAGTGGCCTCAATTTAGAACTCAGCCTGGCTTCTGGCCAAGAGGTTGAAGTGAGTATTCGTATTAATCAAGCTGGTGGATTAAGTGAGTTAGAGTTAGAGAGTGATAGTGAGCTAAGCACCGCAGACCAAGAAAAGCTGAGCCGCTTTCTAAAACAATTAAGTAGTGCGGTCTCGGATCTGTTTAAAGGTAATGGTGGTTCGGACACGTTCAAGTTCGCTAATCAAGCGGGTATTGAAGATATAGAGCTGAAGGTCTATCAGGACAATGGTAATGAGAAGCAGATTTTGACCTTTGATAAGGAAGGTCGAGGGTCTGGGCGTAAAATTGAGGCTTTGTGGCAAGAGTATGATCGCGCTAATGGCACAGAGGAGCAGCATGATTTTTCATTAACCAAGCAAGCAAAGCGAGAAGATCAAACAGCCATTTATGGCCAGATGAACTATCAATGGTTGCTCGATCAGGTCGATAGTGCCATATCTGTCATGGACGATAAGCAGCAAGCTAAGGAGTTAGCGGGGTTTTTCAAATCGGGTATTCAAGCATTATTCAGCACGGTAAATTCCGGAAGCCAATTATTACAAGAGTTAGGTGCTTCGGCTCAACAGGCGAAAGATGTGATTGGTCGCAGTATTCAGGTTTTAGCCAGTGAGCATCATTCGCAGCAGAATCGAGGGCAACAAAAGCAAATGAATGCACTGCCAGATTTTAATATGAATTTTTCTTCACAGCGAACAGCGCTTGGGTCAGAGAGTAATGAATATCAATTGAATATGAGCATATCGCAGAATAGTGATCAGGCGAATAGTGAAGAAGATAATAAAAGTTATCAAACTCAAAACCGGCGCTTGCGAATGGATTACCAATCGCTGCGACAACAAGCTGTCTATGAATATACATGGACGCGGGATGAAAGTATTCGTAACGTTTTTGAAAGTGGGAATTTAGCGACAAGTCACTATAGGATTGAAGAACGGATTAAAGAGAACTTGCAATCACAACTTATTGACGGCGAGGGAGATGAGCAACAGATGGAGTATATTAATAGAGAAGAACGCTAAGCGAATTTATCTGGATAATCCCTTTAGCTACTGATAAAGTACTGGCCAATAAAATCTTCTCAATATAATGGATTATAATATAAAAATGATTAAACATTTTACCTTAGCTTTCCTAGCTTTGTTTTTAACGGCTTGCGCTTCAACACCAAAAGGTCCTAGCTTTTCTTCAATTAATGAAATCTCGAATGCGGAAAAAGCGCTGGTTTATATTTACCGACCTGGTGTTTATTACGGAAAAGCGATTACTTATCCCGTATTGCTAAATGATAATAAAATTGCAGATATTGGCCATAACGGTTATTTCTCCATTGAAGTCGATCCCGGCGAATATTCCATTCGTCCTGATACCGCCAGTATTGATCATGATTTAAAAGTGAAGTTTGAACCGGGTTCAACTACCTATTTAAAACTTAAAACGAATGAAAAATTCGCTTTATGCTTTTGTACCAGCTTACAATTTGTAGAAGTAGATAAAATGTTAGCGGTACTTGAGTTGAAAGAAACTAAAGCCGAAACTGATCGTGTTTATTACAAGTAAAGAGTGAAACATTATGAAAAGTATTATCGTTTTAGCTCTTTTTTTTATTTCGGGTTGTGCGGGACCAAAATATATAGCCTCTAGTATTGATGAAGGGTTAGTTGATCTAGAGCCTAAAATTAGAGTTATTCGAGACGAGAAGACTCGTGCCGGTTTTGAAAAAGCTGTCGTTAAGTGGCTTGATGAAAGTATGATGGCGTATGAATTAGTGCCCTCAAATTCTGAGCATAACCCTGACTTTTTAAACCTTGAATATACAGGTCGTTGGAGCTGGGATTTGGGGTTATTTCTTGCGGACGCAAAAATAAAAGCATCTCATAAAGGAGAAAATGTAGGGGTTGTAAAATATCAAGCGCCAAATACATTAAGTTCATCTAAGTTTGGTGATGCTGAAGAGCGCATCGGCTATATGATGGATGTTCTCTTTGGCTATCAAACCGCAGAGTCGGCTACAAAAAGTGTCAATTAGCGATACGGCTAAGCTTTAATTTATAGCGTCTTTTTGATGAGTGGCGGCATTAAAGGCGCTTGTACAAACAAAGTAAATAATACCATGCCATAGATAATAGCCTGTACAGTATACCAAGCAGGCACTGTTACTGGTATCGAAAGCGCGAGGGCAATACCGACACCACCTCGCAGTCCACCCCACATCATGACGTGTTGATAATTCAGCGGTATTTTCTCTTGTTTAGGAAGAATATTGATTAACGGTGTAAATCCATATACCACTACCCCACGGCTGATACTCGCGGCCCCAATGCCTAATAACATGGCAGCCCACTGCTCTTGGAACATATCCAGAGTAATGGTGACTCCCATGAGTACAAATACAATCACGTTAGCAATGTAGCCGTTCAATTCCCATAAGTGTGACGTGAAGGTTTCTTTTTTCTTGCTGCGGTTTAATAAATGCCTACGACTTTCTCCAAGCCATAAGCCACTGATTAAAACGGCGATTATGCCAGAGACATGAAATTGATGCTCAGCTATATAAAAGGGAAGCATCATGGCTAATAAGCTAATCACGGCTTGGCCATTGGTTGATTGGATTAGCCGATAGAACAAAGAGAAAGCATAGCCAGAAATCAGCCCAATAATAACACCTCCGCCGACGGTAGCGATGAACTGCCAGCTTGCGCCTTGCCAGCTCAGCATACTCTCGCGATTAGCGAGTGCTGCTATCACTAAGCTAAAGCAAACGACGGCGGTCGCATCATTGAATAAGCTTTCGCCTTCGACTAACGCGGTTAAACGTGGAGATGCCCCTATAGATTTAAACATGGATACCACCGCCACAGGGTCGGTCGCGGCAAGAATGATCCCCGCTAATAAGGCGGTAAGTAGAGGAAAGGCTTGTGGATAACCAATGCCAATGAAAAGCAAATAGCCGCAGATGAAGGCAGAGATTAATAATGCGGGGACAGCTAAAACAAAAACGGGTAGCCAGTTGCGCATAAGCAATCGGGTAGGCATATGGAAGGCGGATTCAAAAACGAGGATGGGCACTAACAGGTGAAGAATGATATCTCGAAAGCTATCCCAGCGTAGTCCTGTATCGTAACCGAGCCCTGTCCATACTTCAGAGCCGACAAAGCCTAGAATAACCAATACTGCGGTAAAGGGGATTCGAGTCCGCTTTACCCAAGGTTCTAGCAAAGCGGCTAATAACGCGATGCTGAGTAGTAATATCATGGCAGCGGTCATAGTCGTGCCTCAATTTAGCCGTGTGCGTAAGTGTGTTTTCAGTATAGGACCGATGAGGGTAAAAGAATAATGAGCTTCTTAAACTTTAGATGTTGTCGGATCATTATCTTCATACACGACTTGATTACGGCCATGATCTTTAGCAACGTATAAAAAATCATCGGCTTGTTTCAGTAAGGTCGATTCACCTTCATAATAAGCCGGTACACAACTGACGAGGCCGATGCTCATTGTGACGGACAGTGAGGCACCTTCCCAATCAATCGTCATATCTTCAATTTTTTTTCTAATGCGTTCAGCGACTTGATAAGCCCCTTCTTTAGGGGTATTCGGCAGTAATACGGTGAACTCTTCTCCACCATAACGGGTGACGGCATCGCTGGGTCTTTTGACGACTTCTTGAATTGCCGTAGCAACTTCTTGTAAAACTTTATCCCCTGCTTGATGACCATGATTGTCATTAAATTTTTTGAAGTGATCGATGTCCATCATCAATAATGAAAGCCATGACTTCTCTCGATAGGCGCGGCGATACTCGGCGGGCAATTTCTTATCAAAGTAGTGCCGGTTCTTCACTTGGGTCAATGAATCGGTAACGGAGGCCACTTGTAATTGGTCATTCATGATTTCCAACTCTTCGGTCCGCTCTCGTACTTTATTATCGAGTTCTTGGTTCGCTTTAATTTGAATGTCGAGTAAGCGATCTTGAGTTTCAATTCTAGCTTTACGTTCGCTATTTATTCTATCGGCTAGGCCTAAGGCGAGTAATAACGCTTCTAATACGGCGCCAATTTCAATGGCGTGTTCAGTAAATGCATTGATCGGTAATACACCAAACTTTTGCCCACTGTATAGCAAGAACCCGACGAGTAAGGTGGACCATGCGATGATAAACATCATCACTTCGCGACTTCTACTGCGCAGCCACTCTTGCAACGTTGCAAATATGGCAATCATAGCAGCGATAATCGCAAGGGCGGCATTGATTCGAATCATTGTCGAATAAGGTAATAGCAGTGAGGCCGCTGCGCTAGCGATAGAGATAATAACTAGGATCTTTACGATACGATTGAGTGCGGGGTTCTCTTTCCTTAAATTCAAAAAATTTGAGGTAAAAAGTGCCGCGGTACAAATCGTAATACCGATCATGAATACCACGGAAAGCTGGTGAATTTGAGGGCTGTCTGGCCAGAAAAAGCGATAAGCCCAACCATGGATACTCGCCATAAATAGGGTAAAAGAACTGAGGTAGAGAACGTAATACAAATAACTGCGCTCTCTTACAATTAAGAAGATCACCGCATTATAAAAAATCATACTGAGTAGTACGGCATAAAAAGCCGCACTGGCCGCATTTTCAATGGCAATACTTTGCCAATAGCTACTTTCTGGTTGCAAAGATAAGGGTAGCTGCACCGAACTATTGGTTTGTACATGGATATACAGGGTATGAGGAGCTGCATTTTTAATGCTTAAGGGGAAAACAAAAGATGGATTATTAATGGGTCTTTGATGAAATGGTTGTGTATCACCCGAGTTAAACTCTTGTATCAAGCGGTCTTCATTTAATAAATAAATATCCAAATGATCTAATAATGGGTAATCAATGCGTAAGAACCATGGCGCTCTAGAGCTGTATAAGTTGGTTAATTTAATCCGAAACCAGTAATGATGTTGATCAAAGCCGAAACTGGTTTTATCAATCGTCGTTGCCTGCCATGCATGTTTGTCAGCGCGCAGTATCTCTTCTAGAGATAAATGCTGTTCATGGTAGAGGTAGTCAATTTTTCCAAAGTGGCTCAAATTATTGTCGCCATGGGGAACCTGACTAGTAAAAGCAACAACAGCGGTTCCTAATAAGAGGATTAAAATGGCAATCTGTTTTAGCATGTTTGAGCTATATCATGGCGACAAAAGACTATATCAGTATAGTTAGAGATACTGAGAACGTCTGTTCAAATAGAGATAAAGCATTATTAATCAAATGGGTGCGTTATAATCGTTAATATTCAATCGATTAATGCAAAATGGAGTAACTGGTATGGGTTTTAGTGGTACTAATCGACACTGGTTTATTATTGGTGCGGAGTTCCCTGTTGGGCAATGTTTAGCCAGCCTAGCCAGTGAGTTAGCACTTCCTTACACTAGTCGCCGTTTAGATAGCCGTGAACAACTCTCGGTACCCATGGGGATGTCTGCAACACCGCTCGCGATTATTGCGACCAGCGGTGAAGATTCTATTACCGGAGGGCATATCGCAGAATGGATTGAACTGCTGAGTGAGCAAGACATTCCTATGGTATTACTCTCTTCCGCTAAGGTGTTTGATTATAATGAGGTCGGCAGTTTAGAGAACGATGAGATGACGGGGGATGAGCGTCTAATTGCTCTGGAAACCCAGGCGCGTAAACAGCTACGCCATTTGATTGTACGAGTAAATCAGCCCTTTAGTTTGCTGACGGGAGATTATGCTGTTCAGTTGCTGGCAAAAGCTCGTAGTCAAGAATGCTTAAAGCTGGATAACTTGATTCGCATTGCGCCGACCCCTGCGGATGATATTGCACAAGTGATTCATGCTCTATTGCAGCAAATTAGTTGTGATGAATCGTTATGGGGAACGTACCATTATTGCAGTGTTGAAAGCACCACTGAGTACGGTTTTGCCGAAGTCCTGCTTGCGGAAGCTCGCCAGTATGAAGATCTTGCCCACGTTGTATTAGAAGAGCTCGATGAAGAAGACTGCTCGCCAACGGAAACCATCCTTGATAGTAAATTAATCAAACATACTTTTGGTATTAAACCTAAGCCTTGGCGCCAAGCGTTAAGCCGTTTAATGCGCCGTTATTACCGTGCTGATGAAAAAACCGACGCGAGTTAAACCAGCACCGATAAACATTAAGAGAGAGAAAAATGCCTTCTTGTGATTCCCCCGCTTTGGCCAAAGGGTTGGTGCCGTTAATAGACGCTCGTTCGGTATTAGCCGAGCGTGCCAGGCAATATGGCACGTTAACGAGCACTGAGTCTGTCCCCTTACATGAAGGATTAACGAGAGTGCTGGCTGAAACCATTACATCGGATATCAATGTGCCAGGCTTTGATAATAGTGCGATGGATGGTTATGCATTGCGTTTATGTGACTGCCAGCAACAAGTTGCGGATCATGAGAAAATCGAACTCGTTATTTCTCAGCGCATAGCGGCAGGTGATGCTCCGGAAATATTGCAGGAAAATAGTTGTGCACGTATTTTTACTGGAGCGGCGGTTCCTGAAAATGCTGATCTTGTAGTGATGCAAGAAGTTTGTGAAATTGCGGCTAATGGCAAGGTTATTTTCCCAGCGGATTTAGCGCAGGCGAAAGCGCAACAGAACATTCGTCCGGCGGGACAAGACATTGCGATTGGACAAACCTTATTCCAACCAGGACGAATCTTACGCGCAGAAGATTTAGGTGTCTTAGCGTCGATGGGCTTTAGTCATGTTTGTGTGCAAAAGAAATTAAAAGTAGCTGTGATCTCTTCTGGAGATGAGTTGGTAGAACCGGGTAATCCGCTTAGCCCGGGTAAAATTTATAATACCAATAGTTTTACTTTAATCGGATTATTGCAGCGCATGGGCATGGAAGTCGTGGGCCCTTTCTTTGCTGCAGATACCTTAGCCGAGACTCAGGCGGTATTAATTCAAGCCAGTGCACAAGCCGATGTCATTATCACCAGTGGTGGTGTTTCGGTAGGAGAAGAAGATCATATTAAAGCTGCGATTACCCAAGGGGGTGAGAAGGGCGGTGAACTTGAAATGTGGCGTTTAGCCATTAAACCGGGCAAGCCTTTTGCCTTAGGGCAATTTAATCAAGTCCCTGTTATTGGCTTACCTGGAAATCCGGCCGCCGTAGTAGTGACCTTTTATCAATTGGCTCGAGACTTTCTGTGGTTAATACAAGGTGCTGAGGCTCAACCTTTATTAGTGCTAAAAGGTAAGGCCAGTTTTACCACTAAAAAATCGATAGCTCGTACAGAATTTTTACGGGCGCGATTTAATGGCGGTGAAATTGAAGTCTTTAATAATCAAAGTTCGGGTGTTCTATCTTCCTCTAGCTGGAGTGACGGCTTTGCCTGCGTCCCTGCGGGAGAACTGGTTAGTATGGGTGACGACATTGAATTCTATGCGCTGACAACTGCTCATGGGCATGGCTAGATAATGATTAAGCAAGAGACTGCTCATAAAGTTAGTGGCCTTATTTTGGCTGGTGGTGAAGGCCGGCGCATGGCAGGGCGAGATAAAGGGTTAATCACCTTAGCGGATAAGCCTTTGGTCGAATATACCATTGAGTGTCTGCAACCGCTGGTGGATGATTTAAGTATTAGTTGTAATCGTAATCGCGAGCTCTACCAGAATTATCAATTACCTTGTTTCTCCGATGAAAATGAAAACAGCGATCAAGAAACAAGTTATCAAGGGCCGATGGCGGGATTAGCCTCAGGTTTAAAGCACGCTCAGCATGAATGGTTGTTGGTCATGCCTTGTGATACACCGTTAATGACCAGCAAAGTAATGGAACAGCTATTGACGGTATTAGCGGCCTCAGCTTCAACGCAAGAAGTCCAAGGAATTATATTTTCATATCAAGGATTACAGCCTTTACATGGTTTATATCACCGCAGCATGCTACCGATTTTTGAACAATGTTTAGCAGAAAATAAAAATGCATTGCAGCGCTTATTAAGATCGATGGACAGTATTCTTGTGCATGAAGCTTTAGATTGTAGATACAGTTTTAATAACGCCAATGACCCAGAAGAATTAAACACGATTGAGTCCTTAATCGCTCAAGCGTAATTAAATAAATTTGATTGGAAGAAAAAATGGATCTAACCCATTTAGATGAAAAAGGCCAAGCGCGCATGGTCGACGTGAGTGAAAAAAATATCACTAAACGCGAAGCGCTAGCACAAGCGATTGTTACCATGTTACCCAATACCCTAACCATGATTACCGAAGGTAAGCATAAAAAGGGGGATGTATTAGCGACTGCCCGCATTGCCGGTATTCAAGCGGCGAAAAAAACCTGGGAACTCATTCCTATGTGTCACCCACTTATGATTGCAGGGGCTAAGGTAGACATTAAGCCAATCAATGATACCCAGCTACTCATTGAAGTTCGTTGTAAAGTCGCAGACCGTACGGGCATTGAAATGGAAGCCTTAACCGCTGCTTCGGTTGCCGCGCTGACTATTTATGATATGTGTAAGGCGGTTGATAAAGGCATGAGCATTGGTGATATTAAGCTACTGAAAAAAACCGGTGGTAAGAGCGGAGATTGGGAGGCTAAGCATGATTAAGGTATTATTTTTTGCCCGTTTAAAAGATCAAATTGGCCAAGCCGAATTAGAGTTAGAAAATGAGCTGGCCGGGAAAACGGTGACTCAGTTGCAGCAGCTATTAATTGATCAAGGTATGGACGCATTAAAAGATAGCAGTATTCGTATTGCCTTGAACCAAAATTTCTGTGCCGCCGATAGCATTGTCAATATTGGCGATGAAGTAGCATTTATGCCACCGGTTACAGGTGGTTAAATATGGATTCTTCAGCAAGGAAGCTGACCCGCTTTATACCAAAACCTCTCGAGAATATTGGGAGAAAATTAAACCCTAAGCAAATTATTACGGCTTTGACGGCGATCGATGCAGAGGCGAAAGCTGAGCGTTTACTTCGCGATGATGATGCTGAGCGTAAACGGGTTTGGCTAGTTATTATCGTAGCGTGTATCTGTTTATTACTCGTCCACTACTTAAAGTACTCGTCGGTGCTCGCAGAAACAATACGCTTACTAGAAAGTAGTTTCGGGATTGAAAACCATCAGTGGTCTCGTGAGTTTCGTTATCACCCTTATCGTGAATTAATCGGTTACCTTTGGTGGGGGGCATGGAATCTAATCGGTTTTCTGATTATTCCCATGTTAACGATTAAGCTGGTAATGAAACAGCCGCTGAAACATTATGGTTGGCAAATGGGTGGGGTTAAACAACATTGGCTAGGGTATGTCTTGCTAGCCTCTCCGATTATGTTTTTCGCTTTTTTAGTCAGTTTTCGTGATGACTTCGCTAACCATTATCCATTTTATAATTTGGCCCATAAAAGCTGGCTAGATCTTATATTATGGGAATGTATTTATATCGCTCAGTTTATCGCGGTAGAATTTTTCTTCCGGGGTTTTTTAGTCAATGGCTTACGTATTCCTTTTGGTAGTTTGTCGATAGCGGTTATGTGCTTACCTTATTTGATGTTGCACTTCCCTAAACTGTGGCTGGAATCGTTTGGCGCGATATCCTTTGGCTTTTTCTTAGGTATACTCGCGTTGCGTTCAAAATCAATTTGGGGTGGTGTTGCGGTACACGTGTCTATTGCCTTAATGATGGATTGCATGGCAATGATGCAAGGGAAGGGCTTTCCTGAACAGCTGATGCGTTAAGGAAAACTGAAGATTTAGCTGATTTTAATAGCTTTTAGTTATCAACAGATATTTTAAGTTCTCAAAAGTAATAACTCAGTAAAAACAAGCGTTTCTCCAATTTAACTATTGGTCTTTTGGTCGTGCTAGCTATACTTAGGGAATGAAATTATTGTTTTTTACGCTTGCTGCCATTTTCTCGAATACTTTATTTGCTGCGGACCCTATCAAGGTGGCCGTAGGTATGTACCCATTTGCGCCGTTTGTTGAGCATAAGGGCTCTAGCGGTGATGTAGGCATGACTGTCGATTTAATTACGGCACTGAATAAAATCCAAAAAAAGTACCGCTTTGAAACAATTTTGATTCCACCTAAGCGTCGTTATCAGTCCTACAAAGATGGGCATTATGATGTGATCTTTTATGAGAGTCGAACGTGGGGGTGGCAGGATATAGATATTGATGCCTCAACGATTTATCAAACTGGGGGGGAAGTTTATGTCGCGTTGAAGCAACCAGGGCGTGGACAAGAATACTTTGAAAAATTTGATGATAAGCAGATGATGGGTATACTCGGCTTCCATTATGGCTTTGCTGATTTTAATGCCGATGAAGAGTTCTTAATAAAGAAGTTTCACATGTTATTATCTCATGATAATGATAAAAATTTGAATATGCTATTACGAGGCCGCGGCGATGTTGTAGTGGTGACTAAAGCATATTTGCATCGCTTTTTGCTCAATTACCCTGCGGCAAAAGAGAAGTTATTAATCTCAGAAAAACTCGATCAAGAGTATAATCATACGGTGCTGGTGCGCCCGGGAATCAAGCCGAGCGTCGTTGAAATAAACCATATGCTGGAAATACTCGATACCTCAGGGGCTCTTGATGAGTTGCTGAAAAAATATGGCATCAGCCAGCATTAATGATGCATTGCCTGATGACTCATCGCACTTAAGCTATCGATATCAATCTCTGTAAATCCTATAACTTTTCCACCATGATCAATTGCAAATTGCTTTGCGTCTTGTTGTTTTAAGAAAGAGGCAAGCGCTGGCCCCATGGCGCCTTTAAGGTTATGGCCAACAACAAAAAAGGCTGATTTCGCATCAATATACTGTGCCTTTTCTTGCTCATCCCAAGGGGCGCTGGCCACATCATGAACGTAGATGTGTTCGATTCTATGTTGATGCTCTGGTTGCAGGGCATAGGCAAACATATCCCGAGTCGAACAGAAACGCTTAGCGCTGGTTAAACCACGTTCGAATACTTGACCTTTCGGCCCTGGGAAGCGATTGATATACATGCCGCATAAATCACACTCTTCGCCATTTTGAATAATCACCGGCTCAGGTGCTACGACGTTCTTGTTTTCTCCTTGGTTACACCCCGAGATCAGGGCTAAAGAGAAAAGCCCTGTCAGTGCAATAATATTAGTAATAAATTTCATTATTCAGACAACTCTTTTTTATTAAAAATCCACCAAGAGCATGCCAAAGGTAAGGCCACCCAAAGCAACATAACGGAAAACAGGTAGAAGGTACCATCGGCACCATTCTCTGCAATTTGTAATACTCCAGAATAACTTTCAGCACCAATAATGGTATAAACCAAGATACGGAATACATCCGTTGGATTAACCCATAAAAGAAACGGCACTAGGGTTTCATTAATATTGCCTTCACTGGCGACCAGTATGGCCATCAATACCAAATCAAAGACCAAAACAAATAAGAACCAAACGATTAATGCCAGCCCTGCTGCTTTCGATTTTTCCGCCACTGAAATACTGATGATGTATGCGAGGGCGATAAAGACCCAGCCTAATAAGCTGGCTAAAATAATGAACTGTCCGAAGGCTATCAGAACACTCGCAACATCCACATCACTGATTAAGCAAATGATAATAGCGGGTAAGCCAAAACCTAAGACTGAGGCAAGGGTGATGATCGCTGCCTGGCCACTAAACTTACCCAGTAATAATTGCGCATTGCTCAATGGATAGGTCATTAATAATAATAACGTGCCTTGTTCGAGTTCACCGACAAAACAGTTATAGGCCAACATTAAAGCGATGAGTGGGATTAACATCACGCATAAACTGGCGAGGCTCACTAGGGTCGATTCTAAAGAAGAAAATCCTAATACACCTGCAGTAGCTGAGCCAAAGTAGGCGAGACCTAAAGACATTAAGATAAAAATAACCGTAATAGCCCCAGTCCAGCGGTTGCGGGTGCCATCGCGAAATTCTTTTTGTGCAACAATTAATATTTTATTCACAGCGATTAAACCCCTTTTGCACTGTTAAAGTCAGATAAGTAAAAACGATACAGGTCTTCTAATGATGGCAATTTAATATGCAAATCCTGTAAGTTATCTGCGCTGGATAATGTTTTTAAAATATCGAGTTTATGCTCAGCTGAGGTAGTAAAGCGATTTTGAGGGTTTTGTTGGCCAGCTGCGCTTGGTAACCAATCAATTGGCTTGCCTAAAATATTTACTTGGTTTTCGATATCGCTGCGAGATAATCCCGATACGGAAACTTCGATCGGTAAGTTGGCTTTGGCTCTTAATTCTGCCAATGGACCTAGGGCCAATTTACGCCCCTTACTTAATATCATGGCGCGATCAATGTGATGCTCGACTCCGGGTAAAACGTGGGAGCATAAAATCACGGCACAGCCGCCGGATTTTAATCGATCTACCGTGAGATAAAAATCTTGTGTAGCGACAGGGTCAAGGCCCACAGTCGGTTCATCGAGAATTAATAATTTTGGTTGGCCTAAAAATGCTTGGGCTAAGCCTAGGCGTTGACGCATGCCTTTTGAATAGGTTTTTACCGCTCGATCACTGGCATGGCTGAGGTTTACTTCGTCTAATAAATTATCCGCTTGAGCTTTATTATGGCCTTTGAGCTTGGCTAGGTAATGTAAAACCTCTCTTCCAGTGAGGTGCTCATAAAAGCTGACGTTTTCGGGTAAATAGCCAAAGAGGGTGCGGTAGTCGTGGGCTTGGTTACTACGTAGGCAATGGCCCAAGGCGCGTACTTCACCACCACTAGGCTTTAATACACCCAAGATCAGCTTCATCAAGGTACTTTTACCTGCACCGTTATGACCAAATAAGCCTAAAACTTCACCGGCTTTCACCGACATGTTTAACGGGTGAAGTGCATTGACGTTTGGGTAGTATTTGCAAACGTCTGTTAATTCTACTGCGATATCATTCATAACTAGCGAGTGCCTTTTCTGTAGGCTTACTGGAATTTGATTTAAGCGGATTAGGTTTGATCGGGTTTGGCTTCATTAGGGGGTTGGAGTCTTTCACTCCAGGTGCTTTTAATACCGGAAATTGTTGCTGTACCCAGCGTAATAATAAAACCGCAGGGCTATCCATTAAAAATTTAGCTTCGGGGTATTTCCAAAATAATTTATCGATACCATCATTGGGTTCAAATGGCACATCGCCTTTACCATCACCGTCCATATCCCAACCTTGATAATTACTCCAATAGTTGCCTTCTTGAACTCCATCGAATTCTTGGCTCCATTCTTGGAGTTTATTGGAAACGTACTTCACTTGGATTTGATTATCGATAAAGGTATTGCCGGAAATTTTAACCCCTTCGGAACCTGCGGTTAGATGAATACCAATTTCGGCATGTTCGATGTGATTATTACGAATGGTATTGTAACCCGAGTTGTAGATAAATAATCCTTTACCATCTCGCCCTAAGACTTTTTTATCTGCGGGGGTCCAAACATTTTTAATTACGTTATCTTCAAAGTTGGAGTAAATAATAAAGTTAATTAAGAAGCCATAATCGTGACTATTTTCAGTGACATTACCGCGAATTTCTAAATGACGAGAATTCATCATGGCGTAACCCGCGCGAGTATCATAGGCGTAGTTATTCAGAATTTTATTGTGGTAAGAGTACATGTAGTGAATGCCATATCGCAGATCGTGAACTGTATTATTGGCGAGAGTATTATTGGTACTGGAGATGACGTACAAGCCATCACGGGTTTTACTAATATCATTATCGCGCACTTCGGTATTTTTCATACTTGAAATTTGAATACCATTGCCTCGATCCGCCGAGCGTAATTCATCATTGCCGATGACTGTATTATTGGCGATGAGATTATGTTCACCGCGTTGTAACCAGATGCCAAACCCCGGGCCTTCTAGCTGGCAATTTTTAATGATTATATTTTTAGAATCTCTTTCTGAGTAAATGCCTGAGTCTTGCTCAGTTAGGTCGTTGCCCCAGTTGATTATTTTTAAGCCGTCTACGGTAATATTTTGCGCTTTTAGCTCTAAGCCATGCCCCTTGCCTTGGGCGTCGATAATGCTTTTATGGCTGCCACTGAGTTCAATGCCTTGGCTGATGGTGAAATTGCCTAGATAAGTTCCAGGCTGTAGCTGCACCTGATCTCCTGCTTGGGTCGC
The DNA here is from genome assembly GCA_913019965.1 of uncultured Oleispira sp. Taxonomy (GTDB): domain Bacteria; phylum Pseudomonadota; class Gammaproteobacteria; order Pseudomonadales; family Oceanobacteraceae; genus Oleispira. Next base: position 25,692 of record CAJVZR010000030.1, read on the forward strand.
ATCTAAAATGGTTTGCAAAGAATCTTGATTATTGACCTGCCATAGCTTGGCATGCGCGCTGGGTAATAGCGCGATGAAACAGGTAAAAACGAATAGTGTCTTGAGTGACTTCAACAAGATTCTCACTTAGGAATAAAAGGTGTAAAAGTGAGTTTTAAATTAGCATAAAAAAAGCCTAATTTCGGCTGAAATCAGGCTTTATAGAGGGCTAAATCATAGGTTCTTGAGGTAGGTCATTAGACCCACCACAAGACGTTGTTTTATCTATGACTATTTTGGCTCAACGAACATACGTCCACGCATTTCCATGTGTAGCGCATGGCAGAACCAGTTACAGTAGAACCACTGAACACCCGGTTGGTTAGCCGTGAAGGTGATAGAAGACGTGGCTTGTGGGCCAACTTCCATCTGCACACCGTGGTTGGTCATACAGAAGCCGTGGGTTACATCTTCGATGTTATCCAGGTTCGTCACAACGATGGTGACTTCATTGCCTTGCTTAACTTTGAATTCAGATAAGCCAAACATTGGCGCAACGGATGTCATGTAAACACGAACCTTGTTGCCGTCACGAATCACCTTGTTATCGGTTTCAACGTTAACACCATCTTTCTTCGCCATGGCAATAGTGTCCGCGAAGATTGGATCATCACGAGTCCACAGTTTCTTAGGCTTCAATTTACTGCGGTGCACAATCATACAATCGTGTGGCTCAGCATACGTTGGGCCATCGTGTACGAGCTTCATTTCGTCGCCAGAAATATCGATCAACTGATCGTTCTCTGGGCGTAATGGGCCAACCGGTAAGAATCTATCTTTAGAGAACTTACAAAGCGAGATTAACCATTTACCATCAGCGTCACGGGTTTCACCGGCCGAGGTATGGTTGTGTCCTGGCTGGTAATGAACGTCTAGCTTCTGGCGAATGTAGTTAACTTTCTTACCTTGGTAAGCTTGAATCGCTTCTTCTACGTTCCACTTAGCAATCTGGCTATCCAAGAACAAGGTAGTATAAGCATTACCCTTGTTATCGAACGCTGTGTGTAGAGGCCCAAGACCTAGCTCTGGCTCTGCTACAATCGCATCACGTGGCTTGATCTTGTCTGCGAATAGGTCAGGTAATTTCTTAATAGAGATGACAGAAACCGTAGGAGATAGCTTACCATTAGCAACAAAGTATTCACCGTTTGGTGACGTGTTCATACCGTGTGGTGATTTAGGTACAGGAATATAACGGGTTAGCTGTGAACCTTTAGTTCCGTCTAGTACTGGAACCTTGTTGCCGTTATAGGTTTTGAATTTGCCTGCTTTAAGCGCTTTTTCACACGCATGCAGATCGAATACAACCACGTGGTCACGTTCTGCAGAAACCATTTCGCCCAGCGTCATACCCATTTCAGAGTTATAACAAGTCGAAGCAAAGAAACGACCGTCGTAATCTGCGTCGGTATTATCTAAGTTTCCATCTACCATTACTTGGAAGGTGACTTCCATTGTTTCAGCGTCAATGACGTTGAACAAAGAACGGTAAGTACTCACGTCTTCCATGGTTGAGCCGTCATTCACTAATGGAATTTCGAACTCACCATTACAGATAACGTATTTAGTATAAGGTACCTTTTGAACACGCAAGCCGTGGATGGCTTGTACGTTTGGCACTGTTAGCATTTTATCGGTTTTCATCACGTCACAACGTATACGGGCAACACGGGAGTTGGCTTTATCGTTGATGAATACGTACTTACCGTTATAGCGACCATCAGTCATGCTCATGTGAGGGTGGTGTGAGTCACCGGCATGTAGGTGAGCACTGTCACCTTTAATGCGCTTAGACTCATCGGTTAAGCCCCAGCCAGTTGCACTATCTGTATTGAATACTGGAATACGCATTAGCTCACGCATGGATGGAAGGCCCATGATACGCACTTCACCTGAGTGACCACCACTCCAGAAACCGTAGTATTCATCCAGCTCACCAGGATGAACAAAGGCTTTATTATTGCCCGCATCGGCGGCTTGTGCCTTTGCACTGGCGGCAAACATAGCTGCAGTCATTGGCACGGCACCGGCGGCGGTCGCGACTGCCCCCGCACCTAAGAAACCACGACGGCTTACTTCAAGTGTGCTTTCTTTTTTGCCGACGACAGGAATCTCAACGTTATCATCAATTTGATCAACGGGATTTTCATTCTTATCCATAATGTTTTCCTTATTTTTCATATTAATTCTTAAAATTTTTTAACTCGAGAAGTTTTAGTCAACAATTCGAATCGGTTCCGCTGGCGTCGCTTTTTGCTTCTGACGCTTTAGCTTTTTCTGCTTGGCAACAAGAGGTGGGCACTTATTCTCATTTTGATAAGTGACCTGACAATCTAAGCAGTGGTGGCACTCACGTAGATTGATTTCGCCATTCTTTTCAATTGCTCCAATCTCACATTCAACCGCACATAGCTGGCAAGGTTCGCCGCATTCTTTGCGACGCTTTAACCAATCGAATAAACGAATACCCGATGGAATTGCTATTGCGGCGCCAAGAGGGCAAACGTAACGGCAATACACTTTACGACTGAATACTGAAACTAGAATCAAGGCGCTGGCGTATAAGATGAATGGCCAGTCACGATCGAAACTTAATAAGAAGACGGTTTTAAAAGGTTCAACTTCAGCGTAAACCTCAGCGGTTTGCAAAGACTCTAACGACAAGCCAAACAAGCCTAGCAATACAAGATACTTCACCGCCCATAAGCGTTCATGAATGGCGAAGGGAACAACGTATTGTGGAATTTTTAATTTAACCGCCAGCTCACCGACTAATTCTTGCAGTGCACCAAATGGGCATAACCAACCGCAGAAAATGCCACGGCCCCATAATAAAATGGTGATCGCGATGAAGATCCATAAGCAGAAAATAATGGGATCTAATAAGAAGGTCTGCCAATGGAAATCAGACATCAAGGCTTTCATAAAGGTGAGCACATTCACCACGGAAACCTGACCTAACGAATACCAACCGACAAATAGCACGGTATAAATTAAGAACGCGCGGCGGAAGGTATGTAAGAAACGTGGGAACTTAACCAACCAGTCTTGCAAGAAAATAACGATTAGAATTAATACCATGCTGATGATCAAGATGGTCACCGGCACTTGCTTGGCATACCAAACCTGCTGCCACATGGGCAAATCGCTTAGATCTTGTTTAACTTCAAGCACAGGGCGAGACAGGTACTGCTCGATCGGCATGTAGTGAGTTTTAAAACTGCTGAAAATACTGTCCAGTGGACCAGTTTGACGGCGCACTAATAATTCAATTTCCCACTCACTACCAGGATCAAACTCGTGGTGGTCGCGGATAATGAAGATAGACATCTCGTCAAAGAAATGGGCGCCTTCAGCATAAATATCGTTGATGCGATACTGGTCAAGATCGCGGAAACTGAATACGTTATCCCCTTGGTGAATCTGAATGCGGTCGAAGATACCGCCACGAACATAACCCGAACCTTTAAAGGAAAAGCCGTTACTCATTAGCGCTAATGCATGCTCACCTTCTTTTAGTTGGCTTTGTAGCCAATCGTATTCACTATCCCCAATCAGGTTGCGACCTATGGTTGGGATATTTAACTGGGTGTAGTACAGGTCGATAAAAGATTGCTCACCTTCCTCTTGGGAAAGCGGTGTTTTTAATTCTCCTTCGGTACCGATAAAGGATTTCTCTATATCGGCATTACTAAGGCTTAAACGACGAATGGATCCATCACCGGTTAATTGCGTCCAGTTGGCGGCTTGGAAAACATCTTGCTTAATATCGGCCATCGGCTGTTTTTCGATTTCGTCATAATCGATAATGCCTTTATTTTTAGCAACCATTTTTGCCGCGCGCATGATGCCAAGATTAACCACCATCACGGTTACCGTTGCACCGGATAGGCCGTCGACGTGAATACTTTCGTCTTCTTTTAGGCCACCGATCTTAACGATGTCAGTCGACATGATGCCAGGGTATTGATCGGTAAAGTCATGAAGCTTTTGCTCGGGAATACCGATCAATAAAATCGGCTCATGGTGCTCAAGTACATTGACCGCAACGATTTTTCCATCGGTATCGATAGAAACTAGGCTATTAACCGGTTCACCAGAGTAGGCAGGTATTAAAGCGATATCATCGGTTTCAAATGCATAGCCGATAATCTCTTCATTGTTTTTGATTGTCCAAGCAGGAAGCTCACCGTCTATCGCTTCAGATTTTTCGCCAATAGAGGTTGCTTGAGGAAACGCATCTTCAATAAAAGGTTTGGCAGGTTTAGCTGGGCTTACAATTAGGCCTCCAGCAAGGGTTAAGCTGGAAGCTAAAAGTAATAGTGCTAAAACAACAGTCTTACAGCTTAATAAAAAACTAACTAGCTTGTTCACTGTTAAACCTACTTGAAGTATTTATAAAATGACCACAAGTACTATCTACCTAGTGCGACAATTTGTCACACACGTTTGCCTTAGTTTGTTGATATATATCAAACTAAGCCAGATTGTTTTTTTTAGCTTTTATAAAATGAAAAAAGCCCATTAATAAAATTGATTTGGATCAATTTTATTAATGGGCTAATTTTTTAGAGAATAATGATTTAGAGTATTAGCGATTCTTATCTCGTATTACTAATAAGCGAATCTCGGTCATATCCTCCATTGCAAAACGAATACCTTCACGACCGACTCCGGAATCTTTTACTCCTCCGTAGGGCATATTATCTACGCGCCAACTGGGTACGTCACCAATAACAACACCACCGACTTCGAGTTCATCCCAGGCTTTGTTCATCTTATACAGATCACGGGTAAAGATGCCGGCTTGTAGACCAAACTTACTGTCATTCACGGACTTCAGTGCGTCATCAAAATTCGAAAACTTGCTCAATAGTGCGGCAGGGCCAAAGGCCTCTTCGGTATTTAATTGGGCATGATTGGGGACGTCTTCTAAAACGGTAGCATCCAGCATAGCACCATCTTGCTTACCCCCCACTAATAAGGTTCCGCCTAGAGCCACAGCTTCATCAACCCAGCCTTTTAGGCGATTGGCCTCAGAGAGTGAAATCATTGGGCCAACAAAGGTTTCTTCGTTTTTTGGATCACCCATTTTTAACAGAGCGACTTTAGCGACGAACTTTTGTTTGAATTCATCATATAAGGATTCATGCACCATGATGCGCTGTACACCAATGCAGCTTTGACCTGACTGATAAAAGGCACCAAAGATAATGCGCTCAATAGCGTCGTCTAAATCACCTGGGTTGTTATTGCTGTCTTCGTCGACAATACAAGCCGCGTTGCCACCTAATTCAAGGATGACAGGTTTCTTACCCGCACGGGCTTTTAAGTCCCAACCAACATCAGGAGAGCCGGTAAAACTTAATAGTTTAAAGCGATCGTCTACGGTAAATAAATCAGCGCCATTGCGGGAGCAAGGAAGAATAGAAAAAGCACCTTTGGGTAAGTTCGTTTCTGCAAGTACTTCACCAATAATTAACGCTCCGATAGGCGTGCGGCTGGCGGGCTTTAAGACAAACGGGCAGCCAACCGCGAGGGCGGGTGCAACCTTGTGCGCGGCTAAATTGAGAGGAAAATTAAATGGCGATATAAACGAGCAGGGCCCAATGGGAACTCGCTTATACATGCCGGTATAACCCCGTGCTCTAGGAGCGACTTCGAGGTTCATTATTTCCCCGCCCATACGCACGGACTCTTCCGCAGCAATACGGAAGGTATCGATGAGTCGTCCGACTTCACCACGAGCATCTTTAATGGGCTTGCCCGCTTCGATACATAAAGCGAGTGCCATTTCTTCCGCGCGCTCAGTAAATCGCTTCACGCAATGATTGAGAATATCTTGGCGTTCATAAGGGGCCATCTTGCGTAAGGCTTCTTGGCTCGCTTCTGCCGCGGCTATGGCTTGGTCTATTGCGGCTTCATCAGCTAATGCCACCTTAGTCGCCACTTCACCAGAATATTTATCGGTGACTTCTAGATCTTCATTGGCGAATATTGCTTCATTCGCTAAATAGTAGGGATAACTTTTATTTAACATATGGGTGTCCTCTTTCCCTAAACCTTTGCACTCAGTTTGCGTAATTGATTATTTAGAATCTCATCGTTTTCACTGTAATCAATGGGAACATCGATTAGATGCACGGCGTGGTCTTGCATACAGTCTTGAATCAAGGGTAATAATTCTTTAGCCGCACCGATGCGGTGACCCTTACCTCCGTATGACTCTACGTATTTTACAAAGTCAGGGTTGCCATAATCTAAGCCGAATTCGTCAAAATTCATATTGGCTTGTTTCCATTTAATCATGCCGTACGCATCATCACGCAAAATCAATACAATAATGTGTTGGTTTAAACGCACGGAGGTTTCAAGCTCTTGGCTATTCATCATAAAGCCGCCATCACCACAAATAGCGATTACTGGGCGATCAGGGTAGACCAATTTAGCCGCCATCGCGGAAGGTAAGCCGGCTCCCATAGTCGCTAAGGCATTATCGAGCAAAACGGTATTGGGTTTTTGCGCTTTATAATTACGCGCAAACCAGATTTTATAGACGCCATTATCTAACGCAATAATTCCTTCTGCGGGCATGGCTTTACGCACATCAGAAACCAAGCGCTGTGGATAAATTGGGAAACGGTCGTCACTGCAGCCGTGGGGTAATTCTTTTTCTTCTGCGGCTTTTACTTTATCAAAATAGCTAAAGTCCCAATGTTGTTGAGGCTGTAACTTTTCAATGATGGCCCAAATACTATTAGCGATATCGCCAATCACTTCCACTTGCGGGAAATACACAGGGTCGACTTCTGCGGCCATGTAGTTAATGTGAATCACTTTCTTATCGTTATCACGCATAAAGAAAGGTGGTTTTTCAACAACGTCATGGCCGACATTAATAATAAGGTCGGCATGGGCAATGGCGCGATGAACAAAATCACCATCGGAGAGTGTGGTATTACCTAAGAATAGATCTTTGGTTTCATCAACCACACCTTTACCCATTTGTGTGGTGATAAAGGGCAGCTTAAATTCATCAACTAAACGGGTGAGCATTTTGCTAGACATTTTTCGATTTGCGGCAGCGCCAATTAATAACAGTGGCGACTTGGCGAGCTCAATCATGTCTACGGCATGTTTGATGGATTTCTCTTCTGCGATAGGGCGACGGACTGAGCTTGCCGGAATTAGGGTTGGGCTGGTTTCTTCATCAGCAATGTCCTCAGGTAATTCTAAGTGTACTGCTCCTGGGCGTTCTGCACTGGCAATGCGAAAAGCTTCGCGGACTTGTGATGCAATGCGTTCACCGCTGACAATTTGCGCCGTATATTTTGTGATGGGGCGCATCATGTCAACCACATCTAAAACCTGAAAGCGGCCTTGCTTACTGGCCTTTATCGGTTTTTGCCCAGTGACCATTAACATTGGCATGCCACCGAGTTGGGCGTAGGCTGCAGCGGTGACAAAATTGGTTGCACCAGGGCCTAGTGTTGATAAGCAAACACCTACTTTCCCCGTTAGACGACCATAGGTAGCCGCCATAAAGCCTGCGCCTTGTTCGTGACGCGTTAATACAAGTTTAATAGAAGAAGTACGTAGGGATTCTAAGACATCTAGGTTCTCTTCACCCGGGATGCCAAAAATGTATTCTACGCCTTCTTGCTCTAATGCTTTGACGAATAAATCTGATGCTTTCATGTTCAAACCCTTTGATCGACTTAATTAAAGCCTAGCAGCTCAAATTGAGCGTGCTGAAGATATGTTTGAACGCAAGATAGCGAGAAAGTTTATCCGGTTTCTTCTATAGCCTGATGACTTTTTTCGATTGAGCTTATTTGTGCTGTATTAGAGAGCGGTTGTTCAATATTGTTAAGTACAAAGTCCATCATTTTTTGTACGCGGCCACCATCCAATTGAACGGGTGATCGCATTATTATTTCAACGCCTTCCGGGTGACCGGCAAGAGTTACAAATAAAGCCGTGGTTTCAAATTCAGGTGGAATAAAATAACTTTTGTCCGCTTTAAATTCTGCGCCACTAAATTGATCAACGTTAAGTAGGCCTAAGTTTGAAATAACGCCTGTGGTTCGGAATACACTATTCTCGCGACGCTTTTTAACCAATTTATCGTTACTTCTACGAATGGTTGAAGTGGGTACCCAATTTAATAGGTGAAACGGAAAAAATTTAAAGAAGCGTGGAATTTCTGCTTCTTTTTTTTCTGCCAGCTGCTGTCGAATGTCTTGATTCCAATCTTCTGCTGTTGTATTTAAATCCACACTAACGACAATCCCACCGGTTAGATTGGCTGTGGAATTTAGCCCTTCTTTATGGGGGCGCATATCCACAGGAATTTGGAAGCGAACCGAATTTTCACCATTTAAGCGACTGTAGCGAGCAATTTCTAATGCAACCTTTGCCAGAAGACCTTTATGTTTACCTTTTAAAGTTTGACGTATCCAACGTGAAGGACTTTTTAAGTCTTGCTGAGGATCTAATTTTGCAGCCCCCGTTGCAGCAGCAATATCTGGGCCTAGGTCATCAGCTTTAGCGTGATTATTTAATGTTTGAGCCAGTTGCATATCGTTAATATGACTATTTTCACCGATTGCCTCTTCTCCACGTAAGCAGCGGAAAACATCGTTGGCGAAATGTAATGTACCTCGGCCGTCCATTGCGCCGTGGTGGGTACGAAAAATAATGAAGTGCTTATTATTATCACTATGTACCAATACGACTTCAGAAGTTGGCCCTGTCCGAGTGGGTAGAGGTTGTAATAAGAAGTCGGCATTATCGTTTGAGCGACCATCCCAGTGACTATGCACTATGCGCAATGGGGTTGAATGATCACTGTCGACCCAACGACTGAAGCCTAAATGACCGACAAGCTTTACTCGACTTCCAGGGTTTGCATAAGAAGCTTTAGTTACCGCGGCTCTGAGTTTTTCACTATCGAGATTACCATGACCTTCTACCACCATTTGATTGACACAAGGGGTATGCAATTGGCCATTTTTTTTGCTATCGCAACTTACGTAATAGCGTTCTATGGTTGAAAGTGGTCTTGTATAGGTCATAACAATTGATCCATTTTTATAGTTATTTTTTTGCATCTTGCCAACCGGCTTCCCAGCTGGAAATGAGAACGTCGTCTTGATAAGGGCTAGAGTTGGGTCTTAATGAAGTCCATTTGGAGCTGCTACCTTGCTCAAAGCCTTTTTGATAAGCCAGTTCAACAAGATCAGAATTAGCGAGCTGCTCTTCTACCGTTTTTCCCCAATTACTTATTTTTAATTGCCACTCATTGAGTAATAAATAACTCGCGGGTACGAGTAGTAGTGAAATAAAAGTAGCGAATAGAACACCAAAAGCTAGGGAAACGGCCATAGGAATTAAGAATTGAGCTTGTATGCTAGTTTCTAATATTAAGGGAGTAAGCCCAGCGAAAGTTGTTAGAGAGGTTAAAAGAATAGGGCGGAAACGTTTTTTACCCGCTGCGCATACGGCATTAAATACAGGAGTCCCCAGTTTTCTTTGTTGATTGATGTAATCCATTAATACGAGGTTGTCGTTAACGACTACGCCGCTGACAGCAACCATACCGACAAATGACCACAGTGTGAGTTCCATATTTAAAAAAAGGTGGCCCATGATAGAACCCAACAAGCCAAAGGGAATTGCGAAGAGCACTAATAATGGCTGGCTATAAGATGAGAATAAAACGGCCATCATTAAATACATGACTAATATCGCTATCAGATAGCCTTTCGATAACACCTTAAGAAATACAGCAATACTTTTTTGCTGTCCTGTGGTGCTCCATTTTACTCCTGGATATTGTGCAACGAGTTGATCAAGGTGATTGGCTTTTAGATCACTCTGAATCTGAAAGACAGAATTTAATTTAGGATTAACGTAAGCACTGACCGAAATAATACGTTTCTGTTCATAGCGCTTAATACTATTTTTTCCTTGGCGATAATCAATGTCAGCAATGCTCGACAGCGGTACGTATGTTTGATTTTGAATATAGATCGGAAGATTTTCTAAATGCCACATAGAGGCACGTTCATTAACGGGTAAGCCTAACCAAACACTAATTTCGTCATTTTGAGTTTGAATCGTTTGTACCGTATCGCCTTGATAAGCATTATTTACTTGTAATAATACTTCTTCTAACGTCAAACCCAAGGTGATAGCGTTATCTTTTAACTGGATATGAGCTTGTTGCTTAATACTATTTAACGAATCTCTTACATCAAAAGTCCCTTGATAGTCTGTTAGCTTTATTTTCAAGGCTTGGGCAGCTTCACTTAATTGCCCTAAGTCATAACCGGAAAATTCGATATTTATATCGGGTTTGGCAGGATTTAAACTGGCACTGAATTTGAGTTGTTCACTATCCACAATATCACCAACCAGTTCACGCCAGCGTATAAGAAGTTGTTGACCATTGTATTGACGATTATTTGCGTCACTTAACTCCAATGTCACTTGTGCTCTATGATCTAAGTCTTGAGATAAGTCTTGGTTAGAAATTTTATCTTTAGGACCGATGACCGCATAAATATGAGCAATAGCCGATTGACCTTCATTTAAGGTTTCTTGGCTTAGTTGCTGAGCAGCCAACTTCAGTTTGTTCACGGCGTTTTCGGTTTTGATGCGAGATGAACCTTGTGGAAAAACTACATTCGCGGTAACGACATCTGCTTCAATGGCCGAAAATAACGCGATTTTCATCCAACCCGTACTCAATAGAACCATGAATAAAAAGAAAGTCATGGTGAAGCCCATAATCACCGTACTCTTATTTTTTAACGCATGAATCAATGCTGGTTGGTATAGATGGTTGATAAAGCTATCCAGTGCTTGACTGAACACATGTTGGACTTTAGTTAGAACTTTCTGCGGCCAATATAATTTACTTGTCTCAACTTTTTCTGCCGCTTTGTTGCCCGCTAGATGAGCCGGTAAGATATAAATCGATTCTAATAATGAAAAGATGAGAGTACAGATAACCACAATAGGAATGGCCTGCATCAGCTTACCTTCGGGTCCAGGTAAAAATAACAGAGGCAAAAAGGCAACGATACTGGTCGCAATCGCAAAGAATATGGGTTTATAAACTTGATAGGTGCCTTTCAAAGAGCCTTTGATACCGTACTGTCCTAACTGGTTCTGTTGATGAACCGACTCGCCGACTACGACAGCATCGTCGACAACAATGCCCAGTACGAGAATAAAGGCAAATAAAGAAATAACGTTAATTGAGACGTCAAAAACAGGAAGTAAGAATAAACAACCAAAGAAAGATACGGGGATGCCTAGACTGACCCAGAAAGATAAACGAGCATTTAAAAATAGTAACAATACGATAAAGAGTAATAATAATCCTGTAAAAGCGTTATCCAGTAATAAATCGATACGGCTTTTAAAGTGTTTCGAATCATCTTGCCAAATATACAGTGTCATACTCTCGGCGAGAGATTTGTCTTCAATATATGCATTTAACGTGTCGGCGATATCGATAATATTTTGATCACCAATTCGGTAAATATCCATAGAGACGGCAGGGTTGTGATCAAAGCTGGCTTGGCTCTGCTGGCTATGACGATTATCGCGAATAATCGCAATATCACGCAAGGTGATTTCAGATCCCTGTTCATCGGAGGCAATAATGATATTACGATAAGCCTCTGCGTCATCACGGGCGGCTTGAGCGGTAATCAATACGTCCCCTTCAAGGGTTTTTAATAGGCCCCCTGGCAGCTGCCCGGTTTGCTGACGAATTAACTGATTAATTTGTGCAAAGGTAAGGTTGTACTTTTCTAGATGATGGGAGGGGATGCTAATTTCAATTTTAGAATCCTTAATATCTTCTAAATCAATGATGCTGATGTTATCAAACTCTAATAATTCGTTACGAATCTGGCGAGCCGTTTTGGTTAAATCTGAATAATCAGAACGACTGCTGACGATGAGTTTGGCAACACGGTTACGTACATTAAGTTCTTTTACTATAGGAATGCTGGCCTCCTCGGGAAGCGAGTCGTAGCTCTGGATACGATTGTTAACTTGATCTAGGACTTCTTTAGTTTCGTAACCTTCTGCGACATCGAGAGTGATCGCACACTGACCCTCATAAGATGTAGATGTTAAGTCTAGCGTTCCAGGAATATCGTAGACTCTGTTCTCTAAAGGTTTACAAAGGCTAGCTTCAACGGTTTCTACACTGGCGCCACGTAACGTTGTTTGAATACTGATGCGTTCTAACGAGACGTTAGGAATCAGCTCCATTCTAGTTTCGGGAATAGCCAAAGCCCCCAGCAAAAAAATGGACAGCATGAATAAATTTGCCGCTACTGGGTTGTGAGCAAACCAATGAATCGACGCTTTCATTATAAAGCCTCAACTACGGGTTGATCTAAAATGCTGGGTTGCGAACTAGGTTCGACTAATAGCCCTGAGATGAGTTGGTGAAAAGAGGTATTAACGACCTTGTCATTGCGTTGCAAACCGCTGCGAATATAAACCAGTTCTTTTCCTCGATAGAGAATGTTAACGTTTTTACGCTCTAATCGGTTATCCTGATTGATAACCCATACCTGTTGATCGCTTTGAATTAAGGCCCGCGGAAGAATACGCAAGCCTTTAATAATCTTGCCATTGATTCGCGCTTCGATAAAAGAACCTGGTAGTAAGACTTTGTTTTGTTGATTTTCAATACTGAAATTATCAAAGCTAGCGATGACGTAGAGCAATTGATTATTATCTCGTTCACCTTCAATTCGACTAATATTGCCATGCCATACGGTTTCAGGATCGTGAAAACTATTAACTTTGACCTTAATGCTTTCGCTATTAATAGCCTGATCGTGAGTTTTTTCTTTAAGCCCTAATATATCAATTTGATGATCATTTAATGGCAAGCGTACTTCGACTATTTGAGTACCGTATATTTTACTAATGGCGCTTAGACTTTGCAGGTACTCACCTTGGTTAATATTATCGTCAATGACTTTGCCTGCAATCGGCGTCTTAATTTCAGTTTTTTCTAATTGTTTTTTTGCATAATTGAGCGCAGCTAGAGCAGCATTGACCTGACTTTGTGCAAACTTCAGTTGAGGTACATGCTTAGCGTATTTAGAGGACTTTTTACCCGCACTTTTTTTCGCAATACGTGCCTTCGCTTGAGTTTCTGATAAGTGTAACTTGGCTTGATCTAAAGCCGATTGCTTCTGTGCAATATCGAGAATGAAAGGCTGTTGGTCCAGTTTAATTAATAATTCATCTTTCTCAACAAAGGCACCGCGTACAAGTTTTGGGTTTTTGTATACGACTAATCCAGGAACTTCGCTGGTAATATGGCGAATATGAGTCGCAGAGACTTTCCCACGGCTAAATACCGGGATGGATTGATCCTGTAGAATAACGTTGGTAAACGTGAGTGAGGGAATATCAATCATTTCCTCAGCTTTATCCGGCTTTGGCATGTTAATGATAAACCAGCTAATAACAGCAAGGCTAAAGACAAAAATGAGGCTGAATTTGTAATACTTTTTAAAGAAATTCATTATGATTCTTATCTTCTGTTAAATTCAGTTTCCAATCGTTTAAACACTTTTCTGTGAGTGCAACATCTTGACAGATCATAGGGTGAAGCTTTAAACCTAGGGTCAATTGGCCATGCCACTCCATGATGCCTGTGGACACCGGATAGTTCTTTGTGCCTATGCCGCAGCTAACCCAAACTTCGTTCTCATTTTCTATTGGGTTATTGTGCTCTTTTAACGGCCAGCCTCCTAAGAAGCTAAACGAACCGGCATAGAAATTTTTGTTACTTATTTTTTTATAGATATAGCGCACACCGGGCTTTCCAATAAGCTTACCTATGTGAGCCATCTTCCAGGTGCTCCAATGTTCTTTTATTTTTATTTTTGCTTTAATTTCTTGCTGCAGTTCTTTTGGAGTAATGTAATTGTTTAAGCAAACATTGATGCCAGAACTGTAATTACTGGTATCAGAATTTAATTCGATAGCACCCCGTAGATTGACAGGGTAGAACCAATAATAATTTTGACTTCCATCGAGTAAGTTATCGGCGATGGCTTTATTTAAAGCCCACATTAAGAAAGTGCTATAAGCTACCTTGTTTTTCTTGGCATTACGTTTAATTATTGGGGTCGTTCTTTTATCAAAATAACTGTTTACGATAGGGGCTGTATTATTATTGTCACAAGGATAGTTATTCTTCCAACGAATCGACTTGGATGGAATATAACCTTTGTCTTTTTTGAATTTTTTATTGAGCTTGTATAGTTGCCACATTCCAGGCACTTGTTTCTCACCACTCTTGGGCAAATTCCGGCAGGGATAACCATGTTCTCTTAATATAGTTGCGACTCCGCCGATACCATCCATCTCACTATGAGCGAAGTTACTCCAGTTTATTTCACCGCTGGACTTTTTCATTTGTCCGATGCTCATATCATCGCTGATACCGAGTTCTTTTCTGACATCAAACCACATGGCAATATAATCTTTAGAGGCTTTCATGCTTCTCTCCTTATAAACGCGAAGGTTCTAAATAAAATAGGTTTTCGGTGTTGTGCTCGCTCTGATGATCGAGATAATCCGGAACATCACCATAACTGGCGAGATAATGATTGCTAACTAATGTATGAGTTTTGAAATCAGCTAATGCATGGTGCAATGGATCACGCTTATCAAACCCAATTATCAGTGCATCAAATGTCGAGTTTTTATACTCAGAAAGGATTTTCAGTAATAGTTCTTTCAATATCTTAGGCTGATTATTTTTAACCAGGATTGAGTGTAAGCTAATATAATTGGCGAGTTCTCCAGCAGCCGGAAGCTTCATACCACCTAAGAATTTACTACTGATATTATTAATATGCCTAAGTAGCTTCATGCTACCGTGATAAGACAAGAATCGAGTCTGTTTGAAGGGCTTTTGATTCCAGCTACCGACAACGCCAATAAGTTCATTTTCTTGAAAGTACAAAAAATAGTCGCTAATAATAAGATCGCGGTAGTAAGGATCATCACTTCCAATTTTGCTAAAATCATAGCAAGGGTAAAACTCTTTCTCTTTTCCATGTAGGTCAAAGAATGCTTGAATAGCACTTACATCGCTGGAAGTCGCGCGTCGGACAGATTTGTTCGCTTCAGGGTATGCTTTGTTTACAGCGACCATGTGGGTAATAAATTGTCCGGCACTATGGTAAGTCGGTAAAGACAAGCGGCCACTGCTAACGGTATCGATAGAGGCTTTATTCTCATCAAGAATGACAGTTTGCATCCATTCATCTTGCATGAGTTCTTTATACTTTTTAAATAAACGATATAGGGTTCTTCCTCCCTTATATTCATTATGTATTCTAAGATCATTGCCGTAACGGGTAAGGCGCTTTTTACCTTTTACGTAGACTTCACGCTTACCAATACTAAACGAAGCGACCAGCTTATCCTTTTGCTTATCTTCCATAAGCCAAACCTCTGGTGCATGGGTCACTACATTCGTAGCATGAAAGAAATTGGGCTGACGTTCAAAATTTAGCTTAATACTGCCTTGTTGAGGTGTTTCATGTATTAGCGTTAACAATGCCGGTGAGTCTTCTGGCTCCGCAAGACGAATGCAATAACGTAAGCTCATGCAGGTTCACCTGACATTGCTTTAACTTCTTCTGATACTAAGAAGTTTTGGTTTTGCCATAGAATCAAAGGCTCAACCTTGATATTGCCTTTAACCATGCCTTGATCAACTTTATGATTGGCATAGAGTGCTAATGCATCTTGCTTGATACTAATTTTAGCCATTCCCATTTGACCTAACTCTCGAGCTAGTTGGTAATGGAAATGCTGGGCCAGTTTTTTCTCTAATAGCAATGCAAGTTCAGCTTCTCTTTCTGCGGTCACTTGATCATTAGCTATATCTTCATTTTGACAGAGCATCAAGTAGCAGGGTTTATCTTGCTGTGCATTCGCGGGTATTGCGATTAAGGTAATGGGCGTGATGTCGCATTCTTGATTGAACTCGTTGAGTAGAGTGACAGCGGTTTCTGGTGATAGCTTTTCTCCTACCATATCGGTGCCATCAATACGGCCAATGAATTCAAAGCAAGGGCATTGATTAATAAATCCTGTTACTTTTAATTGATCTTTCATTGCGTAACGTAATAAGCCATTAGCTGAACTAATAATAGGTCGAACGAACATACCTTTGGCAAGCTGCCAGCTATTCAAAATGGTTTGGCTCGTCAGCTCTTCAAATTCATAAAAATGGCTATTGATGGCCAGTGGGAATTGATTTTTGTAAGGGATACTGGTTACCCCTTCTGTTGCCCAGAGACCTTTACCTTGAAATTCACAGTGAGGAAATAGTTGCTGTAACTTCTCTGCCCAAATAGTCGAAGAGGAGGTATCCCATGCACTGATTAGCGCCAACTTAGGCCAAATAGCTGCGGTAAATTGAGCATTTATTTCCCCATTCCACTGTTTCAGAATAAGTGAGGCTCTTTTATTTTTAGGCGCCACCGTTTTATTTAAGCCAGTGTAGCCAGTAGGCCATTCACCGGTCGCCAAAACTTGAACAATATCCCGTTGGTGACTCTGTATGAATTCCAGCAGACTCAATGCAAAGGTGGGGCTCCAAACTGAAATGAAACTCAGGTCGTTACAAGAAATTAAATAACACGCGGTTGCAAAGAAAGACTCATCAGAGGTTTCTGCTAATGAAATAGATTCGGGGACGGCCATTGTTTCGGCCATGAATAGTTGTTTCCACCAAGGAAGTAACTGTAAATCGTTATTGATACTCGCGGTGAGCTTGTTACGTAAGTCACTCGGCACCCAAGAAAGAGACCAGTAGTGTTTCCCTTGCTTAATTTTAGGGTAGCTTGAATACATGTCTGCTAACCAAGGCGCAATGGCATTATCTAATTCTTCTAGGAAAGCCTTAGTATAAGGCACCCATTTAATTTTGGACGTTGAACCACTGGTGGGTTGATAGCGCAAGCAATCACTATGGGTAAGAAGACTTTTATTACTTTTCTGCTGTTGCTCAATCATAGTCGACCAGTAGTCATAGTCAGTAACTGGAACTTGATCTTGTAATTCTTTTAGGCTGCTATTTTTAGTCAGACTATGTTTTTTCGCATTTTCACTGCCTTCTACCTGCTTTAGTATGTTTCTTAATATTCGTCCTTGGCTTTCTTCAATATCAAAACTGCTCTGATAAAAAGACTGCTCTCCTTTTTTTGATAGCTGAAAAGAAACTTGGTGCAGTATTCGGCTGAGAATTGAGCGTAAAAAGGCCATTATGATGTCTCCATCACAGAGGCTTTGCTGATAGTTTTTAACTTATTAGCTGACTTTTTATTCTTACGTGTAAACATGTTTTTACGCATGAAACTCCACATCATATGAACAGAAACTTCACCTATACAAGGGAGTTCGGTACCTTGCTGCCAAGAGGGGTTTAGTTTGGCAAAATGGCGAATTTTGGGATTTTCCTCCGTCATGTCATCAGTAATTTCGGCAACATCCCCTTTTAAATATTGATAATCATCTCCGAAGTTTAATAAACGATTTTCTTTATTGTAAGCTGCCGGATATAGTTGCTCGCAGTACTCGTCAACGATGGATTCTAGTTTGATGTTATTATTTTCGTGGCTAGGGTAGTGCTTAGGAAAGTTGTTGGTTAGCAATAAGTAAGTCTTATAGCCTTTTGAGATCAGTAGCCAAAATACAGAGGTTTTAGGATTTTTAATCTTAGTTTTCAATAACTGTTTAACAAATGTTTTCTGTAATTCTTTATTTCCCCAGAACTCTTTTTCAACAACGGTATCACCACTAAAAATACCGATGGAACTCTCACCATTTTGTTTAATGTTAAGTTCTGTCCATGTGCTGAAGCCAACTATTCTATTGCTGTTTTTATCTTCTAATAAAATAACCCCCGTCTTTTTCCCCATATCTGTGACAAAGGTATGAAGGTCAGCATTGTGATAATACTGAACAAATACTTTATGCATTTCTAATAGCTGAGGGACAGAAACGTATTTAATTTTCTTGAAACTGGCTGTAATTTTGGATTTGTTATTTTTCATAAAAACCTCACGCACAAAAAACGAAGACAAAAAATCTCATCAGAAAAAAGACTGAGATGCTCTGATTTCAATATATTATTTACTATTGATTTTCTATCGTAATAATTAGCGGGGGCTAAGATTTTTCGGTTGAATGATTTTCATGATTTATTGCGTCCATTCATTTTAAAGCTGTAGTGAGTTTTTTATTATTTTTTTATTGTTCAGCATGTCTGCTGATTTAACGCGGCCAGTAAATCATAGATAAGAATTATTAAAAGTAATTTTTAATTAAATTAATACGTTAGTACCTCAAGTTTTTATGCTTTAGGTAAGTGTTTTGTAAATGACAAAATAAAGGAATCCAGTTCCTTTTTTCGTTTTTTTATTTTTGCTATTGGAGGGAAGTTATAGAAAGTGTCAGTCTTTATTATAGAGAGTGTAAAGAGTAAGTTGCTGGGTTCTATTATAGAACAATTGCGCAGGCACCAAAAGATCGACTAGCGATAGTGCTTTGCTGACAAGCGGAAACACAGTTGGTTAGCTTCTTTTGGGTAGTGCTTTTATTAAATTGCATTTCGGCTGCAAAGTTAACGCAACGCTGTGGGAATGCTTGGCGGTAACACTGCTCAATCTGGCTATTTTTATTGATGCAACTTTGAGCGGTTGCAAACATTTTATCGAAAATAGGCTTATCAGAGTCACTGATATCCTGAGTAAGCTGTGGCGATTGGCAAGCGGCTACTAGGGCAAGTGACAATACCCCCGCTGGTTTAAGTAGTGATCTAATCATTGAATTTCCGTTTAGCACCTTTTTTTATATTTTATTCATTGGGTGTGACAGTAATACTACAATATAGTGAAAATTGGTTAAACCGAAAGGGTTGGGTATTATGTAACTCGATGCAATATTTAGTAGTGTATTCAACACTATCTTATTCTTTAAGGATGAATACTCATTGAAAATCCGGCCTTAATTACGTCACCATTGTGATTAATTATTTCAACTTTGGCAGACAGGCTATTAGTGGCTTGAGAATCTATCTGGAGGTCGAAGCTGGAAGCACTTTCACATTCACTATAGTTTGTCTCTGCGCAGCGGTTGGTATAGCTAGTATCCAACGGGACTGGTTTAATAATTCTTAGTGTTTCCTTGTCTGTATTGAGGTTTCTGCTAGCTTCGAAATAGGTTTCGTCTGAATATCCGTATCTATTTGGGGTTTCGGAGAATTTAATTGTTGAGATGTGTTTTGAGTGGAATAAGCTTTCAGTATTATTGTTACTGGCTGTTGTAACGCTTGAATGCCACTGTGCAATTCGTAAGCAATTTAATACTTCGGACGTATCGGTAATATTCACGCTTGGGCTTTTAATGTGAATGCTAAAATCTATTTCTTCTACTTCTGTGAACTTGGTTGAGTCACTAATCTTCACGCCTTTGATCGACATATTCCTATGATAGTCATTCACAGTAGAAATGAATTTCATGTTTTCAAATTGTAAGCTCCCTGATAAGGCTAGGTTGTTAGTTAAATTTAGACTTCCTGATTTGGAGCCTTGTTGAACCAAAGGATTGTGTAGTGATATTCCAATTTGAAAGAATAGGTATCGCAATAACCCGACTTGTTCCGGATTGAGTGCGACTAAGTTAGGGGTGAGTATATTAACTGAGAGTTGCCAAAGGGTAGGTAAGTCAGTATTGGAGAGGTTGGCCGCGGGATAGTGAGTATTGGGATCATTTAAGCCATAAGCGTCGAGTAATTGCCTCATTACCCATGTAAAACCTTCATCTTCAATAGTGTGGTTAATGGCTAAGCTATTATTTGTTGGCAAATAAGATTGATTACAACTTGCCCCTAGTTGATATTCACCCGTATTCTCTGTTTCTGAAATTCGAATTACTTGACGAATGAAGTAGGTATCTTCGTTAGTTCTTTCTCCATCGTTAATATGGTGCTTCTCAGTTGCCTCAATATCCATATGAAATAACCAAATCCCTTCAGGTGATTCCGTCGATAGGTTTGGATTGATGTTAGGTAATTGAACATGGCTATCTTTGTCTTCATTTTTAAGACAGGCAGAAAGTGAAAAGCTAAGTAGGAGTAGCAATATCCATTGCTTAAGCATATTTCTTTTGATCATTATTTGCTTCCTTTTGAGAATTTACATTCTAGAGTGATTGAAGCTAAACGTGTATTAATTGGGAAATATGAATCTAGTATCAATTTTCACTTCAGTTCCGTCATGCTCAATAATTTCAGCTTCAACTGAGAAGCCGTTTATATCTTTCGACCTTTGTTCTAGCTCAAAACTAATAGGAGGTGAGCACTGTTCACTAGTTTCGTCATAACAAGGTTGAATTATATGGTATGAATCCCAGTCCGAACCCAATAAATGTACTGACGGGGCGTTTTCATAGTCTTGATAAGTCTTGAGGATAACTAGGCTATCAGTCTCGGGAAGTAAGGATTCCATACCCAGTGTAAATGCTTCTGTTTGCTTAGCTTCAACTTCTGAGCTGTTAGCTCTACGAGTAACTATGTAGGACCTTTTTTCTCTTGAATCTAAACAATAAGGCATATATTCGGAGTGCGATATATCTAACAAATCGGATTGAATATTTAGCCTGTATGTTATTTCTGCTGCGGTATCAAAAGCTGTGCTATCTGACAGTTTTACAGCGCTGATGTTCAGAGATCTTGAATATTTGACTTGATCATACCCGTTCAAATAAAAAGATGTAAAAAATAAGGGGTCTTCATTGGCTATATAATTTGCATTGGCTTCAATGATTAGTTGGCCTGAAAGGGACAGGTTTTGGTTAACAGTTAGTCCCCCATTTTCGATATAGCTCCAACTAAAATATGGATCAAAGATACTAAGAGCTTCCATCTCAGGATAATTTTGCATTTCAGGATTGTCAAAAGGTTTAAATTGTTGATTATCAAGCTTCCAGTTTGCTGGAAGCTCTGTATCGTCATCAACTGCCATTAAACTATTAATATTAAATTCGGAAGAGTACCGACCACAGCCAGCTTTTGGCCAGAATACATTTTCCTGCTCAGTTGGTTTGATTGTTACCAATTGGCGTACGAAATAATGGCTGCTCTTTTCTCTTTGCTTATCTGAGGAGATTGAGTTTTCCGTGACATCAATATTCATATGAAATAACCAAACCCCTTCAGGTGATTCCGTCGATAGGTTTGGATTGATGTTAGGTAATTGAACATGGCTATCTTTGTCTTCATTTTTAA